>JAJXAL010000158.1:0-5245 GCA_021628325.1 Segatella copri | reverse complement strand
TCCTCCGCCGTATCCTTATACGACATTCCTTCCCGATAGCACAATCGGATGACGGAAGCAGTCTGGTCGGTCAGGTCGTGGTCGATGCAATCTACCGCAGCCTGCCATCGCTCTTCCAGACGAGAAGGTTCCTCCTCCGTCAATTTCTCTTCCGAGAGAGGAAGAAGCCGTTTCAGTCTTTCATCTCTCTTCTTTCTGGCTATAAGATTGATACAGGCATTCTTCACGCTCCGCATCAGGTAAGCCCGGTCTGGAACCAGCTGTTTATCCCACAATCTGGAGAACACATAACTCACCACATCCCTCGCCTCCTCATTATCATGGAGCAAGGCAAAGGCAAAGCGATACATCTGCTCGTAATGGTCGTGGAACAGCCGTTCCATCCGCTGTTCATTTTCTTCTGTCATCACGTCATTTTCTTCTTGTTTCTACTCTTATATACAAGCTTTCCTGAAATCAATTACCCCTAAAATGAAGAAATCTTCTACTTTCTTTGGAAAAGCAATGCAAAAGTAATCCTAATTTCATTATAAGACTAATAAATAATAGTTAAAAAACATATCTTCTCTTCATTTTTAAGTTAATTTATAAACAACTTAAAGAAGATTGTATTATCTTTGCAACGAAATAACTTAAAAGTTAAGCTTATGGAACAGAAGTACAACATAGAGCTTATAGAAGAGTATGAAGATATAAACTTCTATAGTATTCATCTTGAAGGAGAAGAACTCTCTGAATTTGAAAATTTCTTTGAGAAATTTCCAGAAGGATGTTCTTACGATGAAGAAATAGATGTCGTCATTTCATGGTTGGACAAAATCTCCGAACGAGGAGCTTTGGAACGTTATTTCCGTCCGGAAGGCCACTATGGAGATGGTGTTGGAGTTATCCCAATAGATATTGGTAACAAGATTCGACTCTACTGTATCAGATTATCAAACAAAATTCTGATTTTCGGAAACGGAGGAGTCAAAGATGCTAAAAGTTGGCAACAAAGTACAACACTAGCTCCCTATGTAAAACTCTTGATAGATACAAGTCGTTTCATTCAATCGAGAATTAAAGATGGAACAATTGTATTAGTTGACAAAGAAATAATTGGAAATTTAAACTTTACAAGAAATGAGAAGAAGTAAGATTTTAGAAGAACGCCGCAAACATGTTGATCCTGAGATTCGCAAGTCTGTAGATTTGTCTTTCCAAATCGTAGATAGGATACATGACATTCTGGTTTCTAAAGGGATGAAGCAGAAAGACCTAGCCCTTCTACTCGGAAAACGGGAAGCGGAAATAAGCAAATGGATGCGAGGAACACATAATTTTACAATAGACACTCTTGTATCTATTGAGGATGCTCTCCAAGCTCCGATATTAAATGTAGTTCATCAGGATTTAGAAATATGTGTATAAAATTTTAATCGGTCAAGCAAAGAGCAAACCAACATTGTTTTGCCTTCGCTTGACCGATTGTCATATATTCATTGTTGTATTGAGAGAGAAATCTATTTAATCGGCTCTGCATGGATACAATAGTAACTATTCAAAGGATTTTCCTTATTCTTTTTCAAGATTAAAGCAACTAAACATCCCTTATAATGAGAGTTCCATTGCACAGGCGTATAGCCCTTCCAATACATCACAAGGTCTGCATCGGATGGCAAAGCCTTGAAACGATTGCGGTACTTCTCTCTGTTCGAATCATCTACCACAACACCCTTGCCATACTGACCATAATACATATCCATCAGCTCAACCAGCATCCTCTTTTGCTCAGACAACACAGCCTCATGCTTCTTCATGCTTTCCGGATCCTCAGGATCCAAAAGCACCCCGGACACAATATATTTCAACTCAGAATATGGCTTTTCAGGAAAATCAGGAGAATAACGAGGAGAGACTATCCGGAACCGCTTGCTCTGGTCGAAGATGCAATACAAATCATAGTCTTCATTAGATGGATTCAACAAATCAGAAGAACCGAAATCGTAACCCATGAAACCAGTATTATAGATATTGAGATAGATGCCGGAAGAATAAACCACACGTCCACCCTTATAGCCATCAGCAACAATCAATGTTCTATCTTCCTCCGTCATAGAAGTATTACGGTTGATTTGAAAAAGATAAGTGGTAAGGTTAATTGACACAGCAGACCTATTGTATTCATTTCTGAGGCTCACTACCCTATCTGGCATTCCCTTACAAGACCATACAATGGAATCATAATAATGATAATAAGGGTTAGCTGATGAGTTATTGTTCTGATAATCAGTCAAATCAAAACTCAATAGTCTGAATGACTGAAATTTACTATATCCATCAAATCCATGGGAATCCTTAGAATTGGCATATACACACCGAATATAATAACGGCAATCATCCGGTACTTTTTCTGTTTCATTTGGCTTGTCTTCTTCATCACTCTTGTCAAGAGTATAAGTATTCTGCACATTAATCAGTTCTAATGAAGATAAACGCTGATATACCACCAAGCCATAAACAGCTTTTTCCTGATTGTCAGCTACTGTCACCGAACCAATCTTCTCCATTACATACAGGTAAGCTTCATCTTCATGAAACTTCACATCCAGGATTTGCATATAACCATCTATCTTACCTGACTTATTCGTTTTGATGACAATGCCCGTCGCATCATCATACGACCAATCCTGCTTCTTGAAACAGAATGTACGTGTATCTTCATCACGATAATAACTCATCAACTGATTCTGAGATAAGAATTCATAGACCTTCGGACTATAATCCTTGATACCTTCACGATAATCAGTTGTTGCAAGTTTACCGTTTTCCTTCACCTGATAGATGCCGACAGGTTGCCAGCCATAACTTACAAGATAAGAATTCAGAACATTCCTATCTATATCACAGACAGGAGCCTTTCCGTCTAAGATGCAATACCCGTCCTGATTTAAAACAAATGACTGGTTGAACAGTTCCTTATCATTCCAAGGAAGGCTGTCCAACTTATCATCATCACTACTACAGCCAGTTAGCATCCAGATGCCAACCACCATGAATATCATCCATAAACAACGCTTCATATACTTTCTGTTTTTTTATTTTATAATCTGTTCTTTTCTGTATTACCGGCACCCGTACCCTTATACTTGCTTCTACTAACATTAAACTTATAGCTGAATGAGCACATGAACATTCGGGTATCGGTATATTTTCTGGTATAGATATCACTGGTACCATATACCAATCTTGTGGAATTGCGCATCGTCGCAAAAAGGTCATTGCCCGCCAAAATGACAGTCAGGCGGTCGTGAAGAAAACTTCTACGCAAAGAGACGTCCACTCCTCCTTGTGCCATATAAAGCGGAAGCGAAGAATGGCCCTGCGTGTTCCAACTCATATCAAGATTAAGCGTCCAACCGCATGGTAGCGAAAACGCATTATTGAAAGAGCCGATGAATATCGGTTTGCTGTATGCCTTACCACCAATCGTCAGAAACTGCTTTCTCATACCAGCGTCCAACGTAGGATGCCACCATCCTATCGTCGGCGATGCCGTCAGTCCCACGTAACAAACCTGAGAATGATTCAAATTACGAAAGGTGTACATACTGATTAACTCATTGTCATGATACGGTTCTATCACCTGATAGCAAGGATCTACAAGATAACGCCAGTTGGCAAAAAACTGGAACCATTTATATCCCAGATTAATCCCTATGCCATGTTCGAAAGTTGGCTTGAGCAATGGATTTCCACCCTGATAATAATAGCGACTATTATATTGCACGTTACTACTTAACTGACTATAGGAAGGACGACTCACCGTCACCTTATAAACCATATTCATTTTCACATTTCCGACAGGAAAGGTCAAGGACACATTCGGAAAGAAATGGTCGTACTTACGACTCTGGTCGGGTACGAAATAATCCTTATTCTCCTCGCTCCAATAATCACCACCTGTATTATAGTAATTGGAAGAAACATGTTCGTATCTGAGACCAGCACTCAGTTCTACCTTGTTCAGTCTCAATCCATAAGAAACAAAGGCTGCAAGATTACTTTCCTTCACCTGGTCGTCCGTCTTGCCTGGCAAGTCAGTTCCCTGTTCATCTATAGTATAAAGATTGGCACGGCAACTTTCGGTAAACTCATTACCAATCTTCAGGGTACCTTTCCATACCGGAAAGCTCAGTACCAGCTTAGATGCATGCATCCAACTATCAGCTGTGAAATCAGATTCTATCGTACGAGAATCTCCGCCCTCAATTCCTGTTTCTTCAGAATATTGAGTCTGTCCTGTTTTACGAAGATATATTTCCCCATTCCATTCTATGCTCACCTTTCCTATCTGTCCGGCATAATAAGCCGTAATATCCTGCGTAGGTCGGCTTTTGAAACGACAATACATATCATTTGTATAGCTTTCTGTCTTTGAGCCATTCTTCCAGACATCCATCAGCGAATTCCATCCACCCCGACTATAAGGATTGATGTTCACCTCATAAGTGGCACCCACGGAATGCCTATCATTGAAAACATAATTAAAACCAAGACTTCCACTGGTATAGTAACTCTTGTTTTTGATAATCAAGTCTTCGTTGATATTCATGAGCGTCTTGCCGTAGAGTCTGTTATCATTATGCTGATCCTGATAGCCCTGAGACAAACCGCCATACAAATTGGAGAAGATATCCAATCCCCGATAGCGATAATTCAAATCTAGGACTTCACGATGATTGTTCTGATGATTGCGCTGATAGACCTGCCGATAAGTCAATCCTAGTCCTTCTCCCTTCTTTCTTGTCGTCTTGATTCTGATGACAGACTGATAGGTTGCATCGTATTCAGCACCCGGCTCGGTTATCACCTCTACATGTTTGATGTCAGAAGAACTCAATCTATCGAGGTCAATGGTTCCCTTGATTTTCTTGTTATCGATATAAATCAAAGGTTTACCTTTTCCCAAAACTTCTATATTACCATTCTTCTGCATCACTCTCGGAAGATGTTTCAATACATCTTCTGCCGAGCCCATTTTCTCCAAGGAGGTTCCTTCTACCTGAGCCACCAATCCTTCAGAAGTCATTCTGAAAGGCTGGCGATGTCCCTTCACTACAATTTTCTGCAGGTTCATTGTTGCCTCCTTCAATGTTATCGTCCCGATTTTACCAGTATTATAAGTATCTACAGCCGTATGATAGCCCACGCAACTTACTCTTACTATCGCCTTTGTGGCTCCACAGGGAATCACGAACTGGCC
>JAJXAL010000157.1:0-5256 GCA_021628325.1 Segatella copri | reverse complement strand
ATTTGATATGATGAGATATTCTTCCATACTGATAAGTTTGGTGCAAAGATAAGCAAAATATTTAAAAAGTATGGCTGGATGTAGCGTGTTTTTTGTGAACCAGTGGACTTGTTTTGTGAAAAATATGAAGCCAAACTCCAGATATGACTATCTGTTTAAGGTGGTCAACTAAAATCGTTAAACCACAGAGTGTCTAATAACTAGACAGCAGTGTCAAGTATTTAGACAGGTCGTTTTATGGACTTTGTTTCTATATATTCTGATAATCAATTGTTTATGTTTTTGGCATAGCCGTTGCCTTGCTATTTTGCAACAAATAAGAATAGTAACAACATAAAGAATAGTAAGAAAATGAAAAGACTTGCGTTAGTAGCATCCTTCTGTGGCATTACCATAACACAGATGATGGCACAGAACATCAATGGTGAACAGATTTCCGACACGACCCTATTTGATAAGTTCTCCAAAGAACTTGGCGAAGTGGTGGTGAAAGCTCATCTTCCTCAATATAAGAAGACCCACGAAGGACTACTGACCAATGTGGCAGGAACCGTGCTTAGCAAGATGGGTACGGCAGAAGATGTATTGAAGCATGTGCCGAGTATCGTGAAGAAGAAAGATGGATATGAGGTGATCGGCAAGGGTACACCTATTATATATATCAACGGCAGGAAAATGCAAGATATCAGTGAGTTGGATAATATCAAATCTTCCGACATCAAGAGTGTGGAAGTCATTCAGAATCCAGGAGCCGCCTACGATGCTTCGGTAAATGCGGTAATCAAAATCAAGACCATCAAGAAGAAAGGCGAAGGCTTCGGCTTTGATACTCGCTCTGTGTATTGGTACAATAAGCACGACAATACCATCCAACAGGTTAACATGAACTATCGCCATAATGGACTGAATCTCTTTGCCACTTATAAGTTCTCTGATGCAACATGGATGCAAAAGGCCTCCTACGAACAGACTGTACATGTCGATACGCTTTGGCAACAGCATAACAACAACGAAGTAACTGGTCGCATAGAATCGCACCGTCTTATCAGTGGTTTTAGCTATGATTTCAATGCCAACCATTCCATTGGTGCGAGATACACCTTGACCTCGCCAGGCTATTCTCGCTCAAAAGATTTTTTCGATAGTCAGGTGACTGCCGACGGTAAGTTTTACGACTATATCAAAACCGATGGTCTGACGGTCGACAGGAACAACCCTAGCCATCAATTGAATGCCTACTACAACGGCACTTTGGGCAAAACCACTATTGACCTGAATACCGACCTCTATTTCAGTACAAACAGGGCTTATGCCTATAGCGATGAACAGAGCCAGGAGCACGATTCTCGTAACATCAACTCCAAAAATCGTGTGAGCAATAAGATGGTAGCTACCAAACTCGTAATTACCTCTCCTCTCTTAGGCGGTAATCTCTCCTATGGAGCTGAGTATATCAATACTCATCGTAACGATGACTACGAAGTGAATCGCACCGACCTCTTCGCCAACTCTTATAGCAAGTTGGAGGAGCAGACGGCAAGTCCATTCATCCAATATGCGCACCTCACCCCGATAGGAAACATCACGGCAGGATTGCGATACGAGTATGTAAGATTCAAGTATTATGATGCAGGCATCTATCAGCCCGAGCAGAGTCGCTCCTTCCGTAACCTCTTTCCTACCATCAGCTATTGTGCGAAGATAGGTAAGGTAATGGCACAGTTGAGCTATTCGGTAAAGACCTCTCGTCCTTCATATAGTCAACTGAGCAACAATGTATCTTATATGAATCGATTTACTCGCCAGACTGGTAATCCTTATCTCGACAACGAAACCAATCACAGAGTGGAATTATCGGGTGTATGGAAGTTCATCCAGTTTATGGTCAACTACAAGGACTCTCGCAATGCCATTATCTATTGGGCGGAGCAAATGCCTGGGAACGAGGCTATTACCATGATAAGTCGTAAGAACGTGAAGAGTCTCAAGAGCATGACTGCCTACATCAGTGCCGCTCCAAAGATAGGCATTTGGGTGCCGCAAATCAACTTGGGCATGCAGAAGCCCTGGTTCACCCTCCATACAGATGTAGCATCTTATCGCTTGAATCGTCCTATCTTCATGGGCAACTTCAACAATGCCTTCTCCTTGCCATGCAGCATCACCCTTAACGTGGATTATCGCTATCAGAGCAAGGGTAACACGATGAATGTATATCTTGCCAAAGAGCAGCATGTACTGGATGTCAGCATCAGCAAGTCATTCCTAAAGGATGCCCTTACCTTGGAAATAAAAGGCAACGACCTGCTTTATAAATGTTGGGATGCCGACCTGCTCTATAACCAGAAGATGGAACTCCTGCAAGTATCTAAGCGAGGTACGAGAGACCTGCAATTCACCCTTCGCTATAAGTTCAATACCACACGTAGCAAGTACAAGGGAACTGGTGCCGGTAATGCAGAGCTGAATCGACTATAAATATCTTTTATTATTTTTATTCAAAAGTAGAGACATTTAAGGTGATTTCCTATAAGGGGAACAAAAAAGCAGCAAACCGCAAAGGGCTTGCTGCTCACGATAGGAGTGTTTCCTATTTCTTTTATGGGTTGAGTTTTCTTTATATCCTTATCTCAATGGGTTTATACTTCTTTTAATACAGTTTCCAATCTTCCGATGAAGTCATCTACATTTTCCTTGGTCAATACCAATGGAGGGAGGATACGAAGGATGTTGGTGCCGGCGCAACCGGTGAAGCAATGCTGCTCGTGGATGAGCTTGCTGCGAACTTCCTTGTGAGGAATATCGAGTACGGCTCCTACCATTAAACCACGGCCACGAACCTCTGTGATGTGACTGTTGCGCTTCTGCAACTCCTTCAGCTGGGCAATGAGATATTCGCCAACCTCATGCGCATTCTGTACCAGGTTCTCCTTCTCGAAAACATCGAGAACGGCGAGAGCGGCTGTACATGCCAGGTGGTTGCCACCGAAAGTAGTACCCAGCTGACCATATACTGGAGTAAACTCCGGAGAAATCAATACGCCACCCATAGGGAAACCATTGCCGATACCCTTGGCTACGGTGATGAGATCTGGCTTGATGCCCAACCACTGGTGAGCGAAGAACTTACCGCTTCTGCCATAACCGCACTGGATTTCATCGCAAATCAGGAAGGTGCCGTATTTCTTGCAGGCAGCCTGCAAGCCCTGAGCAAACTCAGGAGTAACCATGTTGCAGCCACCTACGCCCTGAATCGCCTCGATGATACAAGCGCAGACATCGCCCTTGGCAAGTTCCTTCTCCCAAGCCTCCAAATCGTTGATAGGAAGATAGGTTACGTGACCATTATCATTGATAGGAGCGATGATCTTTGGATTATTTGTTACCTCTACGGCAAGGGATGTTCTGCCGTGGAAAGCCTTCTCTATAGAAAGCACGCGGGTTCTTCCGTTGGTGAATGAAGCCAGCTTCAAGGCATTCTCATTTGCCTCGGCACCAGAGTTGATGAGGAAGAACTGATAATCTTCATAACCGCTTATCTTGCCCAGACGCTCAGCGAGTTTCACCTGCAACTTGTTGATGACAGAGTTGGAATAGAAACCCAGGTTGTTCAACTGGTTGGTGAGCATCTCCACATAGTGAGGATGGCAATGACCGATGCTGATAACGGCATGACCGCCATAGAGGTCGAGGTATTCCTGACCCTTGTCGTCCCATACCTTGCAGCCCAGTCCTTTTACAATATTAATATCGAAAAGAGGATATACGTCGTAAAGTTTCATGTTAAATCTATGTTTTAAGAAAGACAACTCATAGAGTTATCTTATTACAAACTATTTTTTATGATAGAAGAACGAATGATTTTTCATCCGTTCTTCCGAATTCTTTTATCTAAAAAGCTGATGGCTTGAGCTTTAAACCTGCAGTCTGGTCGAGACCAAACATGATGTTCATGTTCTGAACAGCCTGACCTACGGCACCCTTCAAGAGATTGTCTATGCAGGAAGTAATCAGGAGCTTATCGCCGTACTTATCTACATGAACCAGGCACTTGTTGGTATTCACCACCTGCTTCAGGTCGATAGCCTTATCCACATAGTGGGTGAACTTGGCATTCTTGTAGAACTCCTTGTAACCTGCCACGATTTCCTCGATTGGCTTGTCGGTCTTTACCACTTCTGTAGCGAAGATGCCACGGGCGAAGTCGCCACGGTAAGGGATGAAGTCGATGGCAGCATCGAGATAACCCTGTGTCTGCTTCAGACTCTCACGAATCTCTGGCACGTGCTGATGGTTGAATGCCTTGTAGATGCTCATGTTGTTGTTGCGCCATGAGAAATGGGTAGTGGCTCCTGGCTTCTGACCAGCGCCGGTGCTGCCTGTAATGGCATTGACAGATACATCGCTATTGATGAGGCCCATCTTAGCAGCAGGCAACAAACCAAGTTGAATGCAAGTTGCAAAACAACCTGGGTTTGCCACGTGCTGAGCTACGGCTATTTTTGATTCATTTATTTCTGGAAGACCATATACAAAATCGTGAGCGGCTGGGGTTGGCTGCTGGGTAGCAACCACAGTTTCTGGGGCAAGACGGAAGTCTTGTGCCAAGTCGATAATCTTTACGTTCTCCGGAACATTGTGCTCCTTCAGGAATGCCTCGCTCTTGCCGTGACCGAAGCAGAAGAAGATGACATCCACCTGGTCGAAAGGCATCTCGGCGGTAAACTTCAAATCAGTCTCGCCATACAATCCCTCGTGAACCTCAGCCACCAGGTTGCCGGCGTTACTCTCGCTGTTGGCGAATACAATCTCTGCCTCAGGATGGTTGATAAGGAGGCGAATCAACTCACCTCCTGTATAACCAGCTGCTCCTAAAATACCTACTTTTACCATATTATCTTTCCTCGTTAGGGTGCATACCATAATAAACACGGAGTGGGGTAGAACTTACCTTGATGAAGCCCTTTGCATCCTCGGCTGTCCAACCATGCTGCATCTCACCATACTCACCGAGTTTAGACTTGGTCAAATCGTCTGGTGAATCGACACCAACTGTCTGGAAGCTAAATGGACGGAGTTTCAAGATGGCTGTACCGTTTACGTTGCGCTGAGAAGAAGTCAGCATCGCCTCGATATCCGGCATCACTGGCTCCAGGTACTGACTTTCGTGGAGGAACATTCCGTACCAGTTGCCTACCTGATCCTTCCAATACTGCTGCCACTTGCTCAATGTGCTCTTCTCCAACAGGCGGTGAG
>JAJXAL010000257.1:0-1256 GCA_021628325.1 Segatella copri | reverse complement strand
CGACACCGCCTTGATTAACTCTTATAACTCCTTTTGGCTGGCATTGCTAGCTAAAAGGAGTTTTTTTCTTACTGTTAAAGAAAGGTATCATATTATACAGGTACCGCCATACGGGCTAATGGTGATTTACCTTCGACTCCCCTGTCCCCCTCTTGCGAAGAGGGGGTCCTTACCCTATATCCAAGCCCTAAATCCCTACCATAGGGATTAGGGATGTAACCGCCCTCCGGTGCTCGGAACCGCTACGCTATAAGGTTGGCGGGGCATCAAAGCCCTCGCCATGGTTGTGCGGGATGGGACCGCCTGGGGACAACATGCTGATTGGGACCGTCAGGCTAATGTTCGGGTTTCAACATAAACATATTAACAGTATTGTAGTTCAACTACTCTTCTACAACTTCGAAGTCTTCCTTATGCACGCCACGGATAGCTACAGCTCGTCCACCGAAGTCGAAGACGAGCTGGCGGTCACGGTCTATGCGGACAATGTAGCCTTCATAGTCTTTGAATGGTCCTGTAAGGACACGCAACTTCACGTGGTCTTTGGCAAACTTCTCAAAATCATCACAAAGGAATGTAACCTGCTCCGGATGGGTCTTCATCACATTCATAAAGGGCTGCATGATGGAGTCCTTGATGGATGCAGGTCGTCCTAAACTGCGGTCCTTGACTAAATGAAATTGGGGAAAATAATCTGCAAGAAATTCTTGTAGGTCATTCACCGTACCTTGCAAGAAGACAAGTCCGCTGACAGATTGCTCCAAAGTCTTTTTCACTCCTTGTTGCTTTTCTTCATCCTTGTAGGAATAACGAAGGGTTTTATGAATGAAATAAGGTTGTTTGGTATTTTTCTCGTCAGCATTAAATTTTTCAAGCCATTTCTCCATCCCTTTAGCTGCCATGTGAAGAATAAAAATATAACTCCATGAAGTGGGGTTGGTGGAAGGGTCTTCTTTCTTTCTGATCCGTTTACGTCGGGATATTCCTTCTACACTCGGATCCGAAAGTCTTTCAGCCCCGATAACGTGGATGCCCTTTGGTAAGCGTTTACTTACGTCGGCTGTAGAAGGTGAATTCAAGCAATCCTGCGTCATATTCTCGTTCTACTTTATGTCCTCAGCTGCAACCATACATGATGGTTGTGGAAGCCTGGTCCATTTCTTATGATTATGCATAATCTTATATAAATGAGTATTAGCCATACAGCCTCTACACATGTAGCTTTATTTTACATCCTTTGCGCTTTCTTCTTAGAA
>JAJXAL010000156.1:0-5313 GCA_021628325.1 Segatella copri | reverse complement strand
CGGAGGATATGATGTCCTCGACTTCCTGCGTCACCACAACCGCCTCACCGAAGAACTTTCTGACCGTTTTGTAGAGATAGCGGATATAGGACGCCATGTTTGCCGAAGCTATCGCCTTCCATGCCTCCTCTATCACTATCATCTTGCGTATGCCTTTCAGACGGCGCATTTTGTTGATGAACAGCTCCATGATGATAATGGTAGTTACGGGGAATAGGATAGGATGATCCTTAATCGAATCAATCTCGAAAACGATAAACCTTTTGTGCAGCAGGTCAAGTTCCTTGTCGGAGTTCAGCAGATAGTCATACTCACCACCTTTGTAGTAAGGTTCCAGCACGTTGAGGAATCCGTCTATATCAAAATCTTTCTCACGGACTTTCTTTTCTTCCAGCACCTTGCGGTATTCCGTTCCCACAAACTCATAGAAGGTATTGAAGCATGGAACGATGTCGCTTTCCTCTTTCAGTTTACCGATGTAGAGCGACACGGCATTTGACAAGGCAACCTCTTCCGCTCGTGTGGCAGGCTCGTTGTCCTTCTTCCAAAGCGTCAGGAGCAATGTCTTGATGCTCTCTCGCTTCTCGATGTCAAAGACCTTATCCTCGGTGAAAAAGGGATTAAACGAGATGGGACTCTCATCCGTATAGGTATAGTAGATACCGTCCTTTCCGCCTGTCTTTCTGTTAATCATCTCGCAGAGTCCCTGGTAGGAGTTTCCCGTATCGACCAAGACCACATGCGTGCCTTGCTCGTAATACTGTCTGACGAGGTGGTTCATGAAGAAGGACTTCCCGCTTCCCGAGGGTCCGAGCACGAACTTGTTGCGGTTGGTTGTCACACCTTTCCTCATTGGCAGGTCGGAGATGTCTATGTGCAGCGGCTTTCCGCTGATGCGGTCTGCCATCTTGATGCCGAACGGTGAGGGAGAGTCCATATAGTTGGTTTCCTCCGTGAAGAGGCAGGTTGCCTGCTCAATGAAGGTATGGAAACTCTCCTCTGACGGAAAATCACCCTCGTTGCCGGGTATCGCTGCCCAGAATAAAGTCGGACAATCCACCGTATTGTGGCGTGGCACACATTCCATGCTTGCCAACTGACTGCCCACATCATTGCGAAGATGCTTCAACTCCTCCATATCCTCGCCCCATGCCATGACATTGAAATGGGCACGGACAGACTGCAAGCCTTGTGAGTGAGCCTCGTTCAGATACTCGTCAATCCATTCCTTGTTGATGGCGTTCTGTCGGCTGTACCTTGACAGCGAGTGCATGTTACGGGCGGTCTTCTCGAACTTCTGCAAGGTCTCGTCACTGTTGTCGATGAAGACATACTGGTTATAGATATGGTTGCAGGACAACAGCAAGCCAACTGGAGCGGCAAAGGACAGTCGGCAGTCACTTCGGTCAGTGGACAATCGCTCAAAGCGGTTGTCCGTAGATACTTCCGTTGGCAGGTCTTCCGTTTGCGACAAGGTATGAAGGCATAGGTGTTTGTTTCCGATACGCATACCACTTGCAGACAATTCCATATCCTCCAAACATTGCACGTTCTCAGTGGAGAGCGAGAGGTATTTGCCTACAAGTCCCGTTGTCCGTTCCGTGCCTGTGATTTCCTCGTCCGTCAGTCTGCGTAAGGAGATATAGCCGGAGTCGTTGATGATTCTTGCGAACTGCTCCACGGCATCGAGGAATCTTGCTACCGTTTCCTTATCCTTGATTTCCTTGGGAATGATATGTCCACGGCACAAGGTGGAAAAATTGCTCTGGTGTGCCATACGCTCCTTGGTGGTCTTGGTGAGGAACAGGTAACACTGGTGATGCAGGTAAGGACGCTCATTGAAGTGTCGCTCATAGCTTCTTGATAGAAAGCTCATGTCGCTATTCTGCAAGTCCGGCGCATAGTTCTCTTTCACGAACCAGTCCTGCTTGTGGACAATGCTATAGTCGGGCAGTACCTTGATAGCCTTGCACCATGCGGCATGTACTGACTCATACTCCTGCGATGTAACCGTGAAGATTTCGGGGAGCGTTACCTCGTAGGCGACCGTGATGTCGCCATCCTTGGAGATGATGCAGCCTTGCTCCACGGCAAGCAGCGGAAACTTGCTCTCAAGGGTGCTTGATTTTCTGATATTTCTCATTCTTCTTTCTTTTTATGTTTGAACATTCGGTTTGTTTTCCTTCGGTTGAGGATATAGCGTGGATGGCTCTTGGAGGCAATGAGCTTCATCAGTCCATGCTCACCATACTTGTTGTTCAGATGGAATGTTCCCCATACAAGCAATGATCCGAGCGTGAGACCCAAGCCGATGCAGACCAGTTGGTCCGCACCTGCCATATAGAGGACGACCACAAGGAAGAAGACGGCAAGCAGTCCACCTGCGAAGATGAAGAGGTACTGTGCCTTCAGTCCCTTGAACTCAACCGAATGACCGATGCCCTTGTTGATTGGGTAGTCAGCCATAAGTCTTATACCTTATTATATTATAGGAAGAACGAGCGGAGGATGGTTGCGCTCACGATGAGGAAGATGCAGGCTCCGAACCAGCTTGCGGCAGTCTTGCTCGTGTCCGGGTCGCCCGACGAGAACTTGCCATACACCTTGATGCCTCCGATGAGACCTACCACGGCACCGATGGCGTAGATGAGCTTCGTGCCCGGGTCGAAGTAGGAGGTCACCATACTTGTTGCTTCGTTGATACCTGCAAGTCCGTTGCCTTGCGCGAATGTCTGTGATACGGCTGCGACAATGATCGCAGCAAGAAGAATGATTCTGTTTTTCTTGTTCATAAATCGTTTTTTGTCTGTGCCTTGGGGATTGGATGGTCCCGGCTGGCGGTTGATACTTTTGTTTACTAATGTGGCATGATGCCGACTTGTGGATTCAGTGGCGAGCTGAAATTTTAGCCGTAGTCTTTCTTTTTCATTGGCGTACTTTTAAAATATTGTTAGAGGCGATATGCCTTGATGCCTTCCTCGAACGCAGCCTTGATTTCAGCAGCATGAATGGCAAAATGCTCGTTGATGATGTTGTCGATGAAACTGGCCATTGAAACCTGTCCTTTGCCAACGACATTGACAAGTTTCATTACACGCTCATGTGTCTCCTCGCTGACGCACACCTGTCTGCCAAGTCTTGCAGTAAAGCCTGCATCCGTCATGAACTTGCTGATGTACCCGTTTCTGTTGTTGGTACTTGCCGACACTGTTACACTCACTGTGGACTGAACACTGATGTGTTCCTTTGTCTCTCTGTTCTTTCTTGCTCTTTTCATTATTTTCACTTTTAAATTGTTATACAAATTCGAGGATATTAGATTCCCCTATGTTGTCTGATGCCTTATTTTCCTTTCTTTGAGCTGGATTTCTGTACTATCTTATGCTCTTTTAGGTAAGAGGTAACGAAATCATGGATTTTCTTCTTGCACTCATCATGATTTCTCATGAAAATCTCATAAAACTCCTTGGCATCCATCGAAGGAATTTGTCTCTTACCATTGTTCCTTTTTTTGTCTGTCATAATTTTCACTTTTTATTGTTATACAAAATCTCTGATATTGAAATCTTTGAAGTCTTCAGGAACAACAAGTTTTTTCTTCTTGATTACTTTTGTTGCTTTTCCAGACATGGGCTTGTCTGAGGAAATGTTCGACATATGCAATTCCATCAACGCATCTATTCTGCGTTTGATAATCTTGGAACGCTCTGCTATCATGTTGAAAAGCTCATTGCCTTCCATTTCCGAAAACACCTTGCCTGCATGGACACACTCCTCATTTGTGACATTCGGCTTGGTTGCTGTTTCGACAGCCTTGTCTATCTCCTCAAAGCTATTGCCACTTGCCTGTTCCACTGTAGGCTCTTCTTCCGAGTCGTCGAACTCCACATCAACATCCTCAATGCGTGTATTCGTGAAAACTTCGTCCAACTTGTCATCAGGGATGCGAGCGGACTTCATCGAAGATTTGTCTTCCTCAAATGTCACTTCACTTTCCTTTATCGCTTCACCCTCGTCCTCCGGCTTAGTTTGCACAGGTTCCTTTTGGGCTTTTTTCGATGAGACTGTATAAGTGTGTCTGACGATGAAATCATCAGCAGGAATAGGCGGACTTTCCTTAGGCTCAACCTTGGGCTTTTCTATTCTCAACTTGTTCCTAAGCCATATGTCGGCATCAAACACCAATACAGCTATACTCCATACAAAATACAGGAGCACAATTGTCAATAACATTATTTCCATATTACCACATGATTATATCCTTGTTATTTTTCTTATACACTTCTTTGATAACCTCCCCATACTTTTGGAAATGTTCCGTCAGCACATGGTCTATATAGCCCGACAAGGACATGTCCTCACGGTTAATGACAGACACGAGGCGCATGATGGTTTCATGATACTCCTTTCGGATGTATGTCATCTTACCAGAACGGGCAGGATTCTCAGACCTGCGAATATACCTTTCTTGATATTCATCCATGAGAGAAGAAGTACCCTTGGAAGATATAGCTTCTTTTTGCTTGCTGACTTCGTTCTTTGGAGTCTCCTTTTGTGTAGGTTCTTCCGTTGATGCCCTGCTTGGTGGCATGTGTGGTCGGAATGAGTTTCTGAACTCTTCCGAGTCAATGGTTACTTTCAGATTCTTTGCCATACTTTTTTATTTCTTGATGATTGATAAAATCTCGTCTGCCAATTTCTCAATGTTACTACCTTTAATCAGATGCTTGTCGGGAGGAAGAATCGTGGAACGAAAGACTGCCTTGTTGCCGACTTCGGCACATTCCTTTCTGAAACGCTTGCTGTCCGGGATGTATGTGTTCAGCACCGACAGTCCTGCACCGTCCATCACACGACTTGCTTTCTCATACAGATCGGTCTTCTCTCGTGCATCTACCATGTTCCATAGCATATACAGTTCCTTGATGTTGGTCTTTCCGATACTGATGAACGAATCGTTCAACTGACTGGCGAACATTATGGAACTTTTCAGCACCACATTGTCTGCCGTAATCGGGCAGAAGATATAATCCATCGTGACGATGGTATTTATCACACCGAGGTTGTCAATGGTTCCTGCGAGGTCGAAAAAGATGAAGTCCGGCGGGGTATCCATTTCCAAGAAAGGTTTTATTGCCTCCATAGCCTTTCCTGGGTGACTCTCTACGATTGGATAAACAGCCTTACCTGTTCTTTTCAACTGCTCATAGGCTTGTCTCAACAGATACTCGTTACTCTCGATGCTCTGCATGTCACGTTCTCTCATGTCCTTGATGCTGAACTGTGGAAAATCACAGTCAACCACCACGACAT
>JAJXAL010000030.1:0-37745 GCA_021628325.1 Segatella copri | reverse complement strand
CAGCTGTTACTGCTTTTTTTGAATTATGCAAGGTATAAACGCGGAGCCGCTTACAATTATGCAAGGTATAAACGCGGAGACGCTTACAAATCGTGATGGATAGCGTGATGGATATTTCCGTTTTCGAAGCATCTATCACGCTGTTTAAACGCCTGTATATTAGTATATTAAGAGGTTTGGAGATGCAAATCGTGATGGATGATAGATGATTACATAAAACTTATTCACGAATACGGCTGCATCGGGTTATAAATACGGCTGCATCGGGTTATAAATATGGCTGCATCGGGTTACGAATATGGTTGCGTCGGGTTACGAATATGGCTGCATCGGGTTACGAATATGACTGCATCGGGTTACGAATATGACAGCGTAGGCTAACGGAGACGTATCTGTAAGCTTATCGAGACGTCTGCATCAGCTAACAGAGACGTCTGAACTCGCTAACTGAACTACTTGAGTTGCTTGATTGAACCACTTGAGTTAGCTGACTGAACCACTTGAGTATTCTTCTTCATGTGCTTGCATGCAACCATAAAACTTTTTCAGCAACTTTTCCCGGAAGTATGGAAGAAGGCAGAGTTGAAGGCAAACATGAGACCAACACAGAAACGGCCTTCAGCCCGTACTTAAATCACATGCGAAAGTTTAGTTTAGATAAATTGCATCAAATTCTTAAAAAAATGGCATGTAGAAAGAATAGTATTGATAATGAGCAAGATAATATCATGTATTTCGCTACTTTTGTCGTATATTTGCCACCGAAAAGAACCAATAAACGTGTTGATTCTAAAAACAATATTTAAACCTATAAAATATATAAAGCTTATGAAAAAGTTATTTACTCTCGTGTGTGGCGTATTATTTGCTATGTTTGCTAACGCAGCTACTCTTGATATTGGAGAGCCAAGCAACAATGTGAAGGATGGTGAAACTGTTTGGTATGATGCAACGACCAAAATTATTACATTCCATGAAAATTGGAGCTATCGCCCAGGATGGTGGCTTGGCAGTAAGGATTGCTCTGATTACGATGATTTCGTGTTAGAGATTGAAAATTCTGATAAGGTTAATGTTCAGGTTGTTGTAGAATATGATGCCAAAGGTGATGATGGTAAAGCAATTTGCTCAACTGCAATGGGTACCGACAATAAGATTACTGTTCCACTGAATGCTGATCATAAGAACGTTGTTTGCCAGATTTATTTGCAGTGTGTAGATGGAGCTCCTAAGACTGTCACTTTCAAGAGTGCTTATTTCCAAAATGCGGTTAAGCAGACTGAGGTTGAATTGACATTGGTTGAAGGTCATACTATTTTGGCTTCAGAATTTGACAAATATGCTGATGATACAAAGGTGAAACTAAGCTTCGAGAATACGACAGATCCTTATGCATCTCGCAATGGTTGGGGTATTGGTGGATTTGCCAATTCTGATAATTGGAGTCCAACCTATGAATTGAAGGCAGCTGATGGTAAGAATTTTGATATCTTTGTTACTGTTGGTGATTTCAAGAAGGCTGCAAAAAATGGTACAGATGCTTATGTTGATGGTGAATATCATAAGGGTGGTGTAACTTTCAATATCTATAATAATTGCAAGTTAGCTCACGCTTATGTATTATTGGAAGACAATACTCCAACTAATATATCAAATGCGCTTGTAGCTCCAGCTGCTAAGAATGCTCCGGTTTATAACCTTGCTGGTCAGCAGGTTAATGCATCTTATAAGGGTGTAGTAATCAAGAATGGTAAAAAGTATGTTCAGAAATAGTATAGAGTTATATTTTTAGTTTGTTGAAAAGAAAAGAGAGGGTATGTGAATGCCCTCTCTTTTTGATTTTATCCGTTTCGAACATTGATTAATGTTCAAGATATAGTCCGTTTAGCTTTTCCAGGAAAACACAAACTTCATCATTTATCATTTCCATGAACCCATGAGTCTTCTTGTTCGATACACCAGGATATGGAGTATAGTAATGCTCCTCAATCGGTTCTCCCTGGTTTCTGCCAAACATCAGGTAAGCTATGTGATGCTGCTTGAGTACTGTAAGCAATGTCTCTGAAAAAATACTGGAATCACCAATAGATTCTACTCCTGTTGTCAGTCCGAAGGCATTGTTGTGGTCTTGGGCAAAAGGCAGAGTCTGCTTCACAATCTCCTTGATGCTCTTCTGGTAGAGTGGGAGGTCGATGGCATTTTTGCTTTGCAGATATGTCACGTTGATCACATCAATCTTGTTGTCCGGATAGCGATCCATCAGATTCTTGCCCGGCTGGTAGGTTTCAGAATAACTATAAACTACATTCGTTACATCCTCGTCATCCAAGAGATCCTGTATCTTCTTGTAAAGACTGATATAGTCGTCTTTGCTGAGTTTACAGTACCATGTCTTACCGTCTACAGGAAGAAGATTGAGTACTACAGGTGCTTTGATACCATAACCATCTTGCAGTGTATCAAGATATTTGGCAACCTGTTTGGTATATTCCTCCAGCATATCATTATTGCCGTTATAATCAGGCATTGTCCAGTTCATGATGAGTAAGCCTCCCTTACGGAAGTGTTTCAGCACATCTTCCCTGATAGCCTTGAACGGAACGCCGTCTATGTTCTGTGATTTTCCATTTTCAATGCCAGCCAACTCATATCCATTTGCAGCTGGTCTGTAACCGCAGAGAGTTTTCAGGTCGCATCGGTCGCTGTCACATTGCCAGCGGTTCCAGCCTATTCCGGTTAAGGTTCCATACATCTGGCCTATCAGCGTACCTTTGTTGGCATACGCCTTGATGTTGGTTTTCAGATTCTCTGTGCGGGTTGTGAGACCGCTCATGGCAATCTCGTCATACGATTTCTTTTTCTTCTCACCGCATGAAGAGAAAGCCAGGAGGGCCGCGAACATCAATATAATATATTTGATTCTCATAATTTGTTATTCATTATAAGCCTTTTTCATAGCTTCCACTACTGTAGGGAGTGTCCACTGAGGAACAGTTCTGTCTTTCTCAGTGAAGATGCTCATCCAGTAGAAAGTGGCTACGCCGTATGCCTTTGCCTGCTTCACGATGTCGGCAGCCTGGTCGGCAGCAGCCTGAATCTCGCTGGCAGAACTGGTTTTGCTGACACTCTTGCTTCCGTGTGTACCATATTCGCCGATGATGCAAGGTATGCCCTTGCTGATGAACTTATTTTTCAGGCGGGTGAACATATTCTTGATATCATTGCTGCAGGAAGCATCCCACTTGCCTTTCTGGGCAAACCAATCCCATGGAGCATAGGTGTGAACTTCTACTGCGATATGACCATCCACCTTGTCGGTTGGGATGGCGAGGTTGTTCAATACGTCGTCACCATTAGCTGCAGCATAGGTATTGATGATGAGGTTGCGGGTCTCGTTGTTGCCACCGGTAGCACGTACTGCATTCACGAAACTCTGGGCATATCCGTTCAAACCCTTATAGCTGCTTGCGCTCTTTGGTGCATTCCAGGTGTTGTCGGCATCAAGCATCTCGTTGTAGCCTTCGAAGAGCAGGTGCTGGTCGTAGTTCTTGAAACGGGTAGCAATCTGAGTCCAGAGGCTCTCGAATTTCTCCTTGTTCTCCTTATAGTTGGCTTCATCAGCCTTGATCCAGTGCTTTACGTTCTCATCGTCTGCACCTGTATCATGGTGAACATTCAGGATGCAGTACATTCCGTTATCAATGACGTAATCTACGATTTCCTGTATTCTGTTCATCCAAGCTTCATCCACGGTTCCGTCTGCCTTCATGTGCTGGAACCAGGTAACGGGGATGCGGACGGAATTAAAACCGTTCTTCTTCAGGAAATCTACCATCGGTTTGGTCGTTGGCTCCTGTCCCCAAGCTTTCTCGAAATCAGTAACAGAATTGCTGTTCATGTTCATCCACATGGCTACCACATCTGTGCAGTTGCCGAAATTGGTACCGATGCCCATGTTCTTCACAGCATCTACTGCGCTTTCCTCTACGTAGTTGGCATTCAGGTTCACCTGGTCGCGGGTAATCACGTTCTTGCTGTTCATAGCTGCCTTCCACCAGTCGTTGGATGGCATGTTGCTTCCATACCAAGGCATGAAGAAACTCCATTTTGCACCGGCGTTCCATGCTTCGTCAATACCTGCTGTAGCTGTATTGTTGTTGGCATCAGTTCCGCACTCAGCCAGAGCGATAAGTTTACCAGGATAGCGTGCCTGAATCTCCTTGAACTCCTGAGACTGCTTGGTTGCATTATAACCGTAGAGGTCGCGACCGATGATGTCTACGTACTTGTCGCCGGGATACCAGTCGGCATCATTGTTATAGGTATTTGCATCACCATTGTAATTCTGTGTGGTCCAAGCCCATATCAGGTTGTGTATTCCCTTGTTCTGGAAGTAATCAAACATGGTCTGCCAAAGCTTCTTGTAAGTTTCAGCACCATCATATCCCCACCAGAACCAGGATTTGCCCCAGCTGGCACCAGATTTCAGACAGGCATTACCGGCAGCTTCGTGGAATGGTCGCCAAATGGCAACAACGCCTGCATCCTGCAACTTCTGCAGAACTTCCACCACCTTGTCCATCTCCTGATAGAACCATTTGTTCTCCCAAGAGCCTGCCGTCAATACGTTGGCTGCTTTGAAGGATGTTTCTGAAGGTTTGCAGGTCACACCGCTACCATCTGTTCCTGGAACTGTGCTTTCTGTCTTAGGCACGTTGAAGTGCCACATCAGCGATACCAGTCCGCCCTGAGCTGCCCAGTTGGTGACAGGAGTGATGTCGTTATAGTTGATCCATCCGTTGGAACCCTGCTTAGGAACATAGATATGGATGAAATCATAGCAGTTCATGGCAGGATATTTGCCTGTTGATTTATAAATCTTATCTGCTTCCTGGGTGTTCCAGTTGACGTTGGCGATGACCGAAGAGATGGTCTTGCTGCCATAATTCAGCTGCAGATATTTGTAGAGACGCTTGGTCTTTTCAGTAGCTGAAGGGTCGGCGAGATTTACATCGTCCACTTCGCTTTCGTGATAGATAGAGAAGACGACATTGTTAATCTTATTGATGTCATAGGTTTCGAAAGCACCGAAGTCCTCCAGACCTTTCAGATAAATTTCCAGTTGGTTGTTGGCATTGTGCTTCATGCTGCTGATGGTATTGCTTTCGCCAGTCAGATTCCATTCAGCTTGCTTTCCTTCCGAATTGTTGATGGTAATCTTGTCACCATCAGTTTGTGCCAAGGCAGTGAATGAAATCATTACTGCCAGGAGTGAGAGTAATATCTTTTTCATTGTCTTGCTACTTTGATGGATTTGTTATTGATTTTGATGATGTATACGCCGTGGGTCAGCTCATCCAGCGGGATGATGGTCTTGCCTCCGGCGAGGATAGGGGAGAGGCTTGCAGCCTTTCCGTCGAGAGCGAAGGCGCTCACCTTGTTGTGGGTTCCATCCACGATGAGGCGGTCACCTTCGAAGGCAAACTTACTGTTGGCTTCAATTTGCTGGATGCCCGTAGTGGTACCGTAGGTGAAGGTTGAAACCTTCCACAGTTCGTAACTTGCGGTAGTGGCAGTGGAAGTCACGGTCATCTTGTCATTTCCGAAGGTTATTTCCGGTTGAGTGCTCAGTGCAAACTCTATCTTGCTACCATCGTTGAATGATACAAACAGCGACTTGCCGTCGGCAGCTTTGGCTGAGATGCAGCTCAGAGCTATCAGTAAGGATAATGCTATTTTCTTCATATCGGGTTGATGTTTTGGTTTTAATTAAAAATGTGGCGCAGTTAATATAACTACGCCACAAATTTACGAATTATATTTCACATAAATGCGTTTTTTATGTTAAATATTTCTATCTTATGGGAGGATGGCAATCTTAGTTACATTCTTCAAGTCGCCCTGGAGAATGAAGGCTGTATCGCTCCAACCGTCTGAGATGCTGTTTACTGCTTCCATCATGGCTGCATCGAATACCTTCACAATGCAATCCTTGTCGCCATCCCAGTCTGCTGGAGAATCAATGGCACCCCAGTTGGCGTTGTTGATCTGAATCTGACCGGTAGCTCCTGCTTCTTTATAGAAGAGCATCTTGGAACCTACTTTGACACCCAACTTGATGAGGTCTGCCTTCATGATGCGGAAACGACCGGTGTCATCCCAAGTGAAGTTGTATGGATACTTGATGGCGCTGTTGTCCATGTTGGTTGTGATAGTTGCGATATCCTTTTCTGCAGGAACCACCTTGAACTCTGGACCTTCAATCTTGTTGCCGTCTGGGTCTTCCATCACGATCTTGTAGGTGCCAACTTCAGCATTGGCTGGAACCTGGCATACAATCTCTGTATTGGTACGAGAGGTATAGCGGTTTACCTTGTAAGAACCGATGTAGAGGTTCTGGATGTTCTGGAAGTTCTTGCCAGTGATGGTAATTTTTGAACCTGCGATAGCTTCGCCTGGTGTTACGGATGCAATTGCTGGATCTGTAGCTGCCTTGATGCTCAATTGACCATCGATGTTGATAGTGGTACCATTCTTCAGGTTAAGCTTGAAGCCTGTACCGGCGCAAGCGGTAGGAACTGTCACTGCGATGGCTTGGGCATTCTGTGCTGCAAATTTGTCAACGGTCTGCTCTACATCGCCAGGGAAGGTGATGCTCTTCACGAGGTCGAGGTCTGTACCCTTGATGATGGTCTTCTCGCCAGCTGTGATGGCTGCAGGAGTGCAAGCGGTAACTGTTGGCTTAACCAATGTATAGGCTACTGTTACAGTCTTGCCATTATTAAGACTCAAAGTGATGTCGCCTTCCTGTGCATCCTCTGGTACTGTAGAAGTAACCTTTGTTGTCTCAACCTTGTTAAGCTTAGATTCCTTGGCGTTAGGGAATGCGATACCTGTAATCAGATCCATATCCTTACCGCTGATAGTTATCTCTTCACCATTCTTGATAGGGGAAGGAGTTGCAACGAGCTGACTAGGAACTACGGTTGTAATCTCACCGAAAGGAATTCTTATACCGCTTTTTGTTACAGCTGTAATTTCACCGTCTGCTACCTTAGAAGAGATAATGAAGGTAATCTCAGAAGCTGTTTGTGACTTGAAGTCAGCTGCTTCTACGGTTGCACCATTCAACTCAATACTTGCAATCTGGTCAAGTGAAGTACCTCTGAGGACCTCTGTTTCACCAGCCTTGATGAGAGACTTACCGATAGCATTGTTTGCATCGATTTCAGGAGCATTGATACTTAAAGCACCTTCAGAATACATATAGTTGTTTCCATCGCTAATCTGGAATCTGCCTTCTCCTGCTTCAGCTGGGATAACCAACTGAATCTGATAGCGTGTCTGAGATTTAAAATTCTCGGCATCCATAGTCGCGCCATTGGCAAAAATGACAGATGTAATATTGTTGAGATAATCGCCTTCAATAGTGAGGACGTCTCCAACATTTCCTACCTGGTTTTCCTTGTTTTCACCTACGTAGAAACCTGTGAATTTCAAATTCTCAATGTATGTGATTGGGGTAAGTGTCTTGATTTCACCATTCTTGGCGGTCTTCAATGTAACAATACCTGGTTCACATTTTTCTGCAGGAACTTCAATATTGATTTCTGAGTTTTTTCCTGATGTAACAACATTAATGCTGGTAATAGCTTCTGCACCAGGAAGATCTATTTCTGTAATCTGGTCAAGATTGGCTCCCTTGAAAGTAAGGACACCCCCACGGAGTACAGGGTTTGGACCGTATGATAATACAGATATTTCATTGCCATACTGGTCGGTGTTCAAGTCATCACGGTCGCATGATGTGAACGCAAATGTACTGCATATCAGTAGCAGAACCAACCAGAGGAAAGATTTATTATGTCTTTTCATAATGATTGACGTTTATTGTTTTTGTTTGTTTGCAGTGCTGGCAGTTGGATGGCTGCCAGCATCAGCAAATTTTATTCATTGATAGGGCAAACTCGAATGTTATCAACGCAAATTGTTGGTGAGCATTCTACAGTAGCCTCTTTGTATGGTCCTGTATAGAGGAACATGGTCATACCTGTGAGATTCTCAAACTTCAAACCACCCAATTTGTTTCCATATCTGTCGTATGCGAATTCTGATAATGGAATAGAAACAGTCTGCCAGTTTCCTGAAGTGCTGAATGTGTTGTTGGTTGCTCCATACCATGGAGTCCAAAGTGCACGTGGGAACTTGTCATCAGCAAGATAGTTGTTGTTGCCTGTTGAGTATGTTACCTGGTCGTTACCGGTAAAATATACCTGTAATGACAAGCCTGTCCAATCATTAGGAATGTTAACCTCAAACTTCACTTGCATGTTGTCAACATCATCCCATTTCATCAGCGAGTTCAACTCAGGATAACCTGCAGCCGGCTCTGGCCAGTAGTTGAATGAGTATTCATCTTCAGCCCATGAATCGAAATTAACGGTCTTGCCTCCTAAGTAGTAGTAATTTCCGTCAAGAGGCTGAACTCCTTCAACATCATTCCTCATACGGTTACCATTTTGAATTCCATCACGCCAGCCATGACCTGTTGCTATTGCGTCATCTCCGTCATTATCCCAGTCGAAGAGTATGCAGCGGTCGTCACGGAAATAGAACTTAGACTTACCTTTTCCATACATGCTTTCTACTGTGACAAATCCTTTCTGTGCACCTTCTGGTACCACAAAAGTAACGGCACTCTTGGAAATGCTCTTGAAATCTGTAACATCTACGTTCCCTGGGAATGTGATTTTAAGATGAGCATTCTCGTAATCCAGCAGGTAGTCACCTTTCAGGGTTACGGTTTCGCCATCTTTTGCAAACTCATTGCTCAATGATGTTACCACCGGTTCTGGTACGAGCGTCTTGAAGTCATATTCAGTACACTCACCATCCTTGTTGTACATGTAGATCTTATTGGTAGGATTGTCAGTAAGAGTCTTTGGTACATCTACAATCAAGGTATGGTCTGTAATCATACTTGTATTCAAAATGGCTTGCTGGTCGTTGAAGAGCATTTTTGTTATACTTCTCAAGTTGTTACCGACCAGGCAGATACTTGTACCCATGTATGCTCCAGTTAACATGGAATCTTTCTTGGTTACATCGCACAGGCGAACGTAATCAATAGAAGGAGTTCCACCAGCTATTTCATATTTGTCAGGCTCATCCACACAACTTGTGATACTGAGACCTGTAAAAGCTGTAGCTCCAAGAAGCATGATACTTAATATTTTATTATTTAGCTTCATAATTGTTCTATTTTTGAGGTTTCTTATATTAATAAGTAAACTGAGAAATGTCAACATGCTGTGGTGCCTCCAGCAAATGAGGGTTCATGGTTGCATCTTCTGTAGGGAATGGGATGGTAAAACTGCTCACTTGAACGTTCTGATGCTTACCAGGATCATCATTGTATCTTACATCGCTGTTCAAGTTCCAAGGACCATCATAGCTACCCTTGTTGTACCATGTCTCATAGAGCGCATTCAGACCATAATACTCATTTCTCTTCTGTGCGTTCAACTCAGCAATTGTTGCATCAGGATCGAAGTAGTATCTGCGTACGTAATCATACCAGCGATCGCCCTCAAGTGCTAACTCCAATCTGCGCTCCTTCCATACATCTTCGAAACTGATAGATGTTGGGCGTTCGTATGTAGATACCGCACGGTTGCGAACTTTGTAGAATGCATCAATGGCAGATGCATCTGTTGTTGAGCCTGCATTACCAATCTTGGCTTCTGCATAGATGAGATAAACATCTGCAAGACGTAACAGCTGAGTATAGTTACCATAAGCCATCACATCAAAGTCGCAGCCTATATGCAAGTTATGGTCGGCTTTATCACCAACAAGATGTTTTGCACATTGTGCTCCTGTTGGAGTCTGGAGTTCACCATTGCCTTGATGCTTCTCATAACCTTTATATACATGCTTCAAGAAGTCGAAACCACCGCAGTCTGTGTAGAAATAATCATATTTGTCACCAGCCATGATCATGGTAGCCTTACGGCGGATGTCGGTGTTGTTTCTAGTCTGGCTTGTTGGATTATCTCCGAAAGCTTCTATCAGGTCTACTGATGGACCAGCCCATCCTCCCCAGTTGTTACCTGTTTCATCGAAACCCGAAATAGCGAGGTCACTTTGAAGTGAGTTTTGAGATGTCCAAGGGTCACGTGTGGCACGCCAGTGCCATGCGATGAGTGATTCAGGACCTTTGTATGCGCTGTAGAACATTGCTGGGAAATTGGCTGCAGGTTCCAAACTTCTGCCACTATTGTCTATAACATCCTTTGCATATTTGGCAGCGTTGTCAAGATCTTCCTGGTTGCGCTGGTGATTGGTGGTCTTGATATATGCCACACTTCCCTGCTCATAAGTTGTAGTTGCTGGATCGAAACCAGACTTTGTCAGGTAAACCTTGGCAAGCAAGCCTTCTGCGCTGTATTTATCAATACGTCCAAGACCTGTAGGATCTTTTTCCGGTAACAGTTCAATGGCTTTTTTCAAGGTCATGATGATGTAATCGTATACATCCTCTATGTTGGCCTTATACTGGTCATTGTATGTACCGGCACCGATAATGTCTGTGTTGTTATGGATGATTGGCACTGCACCGAATGTACGTACAAGATAGAAGTATGCCATAGCTTTCCATGTCAGGCATTCTCCCATACATGCACTCTTAACGCTTGCGCTTGCGCTGGCACCTTTCAGTTTATCATAAATGGTGTTGGCGTAGGCATTGACTGTCCAAAGTGAATAAGACATATCTTTCAGGTTGGCATTATTGGCAGATACGTTACAGTTCCAGTATTGAGTATCTTCACTTCCCCACCAATAATAGTTTCCTGACATAACTTCACCAACTTTGAAGAAACCTCTTTGGAAATCATACCATGGCATACTGTACAGAGAATTGGCGCCTTGATAGCACTCTGCATCACCATTATAGAACGTGTCTGCATTGTAGTTGGAATTGTCTGGCTGATCCAGAAAGTCCCCGCAAGAAGACAAGCTGAGACCCAAGACGAATGCGCAAACGGCCGTTTTATATATATTGTATTTTTTCATAATTGTTTATTCTTTTGTTATTTAATTAGAAAGCAAGGTTGATACCGAAAGAATATACCGTTGGTGAAGGATAACGTCCGTTATCTACACCGAAGCTGTATCCCTGTGAATCGGATGTACTTGCACCTACTTCTGGATCATAACCGTCGTAACCGGTAATAGTGAAGAGGTTCTGTATATTTGCATATACTCTCAAACTCTCAATATGAAGGTATCTTGCATACTTTTTAGGCAATGTATAACCTAAAGTGATATTCTTCATTCTCAAGTATGATCCATCTTCAACATATCTGTCACTGATAACGCTAGAGTTTCCGGCTGGGTCACCGATAGCAAGACGTGGAATGTTGGTTCCTGCGTTTACTACATAGATGTTGTCTACGTCATCATACCAGTTGTATACGGTATTGGCATTGTTGCCTTTATAACCATTACTGTAGTCCTTGTTCGGATCAATTGGAGCCAGTACGGCATGATTCTTGACACTTGCACTCTGGTTTACCCAGGCATTGTTCATCTTGCTCATGCTGATATTCAGGTAGTTCATAACCTTGTTTCCTACAGAACCGCTGACGAACAATGTCAGGTCGAAGTCCTTATAACGGAATGTGTTGGTCCAACCAAATGTATATTTAGGCTGTGGATTACCGATGTAAGTCTTGTCGTAATCGTCGATAACTCCATCAGGCTTTCCGTCAGGACCTGAAATATCCTTAAACTTGATATCGCCTGGCCATACGGTTGTTCCCTTATTCAGGGCTCCTTCCTTGTAGCTCTTAGGCTTAGGAGAGTTTTTGATATCTTCAAAATCCTTGTATACGCCATCGGTCTGATATCCCCAGAATTGATAGAGAGGTTTGCCGATGTTACTTACACAGACAACGTCGTTCCACTGGCCATAGCCAATGATGTTGGCATTGGTTGTGCCGCTGAGACCTACCAGTTTGTTCTTGTTCCAAGAAATGTTGAACTCTGTATCCCAAGAGAAGTTCTTGTTAGCAATAGGATGAGCGTTTACTGCCAACTCGAAACCGGTGTTCTTGATCTTACCGTAGTTACCCCAAGGTGCATTAAGACGTGAAGAACCATTGCCTTGAGTACCCATATATGAAGGCAACTGTAAAGGCATCAGCATATCGTTGGAAACCTTGTTGTACCAGTCGAGAGTGAAACCAATCTTATCATTGAAGAGTCCAAGATCGAGACCGATATTGGTCTGTTCCTGAGTTTCCCACTTGATAGAAGTGTTTGGAATGTTGGTAGGACGGTATGCTACGCTTGTTTGACCAACAAGGAACTTGGTTACGGTAGTACCCCATTTGTAAGCACCGATATTGGCATTACCAGTCTGACCCCAGCCAATACGAATCTTACCATTGCTCAACCATTTACCTGCGATGCTCTTGATAAACTTCTCGTTAGAGAAACGCCAGCTTGCTGCGAATGAGTGGAATGAAGCCCAACGGTTTTCAGGACCGAAGTTAGAACTTCCGTCACGACGGAATGTATATGTTGCTAAATAACGGTCATCGTAGTTGTATGTCTCACGTGTAAAGAATGATGACATTGTTGTAACACCGAAACCAGACTTGATACTAGGAGTGCTGGAACCCAAAGATGGCAAATGGATCATATTGTTTGGCAAATTAGAGTTTGCCTGATAGGTATAATCCCAGTCACTACGCCAAGCTTCCTGACCCAGCATGGCTGTGAAAGAATGCTTTTTGATACTTCCATTATAAGTAATGTAGTTCTTAAACTGCCAATACTTGCTTGTATTCTTCTGCCAGCTTGCAAAGTTTGTGTCCTGGTTCCAGTTGCCTAAGTGCATAGTAGGTGTAAAGACCTCTGCATCACTCCATGACAAGTCGTAACCCAACTCTGTATGCCAGGTGAGGTTCTTTATAGGAGTAATGTCTGCAAAAATGTTACCGGTCAGCTTGTTACGCTTCATTGTGATATCCTTGCTCAAAGCCTGTGCAATAGGGTTTGGTGAAGACCAGCCGTCACGTACTACAGATGTGTAGTTTCCGTCTACGTCATAGATTGCAATATCTGGAGGTGTAGTCAATGCGTATGTAATAACACCTTCTGTACCATCAGCATGGAGCAGACGCTCCTTGGTTCTTGTGTATGTAGTATTCATACCTATCTTGAACCATTTCTTCAGTTGAGCATCCAGATTGGCACGTACGTTCAAACGCTTGAAGTTAGAACCGATGATCGTACCATCCTGATCCATCATACCGCCACTAACATAGTACTTAACCTTCTCTGTACCACCTTGTGCAGCAACCTGATGCTGGTGCTGGAAAGCTGTGCGGAATACAGCGTCCTGCCAGTTGGTTCCTCGACCCAAGATAGATGGGTCTGAGAAATCAGGACGTGCCTGATCCTGTGAAATCCACCCGTTGTTTACAAAATCATTATAATATTCTGAGAATTCACGAAGATTCAGAATGTCAATACGCTTTCCCTGGTATTGCCATGCAGCCATGCCGTCGTATGTAAATTTTGCTTCTCCAATCTTACCCCGTTTGGTTGTGATAAGTACAACACCATTTGCACCCTGGGCACCATAGATGGCTGTAGCAGAAGCATCCTTCAGAATTTCCATACTGACGATATCGGCAGGGTTGATAGTTGACATTGGTGATACGGTAGAAACAGAACCGTTTCCTAAGGCATCTCCCAAACCTAATGAACCGCCGCTTGAACCGCCGCCCTGGAAGATAACACCATCAATGACATAAAGTGGTTCTGCACCGGCATTGATTGTTGACTGTCCGCGAACTCGGATTGAGGTAGAAGAACCTGGAGCACCTGAAGTCGCTACAGATGTAACACCGGCAACGCGACCTTGGAAACTCTGGTCTAAGTTTGTGATAATAGAACCTTTGATTTGGTCTTCTCCCATGGAAACAGAAGCTCCTGAGATGTCGCTCTTCTTCATGGTACCATAACCTACAACTACCACCTCGTCAAGACTGTTGTCGTCTTCTACCAAAGTGATGTCGTACTTGCTTTGGCCTCCTACTTTGAAAGTTTTGGTAACATAGCCTACGTAAGTTACTTCTACAGTCTGTCCGGCACCTACATTCAGTGTGTAGTTACCATCAAAGTCTGTCACTGCGGCATTTTTTGTGCCTTTCACTTTTACTGTTGCACCGATGATAGGACCCATTGCATCGGAAACGTTACCAGTAATCTTCTTGGTCTGTTGCACAGCCTGATTCGTTGTGATCTGGGCTGCGAAAGTTTGCTGAGGGGAGATGCCGAGAAGACTCAGGGCAGCTACACTAGCAAGCAACTTTTCTCTACTTTTAAAGTTCATACAATTTTTGTTAGTTGGTTAAAACAGTTTGGCTCTTTCACTTATATGATCGATACGGGAAAGAATCCAAATCGGATTATTGCTCTCTGATTATTCCTTCGTCATCTTTTTCTGATGAGAAGAAAAGGCTAGAGGCTAGCTCTAGGTTGCATTTACTTTTTCCATTGTTGTGATTATATTTATTTGTTTTTATATTGTTTATTCTAAACCTTTAGGCTATTTTGTAAATCTGCTGCAAAGATAGCTATTTTTTGCAAAATAGCTTGTACATATTTTGCTGATTACTAATACTTTTCTGCTTTAGTGAAAATAAAATGTAATTTTCGTCATATTTATTAAAGATTAAGTGTTAGCGTTACAATTTATTTACTTGATGGTTGATTTATATTGATTATTCTATTATTTGTCTATTATATAAGGTACGCGTACATTATTTATTATATGAATTGTCATAACCTTTTGTGCTTTGTTAATTGGTCTTTGGTTGTTTTCGGTCAATTCTTGAGTTGAAAAGAGTGTGTATTTTGTTGTTTTCTTTGCTTTTTCTGACTTGATGTGCATCAATTCTTATTTCTTTTTTCAGATATTTCCGAATATTTTTCTGCCTTTGCAACAAAGTATGTTTATTCAGCAAAATAATACACGGATATATCGGAAATTATGCCTAACTTTGCAACCGTAAAACAGAATGTTTAACTAACAAGATTACCAACGACAATATGAATCATCGTATAGCAAATGTTTTTAGGTTAATAATTATAGGTGTTCTGATGAGTGTGCTGGGGACTTCAAGCCTCAGCGCACAAATCAGAGGAAACAACATCGTGGTAACGGTAACTCCTGACCATCAGGACTGGAATTACCGAGTAGGCGAGAAGGCTAACTTCACGGTGAATGTGAGAAAGAGCGGTACGCTACTCAATCAGGTGAAGGTAGATTATGAAACCGGTCCGGCAATGTTTCCGGAGGTGAAGAAAAGTACCACTCTCAAGGACGGAACCATGAAATGGTGCGGCAGTCTGAACAGACCGGGCTTCTACCGCCTCAAGGTTATCGCTCATGTTGATGGCAAGGATTACGAGGGACTTTGCACGGCAGGGTTCTCTCCAGAGAAGATCCAGCCTTTCGCACAGGAACCTAAGGATTTCGATGCTTTCTGGAAGAAGGCACTGGATGAGGCAAGACAGAATGACCTCAATCCTACCAAGGTGCTTCTGCCTGAGCGTTGTACCAAGGATAAGAATGTATATGAAATCAGCTATAACAACAACCGCTGGGGTTCTAAGATGTATGGCATCCTGAGTGTACCGGTAAAAGAAGGTAAGTATCCGGCTTTGCTCCGTGTGCCTGGTGCGGGTGTGCGCCCTTATGCCGGCGATACTTATACGGCTCCTGCTGAGTGCATCGTACTGGAAATCGGTATTCACGGTGTTCCTGTTACCATGCAGCAGAAAATTTATGATGATCTTGCCAATGGCGAACTGAATGGTTACTGGGATACCAATCTCGAGAATCCTTATCGCAATGCTTACAGGCGGGTAGTAACCGGTGCTGTCCGTGGTGTGGATTATATCGCTTCTCTCCCTGAGTGGAACGGAAAGACTATCGGTGTAACGGGTTCATCACAGGGTGGATTCCTTTCCATCGCTGTGGCAGCTCTCGACAAGCGAATCACATTCCTGGCTCCTGTTCATGATGCCATGTGTGATTATGAAGCTGAGATTCACGGAGTTGCAGGCGGATGGCCTCACTATTTCTATAAGGAAGACAAGGCACAGGGGGCTGCATGGAAAGAGCAGAAACTTACAGATTTGGAAAAGGCAAGATTCGAAGGTGCACGCTATTATGATGGCGTCAACTTTGCCCGTCGTATCACCGTTCCTGGCTGGTACAGTTTCGGTTATAATGATGAGGTGGTTCCGCCTACATCATCTTACGGCCTTTATAATTCGGTAAAAGCGCCTAAAACCTTGAGTCTGTACCAGATGACCGGTCATTATTGGTATCAGGAGCAGTGGGATGAATGGCAGGCTTGGATTATTCAGCAATTAAAGAAATAGATATATGATAGGAAAAAGAATTTTGATTGGTGCAGCTTGCCTCATGGCGATGCAAGGAGCTGTGGCACAGGTTGATGGCGTTACGGGCGCATCAGTCCAGACTGCCAATACTTCCTGCTGCAAGGGTAAAAAGCAATGTTGCAATACTCCTGCAGAGCAACTGAAGGTCAGACTGCAGAAATTACTGAACAAGGGAATCATGCTCGGACATCAGGATGATCCGGTGTATGGTACTACTTGGAAATGGGATGAAGGAAAGAGCGATGTATTACTCACTACAGGTGATTATCCTGCCGTGATGGGCTTTGATCTCGGTAAGCTAGAGCTCGACAGCAAGGAGAACCTCGATGGCGTATCTTTCGATCGTATGCGAAAAGAGATCATTGCCCAAAATGAGAGAGGAGGCATCGTTACTTTGAGTTGGCATCCTTGGAATCCGGTTACTGGCGAGAATGCCTGGGATCCGAAAGGTGATGCTGTTGCTGCAGTCCTGGATGGAGGCGCCCAGCAACAGAAGTTCGACGGATGGCTCAAGAAGGTTTCCGATTTCATCCTTTCTTTGAAGACAAACGATGGTAAACTGGTTCCTGTCATCTTCCGACCATGGCATGAAATGAATGGCGGATGGTTCTGGTGGGGAGCTAGCAGTTGCACACCTGCACAATATAACCAATTATACGTAAAAACCCTAAATATACTTACTAAAGCAGGGTGCAATAACATCGTTTGGGCTTGGTCACCAAATCTCAGCGACGAGAAGACGGTAGAAAAATTCCTGGAGCGATTCCCGGGAGAAAAGTATGTGGATATGCTGGGTGTTGACGTCTACGAGTTCGATAACAGCGATGCCAACTATCAGCAGAACCTTGCTGCTACGCTCGATGTGCTGATGGAGGCAGCCAAGAAGGTTGGCAAGATTCCTGCCCTCACCGAAACGGGTTGCAGGGGTATCGCCAGCAAGAAGGATTGGTTTACCCAAACCCTTTGGCCTGTACTTCAGAAGTATCAGTTGAGTTATGTTCTCTTCTGGCGTAATGCCTGGGATAAACCTGAGGAAGAGGCTTACCTCCCTGGTGTCGGTGACGGGGATATCGTCAAGGACTTCAAGGCATTCAAGAAGGAAAAGAAAGTCCTCTTTGCCAAAGACATTGTAAAGGTAAAAAAGTAAAAAGGTAAAAAAGTAAAAAAAGATATATTATGACAACATTTCAAGACAAAGTGAAAGCACTCCGCGCTCATCATGAGGAATTGCTGAGCCGTAAGAATGAACCGGTAGAGTGGGGAAATGGTATCTACGAAAAGTATAAGAACCCAATCCTTACAGCAGAACATACTCCATTAGAGTGGCGTTACGACTTCGACGAGAAGAGCAATCCGTATCTCATGCAGCGCATCATGATGAATGCTACGCTCAATTCGGGTGCCATCAAGTGGAATGGTAAGTATCTCCTCGTTGTTCGTGTTGAGGGTGCTGACCGCAAGAGTTTCTTTGCCGTAGCAGAGAGTCCTAATGGTGTTGACAACTTCCGTTTCTGGGATGAGCCTATCACCATGCCGGAGGATGTTGTTCCTGCTACCAACATCTATGATATGCGACTCACAGCTCATGAGGATGGTTATATCTATGGCGTGTTCTGTGCTGAGCGTCATGATGATGATCAGCCTGGCGACCTCAGTGCTGCTACTGCTACTGCAGCCATCGCCCGTACCAAGGACCTGGTAAACTGGGAGCGTCTTCCTGATCTGAAGACCAAGAGCCAGCAGCGCAATGTGGTTCTCCATCCGGAGTTCGTTGATGGCAAGTATGCTTTCTATACCCGTCCACAGGATGGTTTCATCGATACAGGTTCTGGTGGTGGTATCGGTTGGGCTCTTGTTGATGATATCACTCATGCCGAAATCAAGGAAGAGAAGATCATCAATGCCCGTCACTATCATACCATCCAGGAGGTGAAGAACGGTGAGGGGCCTCATCCTATCAAGACTGATAAGGGCTGGTTGCATCTGGCTCACGGTGTTCGTGGCTGTGCCAGCGGTCTCCGCTATGTGCTCTATATGTACATGACTTCTCTTGAGGATCCTACAAAGGTGATTGCAGAACCTGGTGGATATCTCCTCGTACCGGAAGGTCCTGAGTATATCGGTGATGTAATGAACGTAGTCTTTGCCAATGGTTGGATTGCAGATGAGGATGGTAAGGTATTCATCTACTATGCTTCTTCTGATACCCGCATGCATGTGGCAACTTCTACCATCGACCGATTGGTAGACTACTGCATGAATACACCAAAGGATGATTATCGTACTCAGTTCTCTGTAGAGAAGATCAAGGCTTTGGTAGCAAAAAATAAACAGACTTTAAGTAAATAAGTTTCAGGTATTAAGATTGTAGGGATTCGTACTCCTCATCCGTATTATTGAATATGGATAAGGGGCGAATCCCTTTTTTAGTAACATTCAACATTCAACACTCAACATTCAACATTAAAAATAAAAACAATGGCTCGTTTAAAAGAAAAAATAGCTTATGCATTGGGTGATGCCGCTGCGGGTGGTATTGTATGGAAGGTGATGTCTATCGCTTTTCCTCTGTTTTTTACAAATGTCTTCGGACTCTCGTTTGCGGATGCGGCAGTACTGATGCTCGTAGCCCGCATGTTCGATGTGGTTACTGACCCACTGATGGGTACTCTTGCCGACCGTACCCAGAGCCGTTTCGGTACCTACCGTCCTTGGCTCATCTATGGTGCCATTCCTTTCGGATTGATATTCGCCCTCTTGCTCTATACACCAGACTTCGGTCCTGTGGGCAAGCGAATCTATGCTTACGCCCTCTATCTGCTGATGATGGCGGTATATACTATGGTGAATGTGCCTTACGGCTCATTGCTCGGTGTGATGACCGAGGATGATGATGAGAAGAACCAGTTCTCTTCTTTCCGTATGGTGGGTGCTTATGCCATGGGATTCGTTACCCTGCTTTCTTTCCCTTATCTCCAGAAGATGGTAGGTGGAACAGCCGCACATCAGTATGCTGTCATTGGTGCCGTGCTCGGTATTATTGCAGCGGTGATGACATTGGCTTGCGGACTCCTTACCAAGGAACGTCTGAAGCCGAAGCGCGCTGAGAAGTTCTCTTTCCAGCAGTTTGCCGACCTCGTTCACAACAAGGCTTGGCTCTATATGACAGCCATCGCCGTGTGCACCAACTTCTTCAACGGATTCCGCTATGCCGTTGCTGGCTATATGTTTGATTACTGTCTGCATGGCAATGTAACCATCGAGGGATTGATTATCAACTATACCGTTTTCATGGCGTTTGGTGAAGTAACCTGTATGATTTTCGGTGGTGTATCTCCTTGGTTCACCCGTCTGGTAGGCAGCAAGCGCATGGCATTCTTCTGGGCTGCAACTCTCTGTCTGGTACTCTCGGTTGTCTTCTTCTTTATCCCGATGGATCCGTCGTATATCTGGGTGATGATAGCCATCGTTATCCTTACCTCTATGGGTATCGGTATCTATTCGCCATTGATGTGGTCTATGTATGCCGATGTAGCCGACTACCATACCGAGCATTTCGGAACATCAGCTACAGGTCTTATCTTCTCTTCCGGTACGATGAGTCAGAAGTTTGGTACCGCCATTTCCGGTTCTCTCATCGCCCTCTTCCTGGGTTGGGCAGGTGCCAACATGATAACAGATAAGATGGGTAATACGATGATCGACCCAGCCAGCGTCACCGACTCTGTGCTTACGATGGTATGGTCATTGTTCTCACTCTTCCCAGCCGTCATCGCCTTCCTGCTGATGGTGCTTGCCTGGAAGTTCCCTATCCGCAAATAATTGTTTTAACATAACTAATAATCACTATAAAGAATGGAAAAATGGAAAATCTTAAAGAAACGATGCGGGATGTTCTGGAGAACAACATCCTCAGCTATTGGCTAACGAAAGTGAAAGATGAAGAAAACGGTGGCTTTTACGGACGTGTAGACGGTAACGACCAGGTACATCCTGTAGCCGAGAAGGGAGCAGTGATGAATGCCCGTATCCTCTGGGCGTTTTCTGCTGCCTATCGTGTCTTGAAGAAGCCGGAGTATCTTGAGGCTGCCACCCGTGCCAAGGAGTATGTGCGCGATTATTTCCTCGACAGGGAATATGGCGGCATCTACTGGAGTGTTGACTATCAGGGTAATCCGCTCGATACCAAGAAGCAGACTTACGCCATCGGCTTTGCCATCTATGGTTTCTCGGAGTATGCTCGTGCAACAGACGACAAGGAGGCATTGGATATCGCTATCTCTCTGTATCATGATATTGAGAAGCATGCCTTTGATGCCAAGAATAACGGTTATATCGAGGCATTGACCCGTGAGTGGAATCCGATTGCTGACATGCGTCTCTCTGATAAGGACGAGAATGGTTCCCGTACGATGAATACCCATCTGCATATCATCGAGCCATATACCAATCTTTATCGTGTATGGAAGACTCCGGAACTGGAGAAGAGCATCCGCAATCTGCTCGATATCTTCACCGATAAGCTTCTGAACGAGGAGACTTATCATCTCGATCTCTTCTTCAATGACGAGTGGGAGGGCAAGCGCAACATCGAGAGCTATGGTCATGATATTGAGGCGTCCTGGCTGCTTCACGAAACCGCGCTGGTTTTGGACGATAAGATATTGCTGCATAAGATAGAGCGCATCATCCGTCGTATAGCCGATGCAGCAGATGAAGGCTTACGTTCGGATGGCAGTATGATTTATGAGCATTGGAAAGATGGAGATAAGTTTGATCTCCAGCGACAGTGGTGGGTGCAGTGTGAGAACATCATCGGCCATATCGATCTCTATCAGTATTTCCGTACCGAAGAACATCTCCAGACTGCCATCGCCTGCTGGAACTATGTAGCCAAGAATCTGCTGGATGCCAAGAATGGTGAGTGGCACTGGGCTATCCTGGAAGATGGTACGGTGAACAGGGAGGATGATAAGGCTGGTTTCTGGAAATGTCCTTACCACAACTCCCGCATGTGTCTCGAACTCATCGAACGTGAATATTAAAATACAGAATCCCTGCAAGACAGGAATAGAATACAAAAATCCAAGCAAAACATATATTTGCTTGGATTTTTTTGTTTATCCCGATTTTTTATTGTACTTTTGCAGCCAATGTAGAATTGAGGGTGGTATCGCATCAAAAATTCAACATTAAACATTCAACATTAAACATTAAAAATAAATGTATATAGCAATAGCAGGAAATATCGGTAGTGGCAAGACAACACTCACCAAGATGCTGTCTAAACATTATGGATGGAAACAGTACTTGGAGCCCGTGGCTGAAAACCCCTATATCGATGACTATTACAAGGATATCTCGCGATGGGCACTCAATATGGAGGTGTTCTATCTGAAGCAGCGATTCAAGAATCTGCTGGAAATCCAACACAGTAAAGAGACGGTCATTCAGGACCGCACCATCTTTGAGGGTGTTTATGTCTTTGCGGCCAACAACCGGAAGATGGGCAACATGGACCAGCGCGACTACGATACTTATATGGAGCTTTTCGAGTCGATGATGGAAGTGGTGGAGATGCCTGAACTGATGATATATCTCCGTTCTTCCGTTCCTCACCTCGTGAAGAATATCCAGAAGCGCGGTCGTGATTATGAGCAGAAGATGCCTCTGGATTATCTGGAAGGTATCAACAAGCTTTACGAAGATTTCATCATGAATAAGTATAAGGGCAAGGTGCTCATCGTAGAAGTTGATAATCTCGATTTCGAGCACAATCCCAAGCAGTTTGGTGAAATCATAGATAAGATAGATGCCAAGCTCTTCGGGCTGTTCTCTTAAAGGTAAAAAAGTAAAAAGGTAAAAAAAATGCATATAGCAATAGCAGGAAATATAGGTAGCGGCAAGACAACATTAACCAAGATGCTTGCCAAGAGATATGGCTGGAAAGCTAATTTCGAGCCGGTAGATAATAATCCATATCTGGCTGATTATTACAAGGATATGGAACGTTGGTCGTTTAATCTTCAGATTTACTTCCTGAACAAGCGATTCCATGATGTTGTGGAGATTTCCCGTTCAGAGCAGACCATCGTACAGGATAGAACCATCTTTGAGGATGCGCGTATCTTTGCGCCTAATCTTCACGATATCGGTATGATGAGCGATAGGGATTTCAAGAACTATACCGATCTCTTCGATCTGATGATCAGTCTGGTGAAACTCCCTGACCTGATGATATATATCAAGAGCAGCATTCCTACGCTCGTGAAGCATATCGAGAAGCGTGGTCGTGATTTCGAGAAGAGCATCCGCATCGATTACCTCCAGGGCTTGAACAAGCGTTATGAGGATTGGATCAAGGATTATAAAGGTCGCCTCATCATCATCGATGGTGATAATCTGGAGTTCGGAGAGAATCCGGAAGATTTCCGAAAGGTTACTGACCTGATAGATGCTGAGCTCTTCGGCCTGTTTGCTGAAAAGGGAGTTTAAAAGTAAAAAAGTAAAAGGGTAAAAAGGTAAAAAGGTAAAAGGGTAAAAAGGTAAAAAGAACCTTAACCCCCTTTCGCCCCCCGTTCCTAGCGGATTCCATCGCTAGTCCCCCCAAGTCCTTATCATAAAGGTAAAAAGCGCAACCCCGCTAGGCGTCAAAGGAGGAACGCCTGGCGGGGTTGCGTTTTATGGTTGTACAGCTAAAAGGTATATGGTTGTACAACTAAAGGGTTTATGGTTGTACAGCTAAAAGGTATATGGTTGTACAACTAAAAGGTATATGCTTGTACAACTAAAAGGTTTATAGTTGTACGACTATAAGGGTTGTAGTTGTACGATTAAAAGGTGTTGTCACTAGGCTCGGCAGACCTGCTGACTGCAGTCGGCAGAGCTGCTGACTAGGCTCGGCAGGTCTGCTGAGCCTAGTGGCAATCTTCGAGAAGCAGTCTCCTTCAACTCGAAAAGCAGTCTCCTAAAACTAAAAGAGGCGTCTCTTTGATCCCAAAGAAACGTCTTCTTTCGCTTATTCAATCATATTCTTTCGCTTATTCAAACATCTGAATACGCTTATTCAATCATAATCTTCTGCTTATTCAAACATCTGAAATCGCCAGCAGAACTATCTCCTTCCTCCGGAAGAACCGGATGCTTTATAGAACTTACCTTTCTGACGGGAGATGAAGATGCCGCCTTGGGCAGAGGTCTTATCTACTTGCTGGCCATTGAGATTATAGATAATCTCTTTCTCATCCTTTTTATGAAGGGTAGGAGAGGCGATGAAAGTTGTGCCGGAAACAATGTCGAAGCGGATGAATTTTTGGGTAAAAATTCCTACTGTTCTGTTCCTTTTTGCTACAAAATACGCTCGTTTTCTCTGTTTCTGATCCACCATTAAGTCTGTCTGTTAACTGATGAAATCAGGCTGTTTTTTGAGTTTTTTCACTTTAGATGCAAATTAAACCATAAAAAAATGTGCTCTTTCAGAAAAAAGTGTTACCTTTGCAACCGCTTAGAAGCATTTATATAAAATAACGTTATAACAAATTTATGAACTTTACACTATTTATCACCGTTTTGCTGACGGCTGTAACCTTGGTGGTGGCTGCTTATGTCATCGCGAAGTTGATCGGTCCTCGTTCATACAATCCGGTAAAGGGTGAACCTTTTGAGTGCGGTATTCCGACTCGTGGCAGCTCATGGTTGCCATCACATATCGGCTACTACCTCTTCGCCATCCTTTTCCTGATGTTTGACATCGAGACAGTATTGCTTTACCCATGGGCAGTCGTAGTTAAGCAGTTTGGATCTATGGCTCTCGTGAGCATCGGGTTCTTCCTGTTGGTATTGGTATTTGGCCTTGCATATGCTTGGCGGAAAGGAGCATTGGAATGGAAGTAAACAAAAGAGCCTCTATCAAGAGTATTCCTTACGACGAGTTTAAGGACAATGATACCCTCGAAAAGATTGCGCAGGAGCTCAATGAGGGTGGTGCGAATGTGGTAGTCGGTTCCCTTGATGCTGCCATCAACTGGGGACGCAGTAACTCACTCTGGTCTTTGACCTTCGGTACTTCTTGCTGTGGTATCGAGTTTATGGCTGTAGGTTGTGCACGTTACGACTTCTCACGTTTCGGTTTCGAGGTAACCCGTAACTCTCCACGTCAGGCTGACTTGATTATGTGTGCCGGTACTATTACCAATAAGATGGCACCTGTTTTCAAACGTTTGTACGATGAAATGGCTGAGCCTAAGTATGTGGTAGCTGTAGGTGGATGCGCCATCTCTGGTGGTCCGTTCAAAAAGAGCTACAATGTGGTTCGTGGTATCAGCGAGTTGGTTCCTGTGGATGTTTATATCCCTGGCTGTCCTCCACGCCCTGAGGCAATCCTTTATGGTATGATGCAGTTGCAGCGTAAGGTAAAGGTTGAGAAATTCTTCGGTGGTGCTAACCACAAGATGTCTCAGGATGAGAAGGAACTCTCTATGAGCAAGGGTGGCCTTCGCGGCTTGAGCAACGAAAACCTCTCTGACAGCGAGAAGCTCGGACACAAGGAGCCTATCATCGTAACTGAAGTACCTGAGGATTTCGACCCTCAGAAAGGTCTAACTGATTAATATAATAAGGTATAAGAACATGAAACTGAATAATATTGAATTGAGTTTTGATAATTTCGCTTCTGAAATGGCGAAGTTGAAGAACGAGAAGCATTTCGACTACCTTGTTACCATCATCGGTGAAGACTTCGGTGAGGAAGGTCTCGGATGTATCTATATTCTCGAGAATACTCAGACCAACGAGCGCTGCTCAGTAAAGACCATCGCCAAGAAGGTGGATGGCAGTGATGTAATTCCTACAGTAATTAACCTTTGGAAGGTAGCTGACCTTCTGGAGCGTGAGGTATTCGATTTCGTCGGCATCAAGTTCCTGGGTCACCCAGACATGCGTCGTCTCTTCCTCCGTACCGATTTCCAGGGCTATCCATTGCGCAAGGACTTCGATATGAGTCCTGAGGCAAACAAGTTCCCTTGCACTGATGAGCCTGAGGATGACTTCACCGTGGAGTATTCCTTGAGCGAGGATGGACATCTCGTTGCTACAGAGAAGCGTCGCTTTGATGAGAACGACTATGTTGTCAACATCGGTCCTAACCACCCATCTACCCACGGTGTGCTCCGATTGCAGACTGTTATTGATGGTGAGACTGTGAAGCGCATCTATCCACACCTCGGTTATATTCACCGTGGTATCGAGAAGATGTGGGAGAACATGACCTATCCACAGACATTGGCATTGACCGACCGTCTGAACTATCTTTCTGCGATGATGCACCGCCACGCTCTGGTTGGCGTTATCGAGGAGGCTATGGGTATCGAACTCTCAGACCGCATCCGCTACATCCGCACCATCATGGATGAGTTGCAGCGTATCGACTCACACTTGTTGTACCTCGGATGTACCGCACAGGACTTGGGTGCCTTGACCGCATTCCTTTACTGTATGCGTGACCGTGAGCACGTATTGAACGTGATGGAGGAGACAACCGGTGGCCGTCTGATCCAGAATTACTACCGTATCGGTGGTCTGCAGGCAGATATCGACCCTAACTTCGTTCAGAACGTGAAGACTCTCTGCAAGTATCTCCGTCCGATGATTCAGGAATACCTCGACGTATTCGGTGACAACGTGATTACTCACAACCGTCTCGAAGGTGTAGGTCCAATGAACTATGAGGATTGTATCAACTATGCCGTAACCGGTCCTGCTGGTCGTGCATCAGGTTGGAAGAATGATACCCGCAAGCGTCATCCATACGATATGTACGACAAGGTAGAGTGGAAGGAAATCACCCTTACCGGTTGCGATTCAATGGATCGTTACTATGTACACATCCAGGAGTTGTATCAGAGCTTGGACATCATCGAGCAGTTGATCGACAACATTCCAGAGGGTGAGTACTACATCAAGCAGAAGCCAATCATCAAGGTTCCAGAGGGACAGTGGTACTTCTCTGTAGAGGGTGCCAGCGGCGAGTTTGGTGTATATCTCGACTCAAAGGGTGACAAGAGTCCATACCGTATGAAGATGCGTCCGATGGGTCTCTCACTCACAGGAGCCTTGGACCCAATGCTCCGTGGTCAGAAGATCGCCGACCTCATCACTACAGGTGCAGCAATCGATTTCGTAATCCCTGATATTGATAGATAATTATGTTTGATTTTAGTATAGTAACAACATTCATCGACAATCTGCTTCGCCAGACCTTGGGTTTGGGCGACTTCCTGTCGATTCTGATTGAGTGCGTGCTCGTGGGTATCTGTATTTTGACAGCATACGCCCTCATCGCTATCGTACTTATCTTCATGGAGCGTAAGGTGTGTGCCTACTTCCAGTGCCGTCTTGGCCCTATGCGTGTAGGTCCTTGGGGTATCTTCCAGGTATTTGCCGACGTGCTCAAAATGTTGATCAAGGAGATCTTCGCTGTAGATAGAGCCGACAAGCTGCTCTACTACATAGCACCATTCCTCGTGATCATTGCCTCTGTGGGTACTTTCTCATTCCTTCCATGGAACAAGGGAGCTCATATTCTTGACTTCAACGTAGGTGTATTCCTCATCACAGCCGTAAGTTCTATCGGCGTGCTGGGTGTGTTCCTTGCAGGTTGGGCATCTAACAACAAGTACTCTGTGGTATCTGCCATGCGTGGTGCCGTACAGATGATTTCTTATGAGATGTCTCTCGGTCTCTGTCTGATTTCTGCAGTCGTTCTTACCGGCACCATGCAGGTAAGCGGTATCGTAGAGGCACAGACTGGTGCTTGGAACTGGTTGATTATCAAGGGTCATGTGCCAGCTATCCTGGCTTTCCTGGTATTCCTCGTAGCAGGTAATGCTGAGGCAAACCGTGGTCCTTTCGACTTGGCTGAGGCTGAGAGTGAGTTGACCGCAGGTTACCACACAGAGTATTCAGGTATGGGCTTCGGTTTCTACTACCTGGCTGAGTACCTCAACCTCTTCGTGATTTCTGGTATCGCTTCTACCGTATTCCTCGGTGGTTGGGCGCCATTGAACATCGGTATCGAGGGCTTCGACAATCTGATGAACCTCATCCCAGGTTTCATCTGGTTCTTCGGTAAGACCTTCGCGGTGGTATGGCTCCTGATGTGGGTACGTTGGACATTCCCACGTCTGCGTATCGACCAGATCCTGAAGTTGGAGTGGAAGTATCTGATGCCATTGTCACTGGTCATCCTGATCTTGATGACAGTATGCGTAGCATTCGGATTCCACGGATAATCTTTAATACACATTATTATAATAATAAGAAAGTATGTCTAACAATTCATATTTCGGCGGTATTGCAGCGGGTTTGAAGACCCTCGCTATCGGTATGAAGACTACCATGAAGGAGTACTTCACACCAAAGAGCACAGAGCAGTATCCTGAGAACCGCAAGACTACACTCCACATCTCTCCACGTTTCCGTGGACGCCTGGTCTTTGTTCGTGATGAGAACGAGGCTTACAAGTGTGTGGGTTGTACATTGTGTGAGAAGTCATGCCCTAACGATACCATCAAGATCGTAACCGAGATGGTGGAGGACCCAGAGACAGGCAAGAAGAAGCGCAAGCTGGTAGATTACCAGTACGACTTGGGCGACTGCATGTTCTGCGAGCTCTGTGTGAACGCATGTAACTTCGGTGCAATCAAGTTTGTCAACGATTTCGAGAATGCAGTCTTCGACCGCAACAAGTTGGTGATGCACCTTGACAAGGAGGTTTATAAGGGCGGAAGCCTTCCTAACCTCATCGATGGTGGTGCCCCATTGGAAATCGGTAAGTTTAACACCAAGACTAAGTAAGGAGGACTTTAGACAATGATAACAGCAAATTTATTCATGTTCGTCATCTTGGCAGTAGTCATCCTTGGCTCAGCCATCATGTGCGTAGCTACCAAGCGTATCATGCGTGCGGCAACCTTCCTGTTGTTCGTACTCTTCGGTGTAGCAGGCATGTTCTTCCTGCTCGACTATACTTATCTGGGTGCAGCTCAGATTTCTGTATATGCCGGTGGTATCACCATGCTTTATGTCTTCGCTATCCAGTTGGTATCAAAGCGTACCCTCCAGGGTCTTTTGGAGCATGTCAAGGGTAGCAAGATTGTAGGTCGCGCACTCGTCTGCCTCGTTGGTTTCGTAACCTTGGCAGTCATCGTGTTGAAGAATCACTTTATTGATATGGCTGCAACCGTAGCCGACACCGAAGTGCCAATGGACCAGGTAGGTTCTGCACTGGTAGGTGCTGACAAGTATGGCTATGTATTGCCATTCGAGTTTATCTCTGTATTCCTGTTGGCATGTATCATCGGTGGTATCTTAATCGCAAGAAAGGAGGATAAGAAATGATTCCAGTACAATATTTCTTCGTGCTCTCAGCACTCTTGTTCTTCATCGGAGTCTATGGCTTCTGTACACGCCGTAACCTCGTTGCCATGCTCATCTCCATCGAGCTTGTATTGAATGCAGCCGACCTGAACTTCGCTGTGTTCAACCGCATTCTCTTCCCAGGACAGTTGGAAGGTTTCTTCTTCACATTGTTCTCTATCGGAGTAGCAGCAGCCGAGACAGCCGTAGCACTCGCTATTATTATCAACGTTTACCGCAACTATCACAGTGACCAGGTGAACAGTATTGAAAACATGAAATTCTAAAAGACAATGGAATACAATTATGCATTTTTGATACTTCTTCTGCCATTCCTGAGCTTCCTGGTTCTGGGACTTGTGGGTATGAAGATGAAAAGACCGGTAGCAGCACTCATCGGTACCGTATTGATGGGCTGTGTATTCGCCATGTCTGTCTATACAGCATACGAGTACTTCTTTGCAGTGGGTCGTGATGCCTCTACAGGTATGTACCCAACTGTTACCGTATTTAATTTCACATGGTTGAAGTTTACTGAGTTGCTCACCTTCAACATCGGTTTCCGCCTGAGCCCAATCTCTGTATTGATGCTCATCGTGATTACCACCGTCAGCTTCATGGTTCACATCTACAGCTTCGGCTATATGGCTGAGCGCGATGAGAACTACAAGGTTGAGGAATATGAGAAGGGTATGCAGCGTTTCTACGCTTACCTGAGCCTCTTCACCATGTCAATGTTGGGCCTGGTAGTAGCTACCAACATCTTCCAGATGTATCTGTTCTGGGAGTTGGTGGGTGTTTGCTCATACCTGCTCATCGGTTTCTACTATCCAAAGCATGCTGCAGTTCATGCCAGCAAGAAGGCGTTCATCGTAACCCGTTTCGCTGACCTCTTCTTCCTCATCGGTATCCTGTTCTACAGCTTCTATGTAGGAACCTTCAACTACGACTTGAATGCTCAGCCAGAGCTCAACTCTGCTTTGGCAGGTGCAGCTTGGGTAATGCCAACAGCGTTGTTCCTTATGTTCATCGGTGGTGCCGGTAAGAGTGCGATGTTCCCATTGCACATCTGGTTGCCAGATGCAATGGAGGGTCCAACTCCTGTTTCTGCGTTGATCCACGCCGCTACCATGGTTGTAGCTGGTGTATATCAGGTAGCCAGCCTCTTCCCAATCTGGGTACAGTATGCTCCTGAGACTCTTCACTATGTAGCTTACATTGCAGCCTTCACCGCATTCTATGCAGCAGCCGTAGCTTGCTGCCAGCGTGATATCAAGCGTGGTCTGGCTTTCTCTACTATCTCTCAGATTGCCTACATGCTCGTAGCTCTCGGCGTCTGCTTCGCAGTAGATAACCACCATGGTGGTTTGGGTTACATGGCTGGTATCTTCCACCTGTTTACCCACGCTATGTTCAAGGCGTTGCTCTTCCTCTGCTCTGGTGCCATCATCGTCATCATCGGCAGTAACTTCAAGGAGTACATGGGCGGTTTGCACAAGTACATGCCTATTACCAACATCTGCTTCCTCATCGGTTGCTTGGCGATTGCAGGTATTCCTCCATTCGCTGGTTTCTGGTCAAAGGATGAGATTATCTCAGCATGCTTCCAGTTCTCTCCATTCATGGGCTGGTTCATGACAGTGGTTGCCGGTATGACTGCATTCTACATGTTCCGTCTCTACTACGTCATCTTCTGGGGACAGAGCTACTATGAGCTTGATCCTGAGAACCGTCGCAAGCCACAGGAGGTTCCTTTCGTGATGTGGGGTCCATTGGTATTCCTCGCCATCATCTCTTGCCTCTGCGGTTTGATTCCATTCGGTCACTTCGTATCTGCTACAGGTCAGAGCTACGATATCCATATCGACATGAGTGTGGCAACAACCTCTGTTATCGTTGCTATCATCGGTATTGGTCTGGCTACTTACATGTATGCTCCTAAGAAGACTCCATTGGCAGACACTTTGGCTAAGAAGATGCCTAAGTTGCACAAGGCAGCCTTGAACCGTTTCTATATCGACGATGCTTGGCAGTTCTTCACCCACAAGATTGTCTTCGGTTGCTTCTCAAAGCCAATCGCATGGTTCGACCGTCGCGTTATCGATGGTACCTTCAACTTCATGGCTTGGGGTACACAGGAGGCAGGTGAAACCATCCGCCCATGGCAGAGTGGTGATGTTCGCAGCTATGCTATCTGGTTCCTCACCGGTACCGTAGCATTGACATTGTGCCTGCTAGCACTTCTTTAATGAAAGTCTCACAATTAAGTAAATAGAAAAGAAATGAATTTAAGTATATTCGTCATAGTACCACTCCTGATGTTGCTCGGCCTCTGGTTGGCACGCAACGACAAGCAGGTTCGTGGTGTGATGGTAGCAGGTGCCAGCGTATTGCTCGGTCTCTCCATCTATTTGGTGTTTGCATTTCTCGAAGCTCGTGAGACAATGCCAGCCGACCAAGCTCCGATGCTCTTCACCTACTGTGTGCCTTGGTTTGAACCATTGCACATCAACTATTCACTCGGTGTGGATGGTATCTCAGTGGTGATGCTTCTCTTGACTTCTATCATCGTGTTCACCGGTACATTTGCTTCCTGGCAGATGGAACCAATGAAGAAGGAATACTTCCTCTGGTTCACACTCCTGAGCATCGGTGTATATGGCTTCTTCATCTCTGTCGACATGTTCACCATGTTCATGTTCTATGAGGTAGCGCTGATTCCTATGTACCTCCTCATCGGTGTATGGGGTAGTGGTGCAAAGGAGTATTCAGCCATGAAGTTGACTTTGATGTTGATGGGTGGTTCAGCCCTTTTGGTTATCGGTATCCTGGGAATCTACTTCTACAGTGGTGCTCAGACCTTCGAAATCCTCGATATCGCTCACCATACTAATGGTGCTCATGCGATTCCAGAGAGCGTGCAGAACGTGTTCTTCCCATTGCTCTTCATCGGTTTCGGTATCCTCGGTGCACTGTTCCCATTCCACACATGGTCTCCTGATGGTCACGCCAGTGCGCCAACAGCCGTATCTATGTTGCACGCCGGTGTATTGATGAAGCTTGGTGGTTACGGTTGCTTCCGTATCGCCATGTTCCTTTTGCCAGCTGCTACTCACGGATTCTGGATCAAGGTGTTCCTCGTACTGACTACTATCTCTATCGTATATGGTGCTTTGTCAGCTTGTGTACAGACCGACTTGAAGTACATCAACGCTTACTCATCAGTATCTCACTGTGGTATGGTGCTCTTCGCTCTCTGTATGATGACTGAGACAGCCGCTACTGGTGCAATCCTCCAGATGTTGTCTCACGGTTTGATGACCGCCCTCTTCTTCGCCGTTATCGGTATGATTTACCATCAGGCTGGTACACGTGACGTACGTTACCTGGGTGGTTTGATGAAGATTATTCCATTCCTCTCAGTAGGTTATGCAGTAGCTGGTTTGGCTAACCTCGGTTTGCCTGGTTTCTCTGGTTTCGTAGCCGAGATGACCATCTTCGTAGGTGCTTTCCAGAATGCAGATATGTTCCATCGTGTATGTACCATCATCGCATGTACCTCTATCGTAGTAACAGCGGTTTACATCCTGCGTTGTGTTGGTAAGATCCTTTATCAGAAGGTTCCTAATCCAAAGTTGGAGAAGCTTCACGATGCCACCTGGGACGAGCGTATCGCTGTAGCAGGTCTTATCGCCTGCGTTGCAGGTCTCGGTATGTTCCCACTCTGGGCAGAGAAGATTATCATGGACGCTGTCGGTCCTATCTTTAGTGTAATCATGTAATAAATATCAGAAGAAATGAATTACAGTCAATTTTTAAATATGATTCCAGAAGCTACCCTGATGGTAGTTCTGTTGATCACTTTCATTGCTGACTTCTGCAGTTCCAAGAGCGCAGACCGTAAGTGGTTCAATCCTCTGGTATGTCTCTTGATGGTGGCTCACATTGCCATCAATATCTTCCCAACAGAAGCCACAGAGGCATTTGGCGGCATGTACACAACAGGTCCTGCTGCCGGTGTCTTGAAGACCATCCTGGCGCTGGGTACCCTCATCGTGATGGTACAGGCTAAGGAGTGGTTGAGCCGCAAGGACATAGCCTTCAAGGAGGGTGAGTTCTATATGCTGATTATCTCTACCTTGCTCGGTATGAACATGATGGTTAGTGCTAACCACTTCCTCCTGTTCTTCCTCGGTCTCGAAATGGCATCTGTGCCAATGGCTTGCTTGGTAGCATTCGATAAGTACCGTCACAATTCTGCTGAGGCAGGTGCTAAGTTCATCCTTACCGCTACTTTCTCAAGTGGCGTGATGATCTACGGTATCTCTCTGCTCTATGCTGCTTGTGGTACTTTGTATTTCGATGATGTAGCAAAGGTTATTTCAGCATCTCCATTGACCATCGCCGGTATGGTATTCTTCTTCAGTGGTCTCGGTTTCAAGATTTCCTTGGTTCCTTTCCACTTCTGGACAGCCGATTCATACCAGGGTGCACCAACTACTGTTACAGGTTACTTGTCAGTAGTATCTAAGGGTGCTGCAGCGTTTACTCTCTGCGCTATCCTCATGAAGGTGTTCCAGCCAATGGTAGAGTACTGGACCGTGTTGCTTTACATCGTGATTGTACTTTCTATCACTATCGCCAACCTGTTTGCCATCCGTCAGAGCGACCTGAAGCGTTTCATGGCATTCTCTTCTATCTCTCAGGCTGGTTACATCATGTTGGCAGTGGTAGGTAACTCAGCGATGAGCGTGAGCGCCCTGACTTACTATGTATTGATTTACGTAGTAGCCAACCTGAGCGTCTTCACCATCATCTCATCTATTGAGGAGCACAACAACGGTACTGTTCAGATGGACAGCTACAATGGTTTGTACAAGACCAACCCACGTCTGGCATTCCTGATGACCTTGGCATTGTTCTCATTGGGTGGTATTCCTCCATTCGCCGGTATGTTCTCGAAGTTCTTCGTGTTCATGGCAGCCGTTGGAACTCACGACATCCACACCACATTGGGAGCCTGGGCATACGGCGTAGTATTCATTGCGTTGGTAAACACAGTTATCAGCTTGTACTACTATCTGCTCATCGTGAAGGCTATGTTCATCAAGCACAGCGATAATCCGCTTCCTACTTTCCAGAGCGCATGCTCAACCAAGTTGGCGCTTGCTATCTGCACAGTAGGTATCGTAGCATTCGGTATTTGCTCATTCGTCTTCGACTGGATTTCAGTTGCAGTGAATGCGTAAATCATCAATAATTTATAAAAATCCCGCTAATCGTATAGATTGGCGGGATTTTTTTTTGTTTTATCTAAAATTTGCAGTACCTTTGCACCCCGAAAGAGGCATGGTGCCTCCACTATAAATTGTAAATTATAAATTATAAATTTAAAATGGATAAGTTACCAATGAATGATGTTCCGATGCTCGTAAGCGCCATCAACTTCCTGCTTCGTGACCACGAGTTTGAAACACTCGATGAGATTTGTAATCACTTCAATGTGAATCGTGCGGCATTAGAAGCCAAAATGGCTACCCAAGGTTTTGAGTGGTCAGAGCAGCAGAAGAAATTCTGGTAAAACCCACACGCCCAGAAATGTATAGTCAGCACGCCCTGTAAGGGCAGAAGCTCCTAGCCCAGGGCAACACCCTGGGTAAATATAATTGCATTTAAAACGCCCTGTAAGGGCAAAAGCTTTAAAAAAAATATAAATTGTAAATTATAAATTAATTATGACTCCTCCTCGACCCTTGTGGAAGTCTGTACAAGACTATGTTTTGATTGCGATAGGTATGATATCCTACGCTATTGGATGGAACGTGTTCCTCTTGCCAACCAATGTAACAGCAAGCGGACTTCCTGGTATCTCCAGTATTATCTATTGGGCAACCGGTTGCCCTGTGCAAATTCCGTATTTTATCGCCAACGCCACCTTATTAATATGTGCGTTCAAGATTTTGGGAGCTAAGTTCTGTGTCAAGACCGTTTATGCCGTTATCGTGGTAACCATCCTGACCTCTTTCTTCTCCAGCCGTTTAGGTGATGTTCATCTCTTGGAAAACCAACCTTTATGGGCTGCTTTCCTGGGTGCCGTTTTCTGTGGCTGCGGAATCGGACTCGGTTTCTCGGTTGGTGGAAGTACGGGTGGTACGGATATCATTGCCGCCATCGTCAACAAGTATCGCGACATTTCTCTGGGTAGAGTGATTATGATATGCGACATCTTCATCATCAGTTCCAGCTATCTGGTGGTACACGATTGGGAGAAGGTGTTATATGGTTATGTAGTTCTTTGCGTTCAGGCATTCTGCATCGACCAGGTGGTAAACAGCAGAAGACGAAGCGTACAGTTCTTTATCATTTCCCAGAAGTATGAGGAGATAGGCAAGCGCATCAATGTAGATGCTGATAGGGGAGTAACGGTAGTGAATGCCAGCGGTTTTTATTCCGGTCAGGATGTGAAGATGCTTTTCGTGCTTGCCAAGCAGCGTCAGGCTCCTGCTATCTTCCGTCTTATCAGCGAGATAGATCCCCATGCCTTTGTCAGTCAGAGTGCCGTTATCGGTGTGTATGGTGAAGGTTTTGACAAGATTAAATATAAAAGCAAAAAAGAGCACGGAGTTTAATATTCCGTGCTTTTTTGTGTTATAACAAATGAGTTTCGGAAAAAATCACTATAGCCATCAAATCTATTCAACTATTAGGAGGTTATATAGGGTTCATATTGCAAAAATACCAATAATTTTTAGCAATACAAAGAAAAGACAGACAGATTCTTTGGCATATTCAGATAATTTTCTTATTTTTGCAAAGGTAAAATATTAAAAGGAGCAATCATGAATCAGAATATGAAACGTTTGCCTTACGGCATCAATGACTTTGAGGCTGTTATAGAGCAAAATCAATATTATGTGGATAAGACGATGTATTTGCCTTTGTTGGAAAACCAACCTAGCAACATCTTCTTCATTCGTCCACGTCGGTTTGGTAAGAGCATATTCCTGAGTATGCTCCATGCTTATTACGACTGTAGCAAGAAAGAGAAATTTCAAACTCTTTTCGGTGATTTATGGGTAGGTAAGCATCCTACTCCTTTACAGGGGAAGTTTCAGATTCTTCACCTTGATTTCTCGTATGTAGGTGGTAGTATCGACAAGTTGGAGGAAAACTTCAATATGTATCTTCGTGTCAAATTAGATGGCTTCATGCGAGTTTATCAGGAATTTTATCCAGAAGATGTTAAGGAGAAGTTCTTTAAGTCTGATTCTGCTACGGAGAAATTAGCTTTGCTTCAGGATGAGACTGCCACCAAGAACCTTCCTCTCTATCTGATTATCGATGAATATGACAATTTCACCAATACTGTGCTCAATGAGCAGGGTGAGAATGTATATTGGGCAATCACCCATGCCGATGGCTTCTACCGTGATGTCTTCAAGAAGTTCAAGGGTATGTTTGAACGTATTTTCATCACAGGTGTCAGTCCTGTTACCTTGGACGATGTGACGAGTGGGTTCAATATTGGCTGGCATATCTCCACCAAGCCAGAGTTCAATCAGATGTTGGGCTTCTCCATGGAGGAAGTACGCAAGATGTTTGCTTATTACAAGGAAGTGGGAGGTATTCCTGCAGCAAGCGATATCGAGGCGATGATAGACGAGATGAAACCTTGGTATGATAACTATTGTTTTTCTGAGGATGCTCTGCATACTCAGAGTAAGGTGTTCAATAGTGATATGGTCATCTATTATCTCCGAAATTATATAGATAGGGGGGAAGCTCCAAAGCAGATGATAGATCCAAACACGAAGACAGACTACAACAAGATGAAGAAACTTCTTCAGTTGGATAAGTTGGATGGCGACCGCAAAGGTGTTATCCGCACGATAGCCGAGACGGGACAGATTGTGGCTCCTTTGACAGAAACCTTTTCTGCCTATAGGTTGACCGACCCTCAGATATTTACGAGTCTGCTGTTTTATTATGGTATGTTGACCATCAAGGGAACTCGTGGCGATAAGATGATATTGGGTATTCCAAACAATAATGTCCGTAAGCAGTACTATGGCTATTTGATGGACTTGTATGAGGAAAGGTCATACGTAGATACCAATCAACTTACTGATTATTATTATGATATGGCGTACGAGGGTAAGTGGCGTGAAGGATTACAGTTTATGGCAGATGCCTATTCCAAGGTATCGTCAGTTCGTGACGGCATAGAGTCGGAGCGTAATCTTCAAGGTTTCTTCATGGCATATCTGAATTTGAACAATTACTATTATACTGCACCGGAGCTAGAGTTGAACCATGGCTATTGTGATTTTTTCCTTTTGCCAAATCTTACTCATTATGCTACGAAGCATAGTTATATCCTGGAGCTGAAGGTGTTGTCGAAGAAAGATTACGAGTCAAAGCCAGAGGTTGGCAAACTTTCTAAGGCAGAAGCACAATGGCAAGAGGCTGAGGAACAAATCAAGCGATATGCCGCAGCTCCAAGGGTCGAGGCGCTGCGCCAGGGTACAATGCTCCATAAAATCATCATGCAGTTTGTAGCAGGTAAGTTGGTGAGGATGGAGGAAGTGGTATGTTGAGAGACATAGAATTATTTTAGTATTCAAAGAGCACGGAGTTTAATATTCCGTGCTTTTTTGTGCATCAGGAAAAGTCAAGAGGGTGAATCATAAACTTATGACACACCCTCACTTTACCAAAAGAGCAAGTCTGGGTTCGGTAAGTCCAGTGGAAGGGTAGTGACTCAAGTAGTTCAGTAAGACAATTCGTAAGCGGCTCCGCGTTTATACCTTGCATAATTCAAAAAAAGCAGTAACAGCTGA
>JAJXAL010000155.1:0-5421 GCA_021628325.1 Segatella copri | reverse complement strand
CCAACCTCTCTTATTCTCCTTTAGCTGCTTTAGAGCTTTATGTTAAAAAATCTAAGTCATAGTTTTGTGGGTCGGAAAACATAGGTTCTTATGTGCTAAATCATAGTTTCTCGGGTGCCAGGTTATAGCTTCTCGGATAACAGGTTCTCGTCTCAATCCGTAACCCCCTTTTTCTTCTTCTTCCTTTCTCATAAAAAAATAACACGGACAAATTGAATTTGTCCGGACAAATTGTCCGGAACTTCATAACGTGTTGATTTTCTAGTACTTATAAGCCTGTCGGACAACCATCCGGACAAATTCAATTTGTCCGTGTTTTAAAAATCTCCCCGTTAAATTCTTTGGTGTCTTACCCGTAATACATTGACTATTAGTTAATTCGTAATAAAAATGCTAGTTTTAAACAACTTTGTTTAAAACAACCTTGTTTAATTTGTTTTTTTTTGCTATCTTTGCAGAGGATAATCAAAAAAGTTGTATCAGTCTAATAATCAGCATAGTTGTTTCGACTGTTTTATTTATGGTAACGATTTAGCGAAAGTCAGACTACTTCTGCCTGCTTTACTTTGCATAATGGTTCAAACAACTCTTGCGGTTGCAAAGATATGGTATTTATTTGATAACGCCAAATATTTTAGTAGCCATGTTCGCTACAACCATAAAATATCTTGTATATCAGAAGAAATAGAGAATGTTCAGAAGTGGACATTCTCCATTGCTATTTCTCTTTCACCAAACTCAATCATTGCATTAAAAAGACTTACCTTGTTGGCATTTCGCAAATCTTCCAATGTAATATCTGCTTCTTGTATCATTCCCTTGTCCAATAGTGCGGCTCTTTTTGTGCCTGGCAATAAGGGATGTCTGGGAGTCACCCAATGTTTGCCGTCAAATATGGCAAGGTTCGTGAATGAGGTATCCGTTAAAAGTCCATGTTTGACGATGATGATGTCGTCACGGTTCCCTTTCTGTGCGACCAAGGCATTGAGGCGACTGCGGTCGGTACTTTTGTAGCCATACGTTATCGTGTCGTCTGCGACCACTTGAAGGGAGTTTATGTTTCGAATAAAATACGGAGCATATTCTACTGCTTCAACACCTTGTTCGCCATACACCACTCTCGCCTTGTAAAAATCCATGCTTTCCGTTGGATTTATCAGTTTTTCCAATGAAGGCATAGACGCATTGCATAATGAAGGAAAGAACTTACAGATCGTTCTTTCCATTCTTTCCTGATGGTATGCAAGAGCTTGTGTCTTTCCATTCACAATCTTTATTGTCTCTACGAATTGCTGTGCCATATTAAAATCAGTTCTATTCAAAAGGAAGATACACTTTTTGTAACACTTCCTCGTATTCTTTTCTGCAATCACTCTTCGAAGTAATGCCTCCTCCTGCCTTGAAATACGTTCCTATACCGTCATTTTCAAGAAAGCGTATCATTACAGCCGAGTTGAGTTCACCATTATTATATATACCCATGACTCCTGTATAGAATCCACGGTCATAGCCTTCCGCCTCATGGATTATTTCCATAGTCTTGTCCTTTGGCGCACCTGTTATGGAACCTGCGGGCAACATTGCATCCAATATGTTTCCGATGTGCTTTTGATAACCAGTTGGCAACTTGCCGCTTATTTCGGAACTGGTCTGGAGAATATTCCCCTTATTGGTATGGAGCACATCAATATAACGGTATTTATCCACCCTTACATGCTCCGCCACACGGCTAAGGTCATTTCGAATCAGATCCACAATGGTAGCATGTTCGGCTGCTTCTTTTTTATCTCCCATCAACACTTGCTCTGCTTCGGGTAAGGACGCGTCAATCGTGCCCTTCATCGGATAAGAATATATCATTCCGTTCTTTATCTTCACGAATGTTTCCGGCGAGAAGCACACGAACCGTCTATTGCTATTATTGTCTATTAGTAGAATCTTATACTTGCCTTTAGCACGTAGGAAGATGTCCTCCAACGTAAGGTTGCAGTCCAAAGCAACCTTACAAGTAAGGTTGGCAAGATAACTGTTTCCACGCAAGATATTGCTTTTGACGGTTTCAAAACTTTTCGTGTAATCTTCAAAATTTGGCTCAAACACTTTCCACGTCGGATGTTTGGTAGCCGAAGAGAGTGACTGCCGTTTTACATTGGCTATACCCTCAAAGTCATAAAGGCATTCATCGATAGCTATTTCAGACAGCTTCCGTATGTATGCTTCCGAACCTGCATAGTTGATGACAAAAAGGAAAGGCTCCTTTTCGTTAGCCAAATGATTGATACGGTCTATAATATTTTGTTTCATTGTCTTACATTTTAAAGTTACTGAACCATCTGTCCATTATCTTATATCTTAGTTGAGCATTCTTGTTTGTTGGCATACTTATGCGATTTTATTATAAAATTGCAAAGATAGCTATTCCTTCGCAATATCATTCTTTTTTTGCAATAAAAAAAGTAAAAAATGGAGAGATGTTGTTGAAAATCCAACTTCATCACTCCTTTGTTATTTATTGGTGTTCACTTTATATATAACACTAATGTTGTTGTAGTAACCTTTAGGACTAACCTCCATGTATATAATCTTATGCGCCACAAATCGAGTAGGAGGTAAACACTAATTATAGATGTTTATCTCCTATTTTCGTGTTTACCGACCTCTCACACCACCGTACATGCGGTTCCGCATACGGCGGTTCCTATTTTGGGTGCCATTCGAGATATGACCCCATCAGCGTTGGATAGCCTGCTTGGTGCAGTTTCTGTGATGAAGCCGCAAGGTGCATTATCGGTGAGCTACTGACTCTCCAATATCCCTTAACATACCCCCATCTTCTTGCATCATATTTGTTGATGCCGCATCGGACAAGGTTCTTCATTCTTGTCTTCGGGAGTTTCCAAGCTTTCCATATACACATGCGTATTCGATGTCTTAACCATTTGTCCGTTTCATGCAAGAGACGCTTCATATTAGCAAGGTGATAATAACCGACCCACCCTCTTATGTATTCTTTCAGCTTCTGCTTTCTCTTGGCATATCCCCATCCGTTGCTGCGACCTGTCAGTTCTTTCAACCTTGACTTCATCTTGGCTTTGGACTTCGGATGCACCGTGAGTTTGCATTTGCCTTTCATCACATAAAAGGAGTAGCCGAGATATTTCACTCCGTGCACATACGACACTACGGTCTTCTCCTTGTTGACTTTGAGATATAGAACATTCTCTATAAATCGGGTTATAGACTCCTTCACTCGCATTGCAGCCCTTTTAGACGTGCAGAATATCATCGAGTCGTCGGCATAGCGTACAAAGGGAAGTCCTCTGCGTTCGAGTTCCTTGTCCAATTCGTTGAGCATTATGTTACTCAACAATGGACTTAGTGGTCCACCCTGGGGAGTTCCCTCTTCGCTCGCTTCGAACAAGCCTTTGTTCATTACACCACTTCGGAGATATTTGTGTATAAGACTGACCACTCTGCCGTCTTTGATGGTACGGCTGAGGATTTCTATGAGTTTGCTATGGCTCACGGTATCGAAGAAGCGTTCAAGGTCAAGGTCCACTACATATATGTAACCTTCGTTGATTATCCTTTGCGCTCCTCGTAGTGCGTCATGGCATCCTCTTCTCGGACGGAAGCCGTAGCTCGTCTTGGAGAATTGGTTCTCATAGATGGGAGTCAATACTTGGTTTATGGCTTGTTGCACCAGACGGTCTACCACTGTAGGTATTCCCAACAGGCGCATCTTGCCATTGTCCTTGGGGATTTCTACCCTTTTCACTGGGTTCGGACGGTAAGAACCGTCCATCAAGGAACGGATGAGTTCATCCTTGTTGGTCAAGAGCCATGGGAGCAGCTGCTCACACGACATCTTGTCGATACCACCACAGCCCTTGTTTCTCATCACTGCCTTGTAGGCTCGGTTGAGATTTGTGGGACTAAGGATTTGCTCGAAAAGGTGTTCCTTGTCGAATGGTACTTCCACGATGTTGTCTTCACACATCCACATAAAGGTCTGCACTCCCCCATACCATTCGGTTTCCGACCTATCTCTTTGGGGGCAGCCATTAACTTGGGATAATGTTTTCTGCATTCTTTCCTTCATGAGGTATGTTTCAATTACTATCGTTTAATTGTTAGGTTCAGCCCTTCGTGCAACGTTATCGACTATTGCACTACTATGGCGTCTGCTGACTTCTCACGGCAAGCTTTACTCCACTTCTTTCGTACAAAAAAAAACTATTTGAAGTGTCCGTGAGACCTCCTCGGATAAGGGCATTGTCTTTCCATCTTATACCCACTTCATCTACACCGACCGTTCCGAATAGCTATAGGGCTTTGGTTCTTTTTGCAACCTTACCCACGGTCACATGCCTTATATGAAGTTTCTGTCCGTTAGGTCAGATGTTTGCCGCCGGCTTCTTTCAGATTCCAACTCACGATGGACACCCTTGCCTTTGGCTATGTAATTCCCGCTATTAGGGCTTACTCGGGACTTCCACCCGTTAGACAATGCTCATGCCGAGCATACAAAAAGCATGGCGCAAATCACTGCGCCATGCCCCAATAAAAGAAAACCTTATAGTCAAAATAGAAATTAGCGATTCTAATTCTTGTTCCGGTACTAATCTTTTTCTAGTACTTCGCATTCTGAGGGTCAAAGTTGGTCCAACCTTTCATCCAGTTGTTGCTGCCATCGAAGGCCCCGATGTAGGTTACAGTGTCGAAACCTGTCCAGCCAGCGAAACTTGCGGCACCAAGCAATGGGCTTCCTGCGATAGGAGTATAGCCATCTGCACCAACCAATGAAGTCCATGAATCAAAATACTTGTTGCTCTGCTCTGAGAAGAAGAAGGTGTTGCTGTATGACTTCTGATTCTTGTCGATATCCTGCTTCTTTGCAGCATCGTAGAGATAATCCTCATACTTCTTGTTGGCATCAGTACCAACGGCATCCATACCTGCGAAATATACATTCTGAAGCTTGAACTTGCCATCCTTGGCATCCTTCACGGTTTCACCCTTCTCACCATCAACAATCAAACCGATAGGCCAGCCTAAGGCTACAGAGTTGATGCAGTTGAGGTTAGAAGAACGACGAATCTGCATGGCTGACTGGAACTTGCCGAGAGCTGACCCGTTGTTTGGATTGTATGCTCCGGCAGTGATATAATCTGTGGTGTTCTGGAACTTGTCATCCAATACCTTAGGACCTACGAAGGTGATGTTAGAGAAGGTAGCCTTGGTACGAGGGCCCACGGTAGCACCATCAGCGCAGTTGTCGCTCTCGAAACCGTTGCTCTGAGAGGTATCGGCAATCTTGCTGTCGCGCAGAGAAAGACCATACTGCACCTTTCCTGAGAAACCGTTATCGGTATCGAAATCATCATCCCAGCCCTTGTAGGCTACGAGATACTTGCAGTT
>JAJXAL010000154.1:0-5635 GCA_021628325.1 Segatella copri | reverse complement strand
AACTGTGTTAAACTACTTTTATTGTAGATTGACACAGTTTAGTTTACACTCTCGAATTTGGTTATATTCCCAAAACTTACGGCAATCAGGAAACATTTCTTCATTAAACCAACAGGTTCTGCGGATGACTCCATTAATCTTACCTGCTATTTTATGTTTTATACTCATAGACCTGGACAAATTTTAGATTCTACTAAAAACTGATTATCATAATTAAGAGAAGAGATTATTTCAATTTCCTCTGTAGTTAACGAGAAATCAAAGATGTTGAAATTCTCTTCCAATCTCTTTGGATTCTTGGTTTTAGGAAGAGGGAAACAACCTCGTTCTATATCCCAACGTAAAACTACTTGTGCTAAAGACTTCTTATGCTTCTCCATGATAGGCTGCAACTTCTCTGTTGGTATCATCTGCGCCATCAATTGTATATTTAGCACAATAAAAGCGCTGCTCATACTTGTCGTTCCACTTGTTCGGCTCAAAGAATCTCCATGTCTTGGCATACAAACTTATCATAAATGCTTCTAAGGTCATATACTTATAGACTATTGCATAATTTTTCTTTTCACCAGCTATTTCTTTAATCTTCAAACCGTCATGAGAAATTCTGGTATATGCTATCAATCGTTCTGGAGAGGTTTTGCGACGACTATAGTAAGCCTTAATCTCAGTCTTCTTTATCTCGAAAACAACAATATTTTTTGTCTCTACAGTAATTAAATAAGGTTTACCTTGTACTCCTATAGTATATTCCGTGATAATTCGAGAAAGTATCTTCAGTATTTCTTCAGGATTATCAATACCAATTATCATTTTACCATTCTTTACCTGGTCTGTAACACCTAGAATTAGATAACCTCCTCCGCTATTGGCGATACCGACAATAATCTTTGCCATTTGGGGAAAATCTTTGGGCAAAGTGCGTTTAAACTCAATAGTCTCAGACTCTTGAAGAATACCATCATATAACGCAGAAATTATTTCATCTATATTTTTCATCATATCCGTTTTTTAAGTATTTCTTTTATTAAACAGAATATCGCCAACAGAATGTAGAATCAGAATAGCAACATTTGTCATCATTACCCATATGTCCCCAAATGGAGACGGTGCGGTTTTTATTTAAGAGAATTACTCTTCAACTCTTTACTGATTACCTTTCCTATTACCTTCTCTATATCAAAGAAAGTCATGGGGTCGTTGTAATCAATCTCCGAAATGGTAATATCCATATCATTAGAGCATTCGCTCTAAAACTTCTTTATCTGCCATAAGACCCTATTTGTATAAATCTACGTTGATATCGAATGGAGAATCGAAGTCCTTCAACATCGCATGCTTAGTATCTTTCTCTGAGAGATTAGCATGTTCTGTTGGGATCTTCCAATCAATACCGATGGTATCATCTAGGATACTGATACCTCCATCTGCTTCTGGGTGATAGAAGTTATCACACTTGTATTGGAAGACTGCTGTTTCTGAGAGAACAGCGAAACCATGGGCAAAGCCCTTTGGAATGAAGAACTGACGATGATTGTCTTCTGTCAGTTCTACAGCCACATGCTTGCCATAGGTTGGTGATCCTTTGCGGATATCTACTGCTACATCAAGCACCCTACCTTTTACGCAGCGCACCAGTTTGCTCTGGGTATATGGTGGGCGCTGGAAGTGCAGGCCTCGCATCACGCCATAACTGCTCATTGACTCATTGTCTTGGCAGAAGTGAACACTGTGACCTAAGATTGGAGAGATTTTCTCTTCAAACTCTCGCTCGCTGAAACTCTCGAAGAAGTAGCCACGAGCATCACGGAAGAGGCGTGGCTCTATAATGAGTACGCCAGCTATTTCTGTTTTTAATATATTCATCGTTTTATATTTTAAGAAAGGCAGGATCCATACCAAGAGCCGAAAAGTAGCTTATAAAATAAGCCCCAGGCATTTCACCTGCCATAATTATTTTCTGCTTAAAATTCCAAATTCTTTTTTAATGCTTGATCTTTCTCATCAAGTATTGAAAGGAGATACTTGCCATAGTCATTCTTCAGCATAGGCTGAGCATTCTCTCTCAACTGTTCTGCAGTAATCCAACCTTGGCGGTATGCAATTCCTTCCAGGCAAGCAACCTTCAAGCCCTGGCGTTTCTCCAAGACTTCAATAAAGGTAGATGCCTCAGAAAGGGAATCATGGGTTCCGGTATCGAGCCAGGCAAATCCTCTTGCCATGGTCTGTACCTTTAACTGTTTATCCTTCAAGAACTCCTGGTTTACCGTTGTTATTTCCAACTCGCCACGAGCGGATGGCTTAATATGCTTGGCTACTTCTACTACCTTGTTAGGATAGAAGTATAAGCCTACCACAGCATAGTTGCTCTTTGGATGCTCAGGCTTCTCTTCAATGCTCAGGCAATTGCCCTGCTCATCAAACTCAGCAACACCATATCGCTCCGGATCACTTACACGATAGCCAAAAACGGTAGCCTTGTTATTCTGCTCTGCATCTACAACTGCTTGATGCAGCATCTGATTTAATCCTGCACCATAGAAGATATTATCGCCCAATACGAGGCAAGCGGAATCATGACCAATGAATTTCTCTCCGATAATGAAAGCTTGGGCTAAGCCATCTGGTGATGGCTGCTCTGCATACTCGAACTTCACACCTAACTGGCTTCCATCGCCAAAGAGGCGTTTGAAGCCTGGCAAATCGAATGGGGTTGAAATAATGAGTATCTCACGGATACCAGCCAACATCAATACTGATATTGGGTAGTATATCATCGGTTTATCAAAGATTGGTATCAACTGCTTGCTGATACCCTTTGTGATGGGGTACAAGCGTGTACCGCTACCACCTGCTAATACGATTCCTTTCATTGTCTTAATGTTAAATGATTCGTATCTTGTTTACTTGTATAAATCTACATTGATGTCGAATGGACTATCAAAGTCTTTCAGCATAGCATGTTTTGTATCTTTCTCAGAGAGATTGGCATGCTCTGTTGGGATTTTCCAATCGATACCGAGAGATTCGTCCAAAATAGAAATACCTCCATCTGCCTCTGGATGATAGAAGTTATCACACTTGTATTGGAAGACTGCTGTTTCTGAGAGAACGGCGAAACCATGAGCAAAACCCTTTGGAATGAAGAACTGGCGATGATTGTCTTCTGTCAGTTCTACAGCTACATGGTTACCATAGGTTGGTGAGCCTTTGCGAATATCCACTGCTACATCAAGTACTCTACCTTTTACGCAGCGTACCAACTTGCTCTGGGTATATGGTGGGCGTTGGAAATGCAAACCACGCATTACGCCATAACTACTCATTGACTCGTTGTCTTGGCAGAAGTGTACACTGTGCCCCAGGATTGGGGCAACTTTTTCTTCAAACTCTCGCTCGCTGAAGCTCTCGAAAAAGTAGCCACGAGCATCACGGAAGAGGCGTGGCTCTATAATGAGTACGCCTTCTATATCGGTTTTGATTATATTCATTGTTTTTGTTTTAATTTTTTTTGTTATAATAAGATTTTTCGAATCCCTCCGTCTCCCTTTCCAAAGGGAGCTCCACCTCTAACCAAGCCTTCTCAATAGTCTTTACGACCCCTTCGGTTCCCCTTGTAGGGGACAGAAACCTCAGAAGGAAGGATGTAACCGCCCTCCGGTGTTCAGAACCGCTACGCTCTAAGGTTGGCGGACCATCAAAGGTCTTCGCCATTTTGTGCGGGCTAGGACCGCCTGGGGCATAAACAATGACGGAAAGGCAACATCCCAATTACAAAGACGGCATTATAGCATACCGACAATACTGAAATTTTGGGTTGTATCATTGTTTATACTTATTTTTATTTTCTTGCCATATTTTTCCTAATTGCAAAGCCAATTGAGCAACACTAACCTTAGGTTTATCAACCTTAGGCAATTCCACATTGTGATTATCTCCAACTATATCTTCAAGTATCTGAGACTTTGTCAGAATAACAATGTGAGAGAAATCAACATGCTGTTTCTGAAAGAACCCTATCACTTCATTGCGATTTTGCTCGGACTCAACAATAACATACTTCAAATCTGTGTACTCAAATGGAACACCATGAGTTCCTAATACAGAACTACCATTGTTCTTGTTTTTATATTTTTCGTAATTTATATCATCTAGGAAATATGGATAATCACCAATTCCTTCAATTGGAGGTACCAAGCGGATTTCCTTTTCGTCATAAAAACGATAATTCACATAACGCTTTTTCAAAAGTGGTCCCTCAACAAACTTCATATACGAAAATGGATAAATCGCTTTTTCTATCAGGTCAATATTGCCACTATCGAATGCCTTCCCTAAATTATCGATTTGGTTTGTAAAGAACTCAGAATCTCTCAGACAATAGCACACAGGATTAAAACCTTTCTCTACCCCCCATTTGCGTGAAAAGCCAAGAGCATAATTACCATATGCCCATTTCCCTGCACCGAACTCAGACAAAGGCAAATCACAAAGACTTACCATTGGAAAGGCTATACCCTTCAAATGGTCGGATGCTAAAATATCTTCAAGACAATAAGAAAAATAAAGCTTCTTTATTTTTAAGATATTCATCAGACCTGGCTTTTTTGTCTGATGCCACAAAACATTTGAACTTAATCCCATAACAATTTCTATCTTAGTTTTAATTCAGTAGAATCAGCAAACAAAAAAAATAAAAGTTAGACTCTCACAAGTACTTCCAATCATTATCCCCAAATTGCAGGATTGGTTACTATATTAGCTACAATATTCGAAAGAGTATCCAAGCCAAATGACTTAACTTTTTCTATCAGAGAACCTTTCTTTCCTCCTTTTTCTTCTGCCAATGCAGCCTTTAGCTCCTTCATCTGCTTACCTGTCAATTCATCAGCAATCGCCTCTATGAAAATATCGACAGTTTGGTCCTGTTGTTGAGACTGTGTATTGGAATTTGTAATCACTATACCTCCATTTTGCACTTCTTTAGGAGTTGTTATCGTTTGCGGAATTTCCTTGAATGCCTTTAAGATAGCGAGTAACTTATCATGTCCCTTAGGAGAGGGACTTTGAGATGCTATTTTCTCAAACTCTTCAATCATAATATCTCCACGATAGTGAGTATGAAGAAAGCGGGTGGTCTTTTGAACCCATTCTTGAAAAGCTCCATGATTGGCATATTCATACCAACACATCCATCTATCTTCATTTTTTCTAAGCGAAGCTCTCAGAGTTTCGCCTTGAGTTATAAGTTCATCTATATCCATAAATTAAAGAATAAAAATATACTACCCAGTTGTTCCAGTAGTTTCCACTGCCAGAACAGCCTCAGGACTTATCGAGTTCCAAAAAAATCTTAACTATCTAATGTGTGTTTCGTATGGTATCATTGAAGGGCTCACACGGATTGCACGGATTTTCTTTAATATCCATTTCTCATTCCCTCCTTTTCCACTCCCCCACATCGCTTATCACCGCCCCGAAATCGTAGCCGGCTACGGAGAGCATCTTTTCGCGGACGCTCTTCTCCATACCACCCTCAAAGGGATGGAGGGTGACACCGGAATAACAGTCGCAGAAACTTTGCTCCAATATATCCAGTATGCGACACATCTGAAGAATGCGCTCCCAGACAGAA
>JAJXAL010000256.1:0-1291 GCA_021628325.1 Segatella copri | reverse complement strand
AAGGGATATTATCGCAGTTACCAGACCAACGACTCTGTAATGAAATACTTCAACGATGGCATCGTGGAGTATTACATCAACCTGAAGAATGGAAAGACGGATCTCAATGCCTATTCCAAAAGAAATCTTCACAACAGCCGACTCGTTTCCGAAGACAAAAAGCGAGCATTCATGGTCAGCGACAAAGGAACCTTCCGACCTTGGCCGGAAGAGAAGACACTTATTGAGCAATATCGAAAGAAATATCAGCTGAAAGATTCTCTGGGTACTCAACTCGTCCTGCTCAATCAGCAGACAATAGGCAGTATTCAAACGGACAGCACCCGGAACATCTGTCAGATAGAAATCAACCAGCTTCCTACCTACAAGAATCTGACGCACCAGCTTTTCGGTTATACCCAGACAGATCTCTACGACCATGTGGTGGAAACCTATCAGATAAGTCCTGAAGATTACTATTCCTTCAAGGACCTGCTCTTCCAGAAATCTGACAACAGCTATCTTTTCTCTCACAAGAAAGACAAGCAGCAGCAACTCATCCATGTGATTACCGAACTATATATCACGGAAAAGGAGTATGTAGAAAAGAAGCAATCCATCAAACCGGATTCTTCTACTCCCAAAGAATCAGCTGCCGCCATTACCGATTTCTGCATCAGAACCAAGATACCTTTCTTGCCTGAAGCAACAGAGCAGGAGATGCAGCAGTTGACTCCCTATAATCCTGCAAACATGAAAGAGATAAAGGAGTAAGGGGGCTAAAAATATTGCCTGATGAAATCGCTTACTTACGGATTTCTTCCAAAACCCGTTCTATTTTGCGTATCCAGTGCTCATCGATTTCCACTTTTTCGGCATAAGACTTGAAGTTCATCACCACGTCTTCCACTTCTTCTATGATATTAGAAGCATTTCTGATATCCTGTCTTTGTGCAAAAAGCATCAAATCCTGCTTCGTTATATTCTTTCGCTTGCCAAGAACCGTAAGTTCATGGTTACGATAGAAATGCGAATCAGGATCGGCGGAAAACACGATGTCGTAAGCTGGCGAGATATGCCATTCTCCATTGGGGTACATCACAAATGAGAAGTTCTTGGTATGGTCATCTACATTCTCTGCAAGAACATTAAACACCATTCTCCTATATTGCTGACTCTGCTCTTCAGCAGACAAATTCAGTTTTCTACCCACCACAAACAAATCTTCGTAAGTATCAGCCAAGGAACTCATGGCAGCTAAAGTCTGAGTATATATTTTTCTACCCTCCACTCTATCAAAGCGTTGGGTCAG
>JAJXAL010000029.1:0-38081 GCA_021628325.1 Segatella copri | reverse complement strand
CTACATAGTCGTAGGTTCCCTCGCCGGTAAGAAACTCTCCGGTCGAGATATCCAGAAAGCTCACACCGCAGGCGGTCTTGCCGAAGTGTACGGCTGCCAGGAAGTTGTTCTCCTTGTAGTTCAGTACGTTATCTCCCATCGCCACACCCGGTGTAACGAGTTCGGTAATACCTCGCTTCACCATCTTGTCCATCTGGCTCAGTCCCTTCTTACCTTTTATTTCGAGTCGTTTCTTCTTCGGGTCTTCCAGCTGGTCGCATACCGCTACGCGCTTACCCGCCCTGATGAGTTTAGGCAGATAGGTATCCAGAGCATGATGAGGGAATCCTGCCATCTCGGTCGTGCCCGTAGAACCGCCATTGTTACGTCGGGTCAGCGTAATGCCGAGTATACGGGATGCCTCCACCGCATCTTCGCAGTAAGTTTCGTAGAAGTCACCGCAACGGAAGAGCAGCAGCGCTTCGGGATGTTTCGATTTCATCTCGAAAAACTGTCTCATCATCGGTGTAAGACCTTTATTATCGTTTGCCATTATCTTTTTTCTCCTTATATTATTTCTTTAAATTTACATAGTTTCTATCTACAATACTCCTCCTTAAACCACAGCCGGTATATCGGGTCAACAAAGACAAAAGCATCGTTTTGCTTTTCGATAATATCTTTGTTCTGGAGCGTTTTCCTGTTCTTGACAATCGTATTCGGATTACCAAGATTATAGATTTGTTTCACGGCTTGCGAAGAGAAATGCTGTTCGCCATTGGCTATAGCCTTAAGCATCTCTATCTGGGTAGAACTGAGATTCTCCGTATCATTCTGAAACATCGGGGTATTGATGTTGAGTACCTGTTTCAATCCCAGATGATATATATCTTCCGTCACTTCCGAAACCGTGAAACTCCAGATAAAATAGCACAACTGCTGGAGATACCAGGAATGGCACGCCACGGCATCACAGATCCGCTCTGCCATCTCTGCAGAGATTGACTTTCCTGTCTTCTCGAAAGATGACAGAATGAATGGAATCCAATGCTCCTTAGCTATCTTCTGCATGAAAATCACTTGTCCAAAGCGATAAAAAGGACTATTGGAATTGTTGAAGATATTGAGCATCATGTTTCGCTTGCTGCCGTAGAGGCAGTAAGAGGTAAGCTGCTGTTGCTGCCATACCGAGCGCATCTTTCCCTCCATATCCTTATACTCAGGAAGATTAGCCAACTGCTGGAACTCGTCGATGCAGACGATAATCCTGATGCCCTTTTCCTTTGCCAGCAACTCAGGCAGTTGGAGAATCGCCATCTTATCACGCTCCTGTGGCACAAACTTCAGGTCGAAAGCCATGAAGTCGGTCACCTGGTCGCTTACTACAACCTGCGGTATCACGCCTGTCAGGAATTTCTTTGCATCCTCTATCCATCGTTCCATTTTAGAGGAAGCACAAGCTATAACCTGACTGGCAAAAGTGCGATAAAATTCAGATTCAGAGCCGATGCTGAAGGCATCGATATAACAGATTCTTACGTTATTATCCTCATCAGCCAATTCGCTCATCGCCCTTTTCACTAGCGATGATTTACCCCATCGGCGTGGTGAAATCAGCATCACGTTGATATGGGAGGACAGTAATTGCTTGAGCAAAGCCCTGTCTTCCTGTCTGTCGATAAAATTCTCATTGGTGGCTAATGTACCAAATTGAAATGGTGATAGATATTTTGCCATATTCCTAGTAATTTGGTACAAAGTTACGAAATATTACCCTAAGGTAAGTTACCCTAAGGTAATATTTAGAGTTTTTTAAATGAATATATGCTGCATTACCATAATAAAGCCGTACTTTTGTACTCATGAAAAAGAAACAATTATACATAGGGGTTCTGTCGGTTGCTTGCTGCGCACTCGTAGCAATAGGCATCACCTTGCACCTGCTCTACCCCAAGAAACAGATACAGAACCTGGTGAAAACTCCACCGGTTCTCCGGCTCAAGCCACAGCCTGCTGATACACTGAAGAAGAAACCTGTGAAGAAGATGGATTTCAATATCTCCGGAACTTTAAGAGATAAGGAGGGAAAGGGAGTGGCTGGCGTCATCGTGAGCGATGGATTCAACTGTGTGAAAACCGATGCACAGGGCAGATATAAGATGAAGCGAGACAGCCTGGCAAAATTCATATACTATTCTGTTCCAGCTGATTGCGAGGTTCCTACCCATTCTAAGACCGATCGCACGGCTTTCTTCTACCAGAAGGTTTCCAAGGGGAAGAAAACCTATAACTTCACCCTCACCCGACTGCCGGGCGGCAAGGAGATTCACTATAAGATGATAGTCATCGGCGATCCGCAGGTTACCAATGCCTACAGCCCTTACTATACTTCTCCGGATGATAATCCCATCAAGAAGAGCGATGTAGAAAGATTCACTACCCAGACGATGGCGGACATCAGGCAGACCATCAGTTCGCTGCCTGCCGGAACACCGGTCTACGGGCTCAGCATGGGCGATGATGTGCAGTATTATGGCGGTTACAACGCCAAACTGGAGCGTCAGATACGCCAGGCATTGGGCTCTTCAGAGATGCGTCTCTTCTCCGTCATCGGCAATCACGACCAGGATGGTAAGGCGCTCTACCGCAGGAAATGGGAAGAGAATTTCGGTCCTACTGATTTTTCCTTCAACCGTGGCGATGTGCATTATGTCTGCATCAATAACTGCTTCTTCCATCGCGGCATGTCTTATTATTCTCCTGGAGAATTACGTGAGCGCCAGGTGAAGTGGCTGAAGCAGGATCTCGCCCTCACGCCAAAGGATATGAAGGTGGTACTCTGTTATCATATTCCTTTTACCTTTGGTAATGCGCCTTTCAGCAAGGCAAAGCCGCTGACCAATGCCAATGAGCAGGGGCATTATTCTTCTTCCCGTCTCTCGCTCCTGCTTTCTTTGCTGAAACAGTTTAAGGGCGGTTACGAACTCTTCTGCGGCCATACTCATTTTGCCTGCAACCACGAGATCAATTATCAGGGCGAGGATGTGATGGAGCATTGTCATGCTGCTGCCTGTGGCAATATTTGGCAGTCGAACATCAACATCTGCGGCACCCCGAACGGATATTATGTCTATAGTTTTGTGGGTACCAGCATCAGCAACTGCTATTACAAGGGAACCTTCTGGGATAAGAGCAAGCAGATGACCTTGTTCCGTGCGCAGACCGATTTCAACGGCGAGAAATACTCTAGGGATTGGCAGTTGGCAAACAACAGGAATATCCTGGTAGCCAATGTCTTCAATGCTACCAGTCATTGGCGCGTGGTAGCCGTAGAGGATGGCAAAGAATATCTGATGGGGCGCCTCAGCGGAAAGGGGCAGGATGCCTTTGCCGCAGGCTATCATCATAAATACAGCGAGAGTGTATCCTATCGCTTCGTGAGCAAGGGGAATGGTTATCTCATCATGAACCACCTATATTATTATACTCCTAGGAATCCGAATGCCAGAATCATCATCAAGGCATCCGATCCATACGGAAATACCTATACGGCATCGAGCGATGAGGTAACGACAGAGCCTTTCGCCAACTTTGCCCATTATTACGAAAAAGAGTATAAGGAATATAAGAGTAAGAAAGATAAGATGTTGCGGGATTCTATATCTGGCAGACAGAAAGATTCACTTGCTGCAAGGAAGAAAGATTCTGCAGCAGTACAAAAATAAAAAGAGAGGGTGCGTCATAAGTTGATGATGCACCCTCTTTTTAAATATTATTTGTTTAATTTCCAGGTAACACCATCTTTGGTGTCCTTTACCTCGAATCCGGCTTCAGCCAGGGCATCGCGAATCTGGTCGCTGGTAGCCCAGTCCTTATCAGCCTTAGCCTTGGCACGCAGGTTGAGAACCATATCTACTACCTTGCCATAAGCCTCTTCACGGGCATCATTGTTGGCTCCCTTCTCACTCTTCAGACCGAGCAGGTCGAAGGTGAAGAGATGCATGGTGTCTGAAAGCTCCTTCAGGTCTTCAGCAGAGATGTTTGCCTTGTGGTCGAGGGCTGTGTTGATTACGTGGCAAGCCTCGAAGAGATAGCTGATAACGAGTTGAGTCTGGAAGTCATCGTTCATCGCATCGTAGCAGCGCTGGCGCAATTCGCTTACGAACTTCTTCACCTGCTCATCGCTCTGCTTAGCCACAGGCACACGCTCCAAGTCGTTCAAACCATTCATCAAGCGCTCCAATCCCTTCTGGCTAGCCTTCAAGGCATCGTTAGAGAAGTCTACGGTGCTGCGGTAGTGAGCAGAGAGGATGAAGAAGCGGATGGTCATTGGCGAATAAGCCTGCTCCAAACTGTCGTGATTGCCTGTGAAGAACTGCTCCAGGGTAATGAAGTTGCCCAAGCTCTTACCCATCTTCTGACCGTTGATGGTAATCATATTGTTGTGCATCCAGTAACGAACCATCTGGTCGCCCTGAGAAGCCACGGCCTGTGCAATCTCGCACTCGTGGTGAGGGAAAATCAAATCCATGCCGCCACCGTGAATATCGAAGTGGCTGCCCAAGTACTTACGTCCCATCGCAGTACACTCGCAGTGCCAGCCAGGGAAACCATCGCTCCAAGGACTAGGCCAGCGCATGATATGCTCTGGTGAAGCCTTCTTCCAGAGGGCGAAGTCAGCCTGGTTCTTCTTCTCGCCGATACCAGCCAGCTCGCGGCTCTCGTTGATTACGTTCTCCAGGTTACGTCCGGAGAGGATACCGTACTTATGATCCTTGTTATACTTCTCGATGTCGAAGTAGATAGAGCCGTTGCTCTCGTAGGCATAGCCATTGTCCAGGATTTCCTGAACCAGTTTCTCCTGTTCGATGATATGGCCTGTGGCATGAGGCTCAATGCTAGGAGGGAGTACGTTCAGCGCCTCCATGGCATCGTGGTAGCGGTTGGTGTAGTACTGCGCAATCTCCATTGGCTCCAACTGCTCCAGGCGTGCCTTCTTCTCAATCTTGTCGTCGCCCTCATCTGCATCGTGCTCCAGGTGGCCCACGTCGGTAATGTTTCTAACGTAGCGAACCTTATAGCCCAGGTGCTTGAGATAGCGGAAGAGTATATCGAATGTGATGGCTGGTCGTGCATGACCGAGATGCGGATCGCCATACACGGTAGGGCCACAAACATACATGCCCACGTTAGGAGCGTGGAGCGGAGTGAATCTCTCTTTCGTACGAGTGAGAGTGTTGTAAATCAGTAATTTCTGTTCCATCTTGTATGAACCTTTCTTTTATATTATTTATATTTTGAGTGCAAAGTTAACTCATTTTTCTGATATATCCGACAAATCATTCGCAAAATGTTATTAAATTCCTCGAAAATATCAATGGAACAGATCTTCCATAGTCAATTCTCTCTGTATGATACTGCTATACTGATTTTTTGCCAAACCATAAGTGGTAAGCATAACCTGCTGGCAACTCTTGCGAGTCTTTGTCTCCTGTTCAAAGATCCATTGGCGATTTTGTAGCGTTTCGGCATATTGCTTATCTATTGTATAAGGCCGGGTAGAGAACTTGATTTCGCAGAGGTTTACGATATGGTCAGCTCTATCCAGCACCAGGTCTATCTGAGCTTTTTGCTCCTTGCCCTTGCTGAACCATCCCGAAGTAGATACAGCCATGCCACTGATTCCCATCGCCATCTTGATTTGCTCCACATGAGCCAGGCAAACCTGCTCAAAGGCATAACCTGCCCATGAGTTTATCTTTGGTGTGCCCAGATGATGCTGCCAAAACTGCTTGTCGTTGTTCTTGCCATCCTGCAGGAAATGAAAATAGAATAAGGTGTATGCATCAGTAAGTTGATACATCTCGTCGCGCTTCTTCTGTCCGAACGAGGTATAGCGGCGAATGAAGTCACTTTGTTCCAGTTCATCCAATACTCTAGTCGCACTCCCCGCATTTGGCAAGCCTGTGGCTTCCAGTATCTCATTGCGAGTCGATCCCTTGCTCTTTGCAGCCATGGCTTTTACTATCAGTAAGTGGTTGTCTGCATTGCGGAACATGGCTTGATACAGATTCTCGTATTCTCGATGGAGTTGACCATCGGGATGAAACAACAACTCATCGATGTTCTGCGCCAGGCTCTTGGTTGATTCCAGCATGCTGAGATAATAAGGCACACCGCCAAACACCATGTAGCTTATTACTTGGTCGTAATGGTTCATGGCAATCTTTTTATCCTTATAAAACTCTTCGCACTCTCGGAGGGTAAAAGGATGCAAATGAATGCGACGATTCACTCGACCATATAATCCACCATGATTGTTGAAAACCTTGTTGATAATCCACGAAGTGGCTGAGCTACAGCAAACTAGCAAAATATCCGTTCTTGCCGAAGCCCAACTGTTCCAAAACCATTCCAAGGCGGTAAGAAAAGAGCCGTCCACTCCATTCATCCATGATAATTCATCAAGGAACACCACTTTCTTCTGCTCCTTGGATGCTTCCAGTATCTTGATGAGCGCATCGAATGCCTCTAGCCAGGTCTTTGGCAGAGCAAGGGGTGCATCAGAATATTTGCAAAGCGCATGGTAGAAATACATGAGCTGTACATCCTTGTTTTCCTGGTTGACACCTGTGGCATAAAATGCCAACTTGTCGTCAAAGGCCTCTCTTACAAGAAAAGTCTTGCCTACGCGACGGCGACCATATACGACAACAAACAGCGATTCCTCTACTTTGTATGCCTCTTCGAGCTGTTGTAGCTCACGTTTCCTTCCTATTATCTTTGTCATATATTATATAGTGAATGGGTTAAACAACCTGCTTGTTTTGGCTGCAAATATACAAAAAATACCACTTAAAGCCAAACGAATTGGTAAGAAAGTGGCTCTAAGTGGTAATTTTAACATATTTAGAGCCACTTTAAGCGCACAGATTGGGCATGGAATGACAGAAAAAGGAATTTGAGAAGTACAATCAGGCTTTTTGATTCGGCTATCTTTTTGCATAAAGTAAGTATTTTTGTATATCTATTCACTATTTGTAAGTTTTTTGCCTAATATATGCATAAAATTATCAAAATATTAGCGTATATCGAAAATAATGTGTAACTTTGCAGCCGCAAACAGTTATCAATTATCAAGAAGGCGGCTATAAGTTCCGCTAATGAGTATTAAGTTAGAAGAAAATGGCATATACAAGATTGAGTGCTGCCGAAGCGGCAGCGATGATTAACGATCAAGATACAATCGGATTGAGTGGTTTCACACCAAACGGCGTGCCTAAGGCAACCTTCCGCGAACTCTCCAAGAGAGCCGTGGCTGAGCACGAGGCGGGCAGACCTTTCCAGGTGGGCATCCTCACGGGTGCTTCTACCTCGCAGAGTATCGAGGGTGACATGGCAGCAGCCCATGCCATCAAGTTCCGTGCGCCATTTTCTACCAACAAGGATTTTAGAACTCATACCAACCTGGGCGAGATTGATTATGAGGATATGCACCTCGGCCACATGGCTGAGCGCCTGCGCCGTGGTTTCTATGGCGAAATAGACCTTGCCATCATCGAAGTTTCTGATTTGGAAGAAGGCGAAACTACCTGCAAGGCATTCCTTACCTCTGCCGGCGGCATCGTTCCTACCATCGTCCGCCTTGCCAAGAAGGTGCTCATCGAGAAGAATGCCTTCCACAGTCCAGCTTCCCGTTATCTTCACGATGTATACGAGATAGCCGAATGCCCATTCCGCACACCTATCCCAATCTTGAATGTGGGCGATAGAATAGGTAAGGAGTATGTGGAGATTGATGCACATAAGATTGTGGGTGTGGTGGAATGCAACATTCCGGAGGAGGCGCGTGCTTTCAAGCCTCTCGACCCTGTGACGGAACAGATGGGACATAATGTGGCTGATTTCCTGGTCAGCGACCTGAAGAAGGGACATATTCCTCCTCAGTTCCTGCCTTTGCAGAGCGGAGTGGGCGTAACTTCCAATGCCGTTCTTGAGGCATTGGGACAGAACCCTAACGTGCCGGTATTCAGCGTTTATACCGAGGTGGTTCAGGATGCTGTAGTAAAATACATGCGCGAAGGAAGAATCAAGGATGCTTCCTGCTCTTCGCTCACCGTAACAAACGATACATTGAAAGAGGTGTATGATGATATTGATTACTTCAAGAAGCATCTCACCATCCGCCAGAGCGAGATTTCAAACTCTCCTGAGGTCATCCGCCGTCTGGGTGTCATCGCCATGAACACCGCCATTGAGTGCGATATCTACGGCAATGAGAACTCCAGCCATATCTGCGGCAGCAAGCTGATGAATGGTATCGGCGGTTCCTGCGATTACGAGCGCAATGGTTACATCTCTATCTTCACCACACAGAGTACCACCAAGAACGGCTGCATCTCTGCCATTGTTCCGATGTGCAGTCATGTGGACAGTACCGAGCATGATGTGGATGTGATTGTTACCGAACAGGGAGTAGCCGATCTCCGTGGCAAGGGCCCATTGCGCCGTGCCAAAGAGATTATCGAAAACTGTGCCCATCCAGATTACCGCCCTATGCTCCGCGAGTATCTGAAGTTTGCCGAGAAGGGCCACGAGCCACAGAGCATGCGTGCTGCCCTCGCCATGCACGATACCTTCCTGAAGAAGGGTGACATGAGATTGACTGATTTCGGAGAATATCTGAAATAAGAGAAGGGCGAAAGGGTCTATATGCCACCTGTTCTTCGTGGCATATAGACCCTTGTATTTTGCCGTTAGGCGTTATAAAGACTGTTACTCACCATAATACCAGCCATCATCATCTTTTGCTGGACTACTACCGCTATCAACACTTCCTTGACCCATAGTAGATGCTGCGAGGAGAGTGCAAGAGGTGATGTTTACCACCTGCATCTCTGGCTTTGTATATTCTTTCTTTTTCATATCCTTTTGATTTTAAAATTCTTTACTTAACCATGATTTTATAAGTCTTGCTGCCACGCTTCACGATGTTCAGACCCTTCTGCAGACCATTGGTACGACGACCATTCGCATCATAGTATTCTGCATTGGCATCGTTGCTGATAGCGTTGAGGTTGTCAATGGCAGTAGTGCCTTCACCCTTTCCGATGCTCAGCATGGCTGCTCTTGCCTGAGATGCTGTGGCTGGATGGATGTATGCACGCATTGGTTTGATGCCCACGCGATTGCCACCATCCAAGTCAGAGACACGCCAGAACCTATCCTTACCGATGATGTAGTCGTATTCTGCAAGACCCTTATTGCCATTGCCGCCAATCTTGGTGAATGAACCTACGAGGTTGACATCTGTGTTTGTTCCTGCTACTGTTGGGGCAGTTGCAATTTCTGCATTGCTTGCAGAAAGACTAAGTGATGTCTTACCCTCATTCATCTTGAAGAGCACCGGAGTGCCGGCAGGGATTATGCCCTCTTCATAACTCTCAAGAGTGATACAATCATTATCAATACCTGTAAGACTATAGAACTTACATTCTTTTACCTGGCTCTGGACAATGGCGAAAGGCAAGCAGAGCGTTCCCCATGTAGAACCTTCAGGGATATTTCGGCTATAAGAGATGGTCTTGGATATGAATGGCTCATAGTCCTTGAAGTCCTCGCCGTCGGTAAGTGTCAGATCTTCGGTAGCCACAAACTTGTTGTTTGCATCCTTTGTTACCTCGATGTTTCCAGCCTTGTCTGCTACATACTTATGCAGAGTACAGCCCTCGTTGCGGCAGTCCATGTGATAGATGTGTTTGTCGGCGTCATGTTCAGGACTTGCCAAGGTGGCAGACATTTGGTGAACCAGCACATCCTCAGAAGTGCTGTTGCTATATGAGGCAGCCGTATTGTCGCAGTAATGGAATGATCCATTATATACTGTATTACCCTTTGTAGCTGTCAGTACAGGATAAGCATCTGTGCCTAGTTTCTGGTACCAAGCCAGTTCGCCTTCTGATGTACTTCCGTTGAGCAAATAAGCCACCTCACCGCTCTTAAACTGCTCTATGGACTTTCCCTCTGCCTTGCCACTCACATCTTTTCCGTTTATACCGCCTTTGGCTGTGTCACTAAGATAATAGCAATTTGTTAATGTACCATCATAGTTATAGTCATATCCGCACACGCCGCTGACGTGACTTTGTCCGCTGACAATGCCTCCATTAAAGCAATTTGTTGTTGTAACACCACAGCCATTTCCGCACACGCCGCCGACAAAAGTTTGTCCGCTTACAGTGCCTTCATTAAAGCAATTTGTTATTATACCACGCGAGTTAAAGCCGCACACGCCGCCGACAGAATTTTGTCCGCTTACAGAAGCTGTGTTATAGCAGCTTTTGATTGTGCCATTGTTATAGCCGCACACGCCACCGACTTGTTGAACATTATCACCTGTTCCGCTGACAGTGCCTTCATTAAAGCTGTTTTCTATTATTCCGCCTTTTTCATTTAATCCGCACACGCCGCCTATTGCTGCTAATCCTCTGACAGAACCTGTATTTTTGCAATCTCTGACAGTGCCATAATTCACTCCGCATACACCTCCCCCAAACTCTCTGAACTGAAAATATGAATCCAAAACTCCTACGTTGGAAATCTTGCCGTTGGCTCCTATACTGCCAAACAAGCCAGCATAAGATGAGGTAGGATTATTGAAATACAATCCGCTGATGGTGTATCCCTGGCCATCAAAGGTGCCAGTATATGAAGACCAACGAGCACCAATAGGTTTCCATTCTGTAAGGTCGCTTTTGCTTACCAGATTTTTATTTGCGTCAAGAACGCCTGTGTTCACGATAATGTTTGCCGTGAGGATTGCATTGGCAGATAAATTCTTTTCCCCCCCGTCTGGAAGCGTACCATTCACCAGACCTGCAAACCAATAAAGTTCGGCTCGGTTACTAATTTGATATGGTTCGTCTACGGTGCCTTTACCTTCCGGTATGGCTAGAGGAATACTTTTCGCCAACATCATGGATGGCATAATCATGGTTGTCACGAACAAGAGCATCGTGAAAAACCATCTCGATTTTACAAAATTCTTTTTCATATTTTTTGTTTTTGAATTAATAATTTCTTGTAAAAATAAATACTTTTGCGCATTCAGCCAAATCTTGCCACTATGCAGCGGCATTATCCACCGAAGCACCTATTCTCTCATTGCCATCAGATATACTGTCATTCCCAGGATGATGACGAAAGCCTGTCCGAGAAACAGATAGATATAGAATCTTTCTCTCTTGATGAAATCAAAGAAGCTGTAGCGAGCCTTGTAGTTTTCATCAAGATATATCCTGTAGTCTTGAACCATGGCATAGCCCATGACTATGGCGAACAACAGAAGACACAATGCCACTATAAGAATAGCCTGTTCCTCTTTCGTGAAAGTCTGAATTATATTTTCCATGGTGCAAAGATAGTGTTTTTTTTTCAAAAAAGGTGTCGCATTCCTATGTTTAGGTGTCGCATTCCTATGAAAAAGGTGTCGCATTCCTATGAATGCGACACCCTTTTTAACGTATTTTTTCATTTCGCAATGCGTTTTTCTGTTATTTATCGAAAAATGGTTAATCCTGCTTTTTACCCTCCGAGGCTACATTTTCAGCCATTTTCTCCCGCCATTCGGTAGGAGTACAGCCTTCCTTTAACTTGAAAATGCGGTACAGATAGGTGCGGGCAGAGAAGCTGCAAAGACGTACCTCGGCAAGCCAGAGACGGAAGGTGGAGTCTAGGCATGAAGTGAAGTAGCGTGCCAACTCGTTCTTGGAAATATCCAGCGAGCGCGACAGGATAACCATGATTCAATATGGTGTCCCCCCGCCGGTGCGCCAGTCTTCCTGCTTCTCGAAATTCTCTTTCCGAAAGCCAGGGGTGTAAAGTTTCTTTATTCTGAAGTTTCGCAAGTTCACGACTCTAATAATTCATGCCGAAGTACCAGAGAGGGATGATGATTCCATGCCCCGTCTCTATATCGTCTTTTACGATACGTCCGTTTTTTACATCCTCTATCTGCTTTTTACCTTTCTTCCTTCCGCCAATCTCAAAGGTATAATCACCAATGGTAAAGTCGGAAACCCTGGAGGAAGTAACGTCTTGTTTTTCTCTCATCTGATTGTAGAAGAAAGTTTCCCTTATGTTTCCTATGTTGGGATTAGAGGTAAGTACTGACATCAGACTTGGGTTATCTACATAAACTTTTTCCACCTTCCCCAGATTGCGCATTCCCGAAGTATCATCTCTGAGCAGACCTATCATTCCTGCACGCTCCAGATAGACGAGATAATCAGGCACGTTGTTCTTACTTACCCCTATTTCTGTGGCGAGGTTCTCTACGCTTGGCTTGTAGGGAGCCAACCCGGAAAGAATGACGAGCATACGCTTCAGCTTGCGTGCTGTTGAAGCTTTCATATCAGCATATTGCGGAATGTCAACTTCTATCGTCTGGTCTATCACCTGCAGCATTCTTTGTGTAAAATCTCCCTCTATGGCAAATGGGTAATAGCCATGGTCGAGGTACGCTCTGAAAACAGGCAATGGATGGTCCAACCCCGGAATCTCTACCTGGTGATTGAGTATTTCGTCGAGACTGAAAACTCTGGTCTTGATGCCTTCAAAAAGTTGCAGGTATTCCCTGAACGACAAGCCTTGCATCATATACATCAGCGCCCGACGACTCAGATCAGCTTCGCCCTTCTTGATATCCAAGACCGATGAACCGGTAAAGATAAGGTTCAGGGATGGGTGCATGTCGTAAATTTGCTTCAGTTCTCTGCTCCATCCGGCATACTTGTGAATTTCATCTATATAAAGATGTGTACCACCCTCCTTGATAAACTCGTCAGCAAAGTCAATCAAGGAATGATTTGAAAAATAGATGTTGTCGGCAGACACATACAGGTGATGGCCTTCCTTAGACAGCTTGATGCGCTGAAGTATCATGGTGGATTTTCCAACACCTCGCGGACCAACGATACCTACTAATCGTCCATTCCAGTTGATTTCATCATATTTATATCTGATGAAATCAAGCGGAGTACGTTTCAATAACTCCGCCATGTATTCATAAAGTTTATTGTCTATCATATCTTGCTCTTTTAGATGAATATTGTTTAAAACTGCAGCAAAGATACAAATAATCCCTCAATGAGGGATGAATTCTTTTGAAAAGTTCCCTCATTGAGGGATGAATTTAATCATTTTTATCCCTCATTGGGGGATTTTTACACATTGTTATTACCAAATGAGTTCGTGCCAAACTTGGCAAAAACGCAAGTTTGGCACGAACTCAACTTATAGTTTCAGGAGTTTGGCAAACTCCCAGACTACAATACCGGCGGTGACGCTGACATTCAGGGAATGCTTGGTACCGAACTGGGGAATCTCCAGACAGCCATCGCTCATATCTACGATGCTCTGCTTGACTCCCTTCACCTCGTTACCGAAAATCACGGCGTAGCCTTTGGAGAGGGAAGGGTGAGCCTCAGGCAGGTTCTGGAGCTTGGTGGAGCCTTCTACCTGCTCGATGCTATATACAAAGTAGCCTTTCTGCTTCAACTTCTCTACCGCCTCTTCGGTAGTCTTGAAGTATTCCCAATCCACGCTGTCTTCGCCACCCAATGCCGTCTTATGAATCTCGACATTGGGAGGGGTGGCGGTGATTCCGCAGAGATACACCGCCTCTACACGGAAGGCATCGCAGGAGCGGAAAACACTTCCTACATTATATAATGAACGCACATCATCCAGGACCACTATCAGGGGCAGCTTCTCGGCTTCCTTGAATTCCTCCAGGGTGAGGCGGTTCATCTCTATCGTTCTTAATTTGCGCATTATAATATACCTTATTATATATAATATAATCAGAGGCGGTTAAGCCTCTGCCTCCTTGGTCTTGTAGGCAAAGGCGTACATGCGAATCTGCTTGATCATCGCCAGAAGACCGTTGCTGCGGGTTGGACTCAAATGGTCTTTCAGACCAATTTTCTCTACGAAATAGAGGTCGGCATCCATAATCTCGGTTGGGGTATGACCGCTCAACACACGGATGAGGAGGGCGATGATACCCTTTACGATGAGCGCATCGCTATCGGCAGTGAATACGAGCTTGCCATCTACATAATCGCATTGCAACCATACGCGGCTCTGGCAGCCGTCGATAAGGTTCTGCTCGTTCTTATATTTCTCATCGAGAGGAGCCAACTCGTTGCCCAAGTCAATGAGCATCTGATACTTGTCCATCCAGTCGGTGAAATCCTGGAACTCCTCTACTACTTCATCCTGCAATTCATTAATTGTTGCCATTATTTTATTTCTTTAATTTCGTTTACTGTAATCAATTTATAGAGTTTGTCGTTAGGGCGCACCTTATCCGGAACAGGGATAGACACTCTCCAACCCTGCTGCGCTGTCTCTACCGGTTTCAGGTCGTAGCGGATTTCATCGGCTTTGAGATACATCACACCTGTAGTATTTCCTGTAATCAGCAGTTTCTCGCCCTTGTCGAAGGTAGATGCCTCTACGGCTACTTCTGCCACACCCAACTTAGAGAAATATTTCATCACCTTGCCCACGAGCACCTTCTTCTCGGTAGCTACGGAACCGTAATGCTTATTCCATTCACCGAGAGTCTGCCCCTGGTAATAACCATCCCAGAAACCACGGTTGAAGACGGTGGCGAGTTTCTCATCCCACTCATCCTTCTTCTCCTCGGTAAAGGTTCCGTCGAGCACGGCAGCTATCGCCTCCTTATAACATTTCACTACGGTATATACGTATTCTGGTCCACGGGCACGGCCTTCAATCTTGAAGACGCGCACGCCGGCATCCATCATGCGGTCGATGAAACGGATGGTCTTCAGGTCCTTCGGACTCATCACATACTTGTTGTCGATTTCAAGCTGGTTGCCAGTTTCGTTATCTGTAACAGTATAACTGCGGCGGCAGATCTGCACACACTCGCCACGGTTGGCAGAGCGGTTGGCATTAGCGAGACTCATGTAGCACTTGCCCGATACAGCCATGCACAGAGCACCATGACAGAACATTTCGATGCGGATCTGCTTGCCCATAGGTCCGCAGATGTTCTGCTGCTCTATCTGCTCATGGATGTGCTTCACCTGGTCCATGTTCAATTCACGTGCCAGTACGGAAACATCAGCAAAGCGTGCATAAAACTTCAAAGCCTCTGTGTTTGAGATATTTAACTGTGTGGATAAGTGAACCTCCTCGCCCACTTCATTGCAATAGCTCATTACAGCCACATCGCTGGCGATGACAGCAGAGATGCCTGCCTCCTTGGCAGCATCGATGATTTCCTTCATCGTTGGGATGTCGTTATCGTAGATGACAGTATTGACGGTGAGATAGGTCTTGATACCATGCTCGTTGCAGGTAGCAGCAATCTCACGCAAATCATCGATAGTAAAATGGTTGGCTGAATGGGAACGCATGTTCAACTTGCCGATTCCGAAATATACGGAGTCGGCACCAGCCTGTATGGCAGCTGCCAGAGACTCGCGTGAGCCTACCGGTGCCATCACTTCAAATTCGTTTATCTTTGTATTCATGAATGCAATTATCTTTTTTCGGGTACAAAGTTACACCAAAATGAAGACAAAACACAGAAAAATGGAGAAAAAATGACAGAAATTCGATTATATTGACAAATCAATCACGATTATTTGTCTATATTTGCCTATAAATAAGAATATATCCCTAGGATATACTTCTTTTTATATGAATCCTATCCAGTCTTACGGCTGGTATTATCAATTAAAGTGAAAGCAGATGAAGAATGTTTTTACCTCAGGAATGATTCTGTTCCTGGCAATGACCACAATGGTTAGTTGCACACAAGAAAACGTGATGCTTGAAACAACACCACAAGTCAAGAACCAAGAAGTAAGATTCTGCTTCTTCGAAAGCTCCATTGTGCCTATCGGTCAGGATGAAGAGAGCAATCTTGCCAGAACGAGAGCCGACGGGAGCGAGAAATCGCTCAAGGATGCAAAGCTCTACACGGATCTGGAAGTATGTCTCATTCCGAAAGGAGATGAAACTACTGCCGGCTATACCGTAAGACAGGAAAACTGGGATAACAAATTCGGAAACGTCAGCCTGCAGGTGCCGGCAGGAGAATACACGCTCGTTGCCGTAGCAGCAAAAACTGATTTGCAGCAGGAAGAACGAATCGAAGTTAAATCAAGGTATGAAATGACCTTTGCCAACAATATCGTACGCGATATGGCGTATACCCTGCAGGATATCAAGGTGGAATCGGGCTGCAAAGCCGTAACACAGAATGTTTCGCTGAAACGTGCCGTCAGCTGTTTTGAACTGCAAGCTACCGACATCATGCCCCTGACTACCAAGACTCAGGAAATCACGATAAGCGGAAGCTGCGGCACGGTGTTCAATCCTTCTACCGGATTCTGCAAAGAAAAGGCTACCATCACCCGAAACTTTTCTATAGAAGCCAAAGAACACCAGGAAAGAAGCATTCACTCTACACTCTACACTCTTCTGACCGACAAAGATGTAACCGACATCCATATAACAGCTACGGCAAAAGACAAGGAAGAAAAAGTTATCAAGACCGTCAGCTTTGACAACGTACACCTGGTTATCGGAAAGAAGACTACCTATACCGGTCCGATTTTTACCTACCCTAACAATATGTCGTTCACAGTCAACCAGCCGGAGATTCCAGCATCAGGCTATGACAAGAATTTTTAATAACCCATGGCGTTTTAAGAAAGATTAATGCCACAGATTAAAATCTTTTTTGTATTTTTGCGGCATGGAAAGAAAGAACATTATAACCATAGGACTCGCTCTGCTTGTATTCGCCGGTTGCGGATACAGACAGCAGCGATCCGGTATCTCAGAGACAGGTGGAGGCGAGGATTATCTTCCGAAGCATATCCACCTGATCAGTACTACGCCCGTCAAGGACCAGGGCAACAGCGAACTCTGCTGGGCATACGGCATGCTTGCCACCATCGAAAGCGAGCACATCATGAAGGGGGATTCCGTGAATCTCTCCATCGCCTACATAGCCCGCATGATGCTGGAAGAACAGGCACTGGAATATTACTTTGCACAGGGAAAGAAGAACATCAGCCTGCGCGGTACTGCCCCGATGCTGATACATTATATAGATAAGTATGGTGCACAACCTTACGACAGCTATGAAGATCCGAAGCACGTGAACTACAAGGTGCTCTGCCGCAAGGTGCAGAAACTGTGCGATGGCGCCATCTCGCAGAAAGCGGGCATCAGCCAGCTCAAGGAGGAACTGAACGACCTGTTTGACGCAGAAATAGGCTACATGCCTGCCAAGGCCGTACACATGCTGGGTGCCGAATATACCCCTCAAGAGTTTGCCCACAGCGTATGCTATCCCGAAGAGTATGTATCGCTCACCAGTTTCTCGCATCATCCTTACAGAGAATACTTTGCACTCGAGATTCCCGACAACCGGATGCACGATGCCTATCTGAACCTTCCGCTCGACGAGCTGATGCTCCACATCAGAAAGGCGGTAGAAAAGGGACACCCGGTATGCTGGGAAGGTGACATCAGCGAATCTGGCTTCAAGGCACCACAGAAGAACTGTGTCGACATACAGCCGATGGAACGCCCCGTGACCCAGGCATCGCGACAGAAGGAGTTTGAACAGCTTCGCACCACTGATGATCATGTGATGGAAATCATAGGAACCTTCATGAAAGGCAAGCAGAGATACTACGTCTGCCGCAATTCGTGGGGCACAAACTGGGGCAACAAGGGACTCATCTACCTATCGGAAGACTATCTGCGCCTCAAGACCATCGCCGTATCCATGAGCGAAGAGGCATATCTGTACGACCGGTCAGTGCGATTAGTCGTACCTTACTCATCTCCCAAAGACAGCATAAACCTCCTCTCTATATATAATAAGGTATAAGCTTAACTATAATCAGGAATAAGCTCCCAAACAGGCTTCAGACATAAGAAATATGTTAAAATGGTTGACATACATCAAATAGCTGTTAAATAGCACGTGTGTGCGCACACACATAGTTGATTTATATCAAAAAAGAGGCTTTTTTATGTGATTTTCTCTTAAAACATTTGGTGGGTTCGGAAAATCGTCGTACCTTTGCATCGTCAATAAGACAAAAAGGTTATTAGGTTTTTAGGTTAAGATTGTTAGTTGTTTTAGGTTATTAGTTAGTTTAAAGGTAAATTTAAGATTGTTTATTCAGAGAAACGGTATTAGTTAAGGTAAAGAAAAGATTGTTTATTCAAGGACGACAAAAAGTTTAGGTTATTAGGTTTTTAGGTTTAAGATTGTTAGTTGTTTTTTTATTAGGTTTTAGTTTAAAGGTAAATTTAAAGATTGTTTATTCAAGGATTAACAGGATAATTTCAACAGGTGAGTTGAAGGTAAAAAGATCCAAATGTATGGGATAACCAAAGATGACGCCTGAGCAGAATTGCTGCTTCGGGCTCCGTAATGGAAAGGGTAACAAAAAGCCCTTGAGTTATGAGAAATTTGGGAATATCGTATTAGAAGAGCGCAATTTCGAAATCATTCGAAGTTGCGCTCTTTATTTTATCCCCTAGGTAAAGGAGCTAGGACATATGTATTACTACATAAAAACGTTGTCAAAGACTATAGCCATAACACCTTAAAGTACTTAACTCATTTACTCCTAGACTGGAGAAAGTTCAGTTTGAGAAAAAATAACCGCCAAATTATTTTGTTTTACCAACGAAAAGTCGTAATTTTGCAGAAGATATATAAAGATAGGAAATTATGGCAAGACATCCTCTTTGGAACGAAGAATACTGGCTCCTGCTGTTGCAGCTGTACCAGAAGAAGCCCATGGGCGTGAAACCTCTCTATTCGAAAGGGATGGTCGACTTGAGCCTGGAACTGCATATTCCACCTGAGTTTCTGCACGAACAGATGTTCAAACTCAGAATGGTGACTCCGAGAATCAAGCGACTATGGGAGAAGTATGCCGATAAGCCACAGAAACTGAAGCGCGATATACAGCGCATCAGGCAGAAGAACGGCTGCGGAAACGCCATACAGTTCTTCGAGGGAGTGGAAGTGAAGGAAACATTCGAGAAAAACTGGGAACCACTGGAAAGTGAACCATCGCTCACCCCCGTGAAACTCATCATCATCCTCGATCTCTACTTCCAGCTCACACCAATCACCATGGTGCCGGAAACACCGGAAATCATAGACCTGGGAAAACTCATCAGGACATCACCGAAGGTCATTGCCGAGGCGATGGGCGTATTCATGTACTGCGACCCCTATCTCAACCGCGAAGATGTGCTGATACACCCGCTGCTAGAAGCATGCAGCGACATCTGGCACCAATACGGAAACGGAAATCCAGACAGGCTTTACCAGCTTGCCAACGAACTAAAAGAATACTTTAAGTAATTATGGCTCAAAAACTCATACAGACACAGGCACAGAAGTTACAGCAACTTCAAAGACTTTCAGCCCAGCAAATGCTGCAGGTGAAACTGTTGGAAATGCCGCTCACGGAACTGGAAGACAGTATCAATGCAGAACTGGACGATAATCCCGCTCTGGAAAGCGAGAACCCAGACGACATGCTCAACGAGAATGTCGCCAATGATGATTCGCCCGCAGATGATGAGTACGACAACAGCAGCGATGAGGATGCCTACGAGGCTGAATCTGAAAAAGAAGAAAGAAAAGACGAACTGGACCAGGCACTGGAAAGCATCGGAAAAGACGACCAGATGCCTGACTACAATACAGACAGATACAACAACCAGGACAGCGCTGACTACGAAGAAATGGTTTACGGCGACACTACCTCTTTCTATGATAAGCTGAAGGAACAGATGGACATGCAGCCGCTCAGCGAAAAGGAGAAGGAAGTAATGGAATATCTCATAGGTTCACTGGATGACGACGGACTGCTCCGCAAGGACCTGGACAGCATCTGCGATGAACTCGCTATCTATCACAACATCGATGTTACGGAAAAAGACATCGAGCACGTGCTCCACATTCTACAGACCTTCGACCCAGCCGGTGTAGGAGGAAGAAGTCTGCAGGAATGCCTCCTACTGCAGGTTAAGAGACTGCCGAGAGGTGTGCTCCGCAAGACGATGGAAGAGGTGTTTACCGACTATTTTGACGAGTTTACCAAGAAACATTGGGACAAGATCAAGGCAGGACTGGAACTGAACGATACACAGGTAGAAACCCTGCAGGCAGAAATCAGAAAGCTGAACCCGAAACCGGGCGCATCGATGGGCGAAACAGAGGGAAGAAACATGCAGCAGATTACCCCCGACTTCATCATCGACACCAATGACGACGGAACGATTACATTCTCGCTGAACCGTGGCAACATTCCGCAACTGACGGTTTCGCCATCATTCACCGACATGATTGACACCTACAGGAAGCATAAAGACAAGATGAGCCGGAGCGACAAGGAAGCCCTGCTCTACGCTAAAGAAAAGGTGGACAAGGCACAGGGATTCATCGAAGCCATCAAGCAGAGAAGACATACCCTCATCGTCACCATGAAGGCAATTATCGACATACAGCGGCAGTTCTTCCTGGATGGAGACGAGGCTGACCTGAAACCGATGATCCTGAAGGATGTAGCAGAACGCACGGGACTGGACATCAGTACCATTTCGAGAGTGAGCAACGTGAAGTATGCCCAGACTAAATGGGGCACCTTCCCGCTGAAGTTCTTCTTCACAGACAGCTACACCACTGAAGACGGCGAAGAGATGTCTACCCGCAAAATCAAGATTGCCCTGCACGACATCATCGAGAAAGAAGACAAGAAAAAGCCGATCAGCGATGATGCACTTGCCAAACTGCTGAAGGAGAAGGGATTCCCTATAGCACGACGTACGGTGGCAAAATATAGGGAGCAACTGGGCATACCGGTGGCACGACTCAGAAAATAAGATAGTGGTATGAGTCAGGAAGAAACCGGGCCCACCACAAAATATTTGAGAGATAAAAAGAATATATACGTTATTAGTGTTATGAAAGAGAAGAATATCATATTGACAGCACGCATCATGAGCATGATCTTCACGCCCTTCTATCTGCCGATGGTAGGACTGATTGCTCTGTTCATCTTCAGTTATATGTCGCTGTTACCGATAGGATACAAACTGGTGATGCTGGGCATGGTCTACCTCCTGACCGTCGTAGCTCCATCGCTACTCATCCACCTCTACCGCATGGTTCAAGGCTGGACCTCGCGTGAACTGGGCAAGAAGGAGCGTCGTATTGTGCCTTACATCCTCTCTATCGTATGTTACTTCGGCTGTTTTTTCTGGATGGAATACCGCAACACGCCTCGCGTCATCAGTATCATCGTAGTGGTAGCGCTGGCGATACAGATGATTTGCGCCTTCATCAATGTATGGTGGAAGATCAGCACCCATACGGCAGCCATCGGAGGTGTGGCAGGAGCTCTGGTGTCTTATTCTGTAGCCTTCAATTTCAATCCGCTGTGGTGGCTCTGCCTTGTGCTGATGATGGCAGGCGCAGTAGGAAGTGCCCGCATGATACTCCGACAACATACGCTGTCACAGGTAGTTGCAGGATTCCTGATAGGCACCGCCTGTGCTATTTTGGTAATATAAAGTTTATAATAAAATATAAGAAGAAATGAAACCATTAGTAAGCATTATTATGGGCAGTACAAGCGATCTGCCTGTTATGGAAAAAGCATGTAAGTGGTTGAACGACAACCAGATTCCTTTCGAGGTTAATGCCCTCTCTGCTCACCGCACTCCAGATGCAGTAGAGTCATTCGCCAAGGGAGCCAAGGAGCGTGGCGTGAAGGTTATCATCGCCGCTGCCGGTATGGCTGCCGCCCTTCCTGGTGTTATCGCAGCATCTACTCCTCTGCCAGTAATCGGCGTGCCTATCAAGGGTATGCTCGATGGTCTTGATGCCATGCTCAGCATCATCCAGATGCCTCCTGGCATTCCTGTAGCTACTGTTGGTGTGAATGCGGCTCAGAACGCTGCCATCCTCGCTGCCGAAATGATAGCCCTTGCCGATGAGGAAGTGGCTCAGAAGGTAGAGGCTTGGAAGGCGGGTCTCGGTGCCAAAATCGAGAAGGCCAACAAGGACCTGGCTGAGGTGAAATACGACTTCAAGTGTAATTAATCTAATATGTGATATGCCCCATTCTTTTGGGGCATATCTTATCTTATATATTATGGTAGATTTATTCAATTATACCCGCCGTGCCTCTTCTGTGGCACATATCGGAGCCCTCGACCTGGGTGGCGATAATCCTATCCGCATCCAGTCGATGACCACCACCAACACCAATGATACCGAGGCTTGCGTTCAACAGGCTGAGGAGATTATCAAGGCTGGTGGCGAGCTGGTACGCTTCACCACTCAGGGTTCCCGCGAGGCAGAGAACATGAAAAACATCAATGCCGGCATCCGTGCCGACGGCTATCAGACTCCGCTCGTAGCCGATGTTCACTTCAATCCTAACGTTGCCGACGTGGCTGCTCTCTATTGTGAGAAAGTGCGCGTCAATCCTGGCAACTACGTGGATCCTGCCCGCAAGTTCATCAAGCAGGAATATACCGACGAGGAGTATGCCCACGAACTTCAGAAGATTGAGGATCGCTTCGTACCTTTCCTCAACATCTGCAAGGAGCATCATACTGCCATCCGCATCGGTGTGAATCATGGTTCACTCTCCGACCGCATCCGTAACCGCTACGGCGATACGCCTGAGGGCATCGTAGAGAGCTGTCTCGAGTTCCTGCGCATCTGCAAGAAGGAGAATTTCCACGATGTGGTTATCAGCATCAAGTCATCCAATACCGTTGTGATGGTTCGCTCCATGCGCCTCCTGGTAGAAGAAATGGAGAAGGAAGGCATGAACTACCCACTCCACCTCGGCGTAACCGAAGCCGGCGAAGGCGAAGATGGCAGAATCAAGAGTGCCGTAGGTATCGGTGCCCTCCTGGCTGATGGCATCGGCGATACCGTTCGTGTAAGCCTGAGCGAGGAGCCGGCTGCAGAGATTCCTGTGGCACGCCATCTGGTAGATTACATCGGCAAGAAGAAGGGGCATCTGATGATTCCTGCCACAGCTTGTCCTTCATTCGACTGGCTGCGCCCTACCCGCCGCGAAACCGTGGCTGTAGGCAATATCGGCGGCAGCAACGTTCCTATAGTCATCAGCAACCGAATCAACGGCGAGAGCACCGCTTGTGAGAACAAGGATGCTACTCCAGACTATATCTACATCGGCGGCAAGATGCCTAAGCAGTTTGTGGCTGGCCAGAGCTACATCGTAGATTACAATGTTTACGAGACGCTGAACAGCAAGCCAGAGACGACTGGTGCCAAGCTCTACCCTATCTTCCCTGCCATGGCAATGCCGCTCATCGCCAGCATCAAGGCAGACGTGAAGTTCCTCACCCTGCAGTTTGGAACTCCTGCCGATGAGTATATCGCTTGCCTGAAGGCTCATCCAGAGGTGGTGGTTATCTGCGTAAGCAATCATCAGAACCGTTTGGGCGACCAGCGTGCATTGGTTCACGAGATGATGAATGCCGGCTTGAAGAACCCTGTGGTTTTCGCCGAGATGTACCAGCACGGCAAGGAGGAGAAGAGCGACTTCCAGCTGGAGGCTGCTGCTGATATGGGAGCCTTGATGATTGATGGTCTGACCGATGGTATCTGGCTGATGAACAATGGAGACATCCCTGCCCAGACAATAGATGAAACCGCTTTCGGAATACTTCAGGCAGCCCGTCTGCGCACCAGCAAGACCGAGTATATCAGTTGTCCGGGATGCGGCAGAACCCTCTACGACCTTCGTGAAACCATCGCCAAGATCAAGGAGGCAACCAAGCATCTCAAGGGTCTGAAGATAGGTATCATGGGCTGTATCGTGAATGGTCCAGGCGAAATGGCGGATGCCGATTACGGCTACGTAGGTGCCGGTCCTAACCGAGTAAGCCTCTACCGCAAGCAGGTTTGCGTAGAAAAGAATATTCCGCAGGAGGTGGCAGTAGAGCATCTACTCGCCCTCATCGACTCGGACAAGCAATAATTATTTAGGCACGGATTACACAGATTACACGACTCTTTATTAGAGATTATGATATGGTTTATTAGCAGTTGCGCCATAAATCCGTGTAATCCGCGTAATCCGTGCCTAATTTATACCCGCCCCAAATCACTCCCCGTTCCTAATCCATAGTGCCTTCAAAAGTTCAGGAATGAATGTTATCTTTAAGTTAATCTCCACCTCTTTATATGGCTCTTTCACAAAAAAAATGTATCTTTGCAACTGTAATCATCAAAAACTGAAAAGATTATGGCAAATACTAAACTGCTCCTGGTAGAGGATGATGAAAACCTCGCCTATATGGAGAAAAGTTGCTTCGAAGATATCATCGGAGGATATGAGGTGAAAACCGCCGTAAACGGCAAGGAAGGACTGAAAGTGTGGCAAGACTTTCAGCCCGATGTTATCGTATCTGATATCGACATGCCCATCATGGACGGAATAGAAATGGTGAAGAAAATACGCGAGGTTGACGGAAAAACCATAATTCTGTTTACCACCGGACTCACCTCGCCGAAAGACCTGAAGGCAGGTTATGCCGCCGGGGCCAACAACTATGTGAAGAAACCGTTTATTCCGGAAGAGCTTGATGCTCATATACATAGCCTGCTCCAACTGAAAGCCGGAGCTCGCAGCGAAAACGCCAGCAACCAGATAAAACTGGGTAAATACATTCTAGATGCCGACCATGCTACTCTGAAAGATACGCAGGATGGTAAACAGAAAATGCTCACCGCACGAGAGGCAAAGATTCTGGAACTGCTGGCAGTAAACAAAAACGAGGTGGTGCGCCGCGAAGCCGTATTGAGCCGGTTCTGGGGAGTGGAAGACAAAGACTATTTTGCTTCCAGAAGTTTGGATGTATTCATCAAGAAAATCCGCACAGCGCTGGAAGACGAACCGGGCGTAGAACTGAAAACCATCAGAGGTGTGGGATTCAAACTCATCGCAGAATAGACGCATCTCAAACCTCAGAATATCAGTAAAACGAATCATCTCTATACGAAATGATAGAAAAGAAAACAGATTATTAAAGACAAACATATATGTTAAAAGCGATACTATACTTCTTTCTCCTGATAGCTGAATTTTTCATCACTATCCTGATAAGCGGTTTCTGCTTTGGCCTGTATTATGCCTATATAGGTAGTGATCACATGCCAGGCAACAGCAAGGGAGATATGACTACAACAGAAACGTTTCCTTTCATCATAGCTTTCACCCTGATAGCTACACTCATCATCTGGTTTACCTTTCATAAAGGCAAGTTTTCGAGTTTTACGCTTGGCAAGGTAAAGCCAGAGAGCAAATGGCAACTCATGCTCTACGGCTCTATGCCGATGCTGGGCTTTATCATCGCCTATTATGCCCTGATGAGCTACTTAGGCATTCATTTTATACCTAAAGAAATGAGCCAGTTCGGCTTTTTCCAGATTCTCCCACTGATGCTGGTAGGCACATTTATCTCAACCTACGTTTTCTATGGTGCCATTCTGGAAGAACTTCTGAAAAGCGGAAAGAAGAAATGGGTCGTTCTGCTTGTATATTTGCTCATGATTATGCCAACTACGCTGACAGCAGGTTCGGGCGAGGGAATGGCACTCTGGATATTTTACGTCCTGGCAGCCCTCCCATGCACCTTATACGGTTTCTGGCTTTACTGCAAAACCCGAAGTTCCATCGTTATATTTGCGGTTTATCTCATATCCAATATGGTTCCGTTCAACCTGGGCAGCAACTGGGTTACCATCCTGGTATGCATCCTGGGACTGGGCATGATGGGCTATGGATTCTATCTTCTCAAGAAGAATATAGAACCATTGCTGATACAAGAGGATGAGGAAGAAAAAGAATACTAAAACCACCTGATTATGAAGGCAAACAGAACCAAAATGCTCGGTACGATGGCGCTGGTAGCCGTACTATGCATGCAACTTTTCTGGATATACAACTCATTCCAGATGAGCGTTCACCAGATGGGCTACGATAATCCCTGGAGTCTGGCAGCCGATGTGAGGGCGCATGCCTTTTTCTCGGCACTCTACCAGAGTCGCATCACCCTGCTCACTTCTCTACTCACCATGGTGGTCATTATTCTGAGCCTTATCGACCAGATCAACTACATCGATGAGCAGGAAAGGGTTCGCCTGCTGCGCGAGGACTTCTCCTATGCAATGGTTCACGACATGAAGTCGCCCCTTACCTCCATCATCATGGGAACCAAATATCTGCACAGCGGCGTACTGGAGAAGAAGCCGGAAATGAAGGAGAAATATTTCTGTATCGTAGAAGACGAGGCACAGCATCTGCTTGCTCTCATCAACCGCCTGCTTACCATCTCAAAACTGGAACATGGTAAACTGAGTATCCAGAAGGCTGAAATAGATCTGGAGGCGATGATAGAGGATGTGGTGGATAAATACAAGGCGAAATCGGCGAAACCGATTCATATCACAACCCTATTCGGAGCCACTTCGGCACTGGCAGATGAGGAATATCTGAAAGAGGCTATCAGTAATATAGTAGATAACGCCACCAAATACTCGAAGGAAAAAATCAACATTCAGATTTCCACCTCCGAGAATGACAGTAATGTATATATCAAGATATACGATGAGGGTATCGGCATAGCCAGAAGTGAGATGAAAACAATCTTCAACCGCTTTGAGCGTGCTGCTGAGCACGAAAGAGACGCCCGGAAGACCCGTGGCGGCTTCGGTATCGGCCTGAACTACGTGCTACAGGTAATCAATGCCCATGACGGCAAAGTAAGCGTAAAGAGCGAAAAAGGCAAATGGTCGGAGTTCACCATATCGTTGCCGAAATAATCTGTTTGCACAGCCATATTAATAACAAAGCTCCCGATGCATCATGCACCGAGAGCTTTGTTTTATCTTATTTCACGATTGAAGAAACCGGATTTCTCACACCCTTCATTCCTACGAGGAATGCCTTGGCAGCACCAAACTTGAGGAACATATCCAAACGGATAGGAATATGATTCTCATCATCGGTTACATAGAAATCTACGATTCTCTTATACTTGCGATTCTCATACTCCATATAGGCAAGGCGCAGGCAACGGTACTTCACACCATTATCTGCCTTGATGGTAACCTTACCATCAAACTTTATCTGGGCTGGAGTGCGGTTCTTTCCATCAGCAATAGGGAATTTTACGGTGTAACCCTTCTTCCAGTTGGCAGGATCGAAACTGCGGGCACGCAGGAAGATGTTCATCATGTCAAAAACACAATCATCGTAGGTGGCATTCTTCCATACATGCTTGCCATCATGCTGCTGACGGTGCTGTTTGAGATGACACCTACCGCCAGAATAGCTGTAGAATACCTCATCTACCGTATAGCGCTTGCCCTCGTGAGCTCCCTTACGGAAATACATAGGCGCCAAATCGGTGCCGCTGTAGCAGAGCAGAGTGTCGCGAAGCACAAAGATATCATCTACACGCTTATTGCCTCTTGTAACAAGAGAACCGCGATAAGCAGGCTTACCATGACGGGTGGTTTGGACGATAGACATACTGGCATTACCAGCTTTTACCCAAACAAACTTCCAATTGTAATACAGATTGTAAGTAAGGAACTCACCCGACTTGAAAGCTGTATTACGGAAGGTACACTGGGCAGACACCGTAGTGCTGACCAGAAGTAGCAATAATGCAATCCCGAATGATTTAATCGTTTTCATAACTCTTTATAATTTAGGAATGTACTCGATGCCAAGTTTCTTGGCACGTTGCGCATTCTGGTTCTTAACTTTCTTTTCTTTATCAGGCTTCTGCTTGGTAATGGCACCAGGCTTCTGACGGGAAAGTTCACGGACCGTAGGATCCCAACTCTCGGTTAAATCCCATTTAGCCTTGCATTCTATCACGTCTGGATAGTAATACACCTCTTCTGCCTGTTCATCCTTATCATAGCAGCCTGTATCCCACTTGCCGTTGCCGTTGCGGTCTACTATCAGACGCATGTAATACTTCTCCGGCTTGAGATAATAGAATTCGGCTACTCCGTTCACTGCCTTCACTTCTTTCACCACCTGATCCTGCGCATTGAGTAGCTGAACGAGGAGCGGATGATTGTCGAAATCGTGCGTTACATTAATGAGCAGCGTGCCGTAAGTATCCAGGGAATTGACCTTGAAACCTTGTTTTACAGGTTTAGATACAAGTCCGTAGATGTCCTGGAATGCGGCAGAATCAACCTCCAGACTATATTCTATGTCCGGACGCCACTCGCCTCTCAGAATATACTTGCGGTTGCCCAGCGGCTTAAACTCCATCGGCGCCCTATACCATAGCGTATCATGCTTGGCATAGAGATGAATGCCTGCCGTATCGGCCTTGGCAAGCGGCGTATTGAAGGTGAAGATAACATTCTTGTCAGGATCGAGCTGAGAAGAGACACTCATCTGAACATCAAGCGGTTTTACAGCCATCACGCTATCATAAGGTTCACCCTTCTTCTTCAGTTTTTCCTGCTTCTTGGTCCATTTCTCCAGTTCCTTAGCCTGCGCCTTCATACGCTTTTCGTAAGGTTCCTTCGAAAGAATTTCGAGCGTATCAGTCTGGTTGCGGAGCACGCCCGTACTGTCTGTCATACGGTAAGTAAGCTCTATATTCAGCGTATCCTGGTTGACCAGCGCCGTATCCTTGAGCCAATAGGTAAGCGTATCGTTCTTCTCCGATTTTTCCAGAATAAAGGCATCTTTCTCATTAAAATTCAAGCCCTTGATCTGTGGCAGGATAGAATCACCATAACTGTAATAGAGCGAGAAGCAGTTGGCCTTCTGACGCTCTGCCTTGAGGAAGAAGCGGTCGGAAACCAGTTCGGTAAAGGCACGGAGCACTACATTATCCGGTAGGAAATGAGTATAATTAACCTGATCTATCGACTTGATATGCAAGGAATCAATCCATGTAGTATCCTGTCGTACATCCGGCTTGCTTGACGGCACAATAATATCATGAGAAAAAGCGAGTTTTTCACTTTTCTGGCTGAACATATAGTTGCCATCCATATCCTGCAGGGCATAGATGCGGTAAGAGCCCGGAGCCACACCTTTTATGACGAAGCGACCACGGCTATCTGTACGGCTTACACGCAGCATAGGCTTGGTCTTGAAGGCTGAATCGGCATGATCAGCGTAAAGACCTACCAGAATACCCTTAATAGGCTCCAGATTCTCTGATTCGAGCACATATCCTGACACCTCCATCGTATCGATGACCTCGCCGGTAGAGAAACTGTAGGTATAGTTTCCCATCGGATTGCCCTCGTTATTATCGCTGATGGCATCGGAAAAGTCGATGGTATAGGTAGTATTCGGCTTGAGCGAATCTACCAGAGAAATCTGAATATGCTTGCCTGAAGCCTTGATTTCAGGCACTTCGAGCTGCGGAGGCGAAACAACCACTTTCTCGGTAGGATTATCTACCTTGATATATTCGTCGAAATAGATATTCACCTTCTTCTGCTTCACATTTACGCCCTTATCGGCTGGCGAAGCTCCAATCACCTTAGGAGGAGTTTCGTCGAACCAACCACCATCCGGCTGTCCCATCTTGGCACAGGATGCCAACATGAGGAAAGCTAAGACGTAGAAAGGCAGAAACAGTGAATTTGCCTTCAACTTGCTCTTTATGTCGTTCAATTGAATCATTCTTTATATCTTCTTAATATCGCAGCATCACTTCAACTTCAGGCGGAAGAAGCATGCAGCTTGTTTTATTTGTTCATCATGAGCATCTCATCAATGTTCTTGCGGCTGTTGCTCAAGCGTGGAATCTTATGCTGTCCACCTAACTTGCCCTTGCTCTTTAGCCATTCATTGAAGAGTCCCGGCTTAGCCTTCACTATCTCCAGATGCTGGAGGGTAACGTCGTGAAAGCGCTTGGCCTCGTAATCGCTGTTGATTTCCTGCAGCTTCTGGTCTAACAGACTGGCAAATTCATCGAGGCTGGCTGGCTCCTGAGAGAACTCTATGAGCCACTGGTGACGGCACTTGGCATTACTGTCCATATAAACCGGCGCAGCGGTATAATCAGAAACCTGAGCACCCGTCTTCTCGCAGGCATAAGCCAATCCCTTCTCGGCATTATCCATGATCAGTTCCTCGCCAAATGCATTAATAAAGTACTTGGTACGGCCGGTAATGACAAACTTATAAGGATTCTTGCTGGTAAACTGAACCGTATCGCCGATGAGATAGCGCCACAAACCACAGGAAGTGGTGATGATCATAGCGTAGTTCTTGCCTACCTCAACACCCCAAAGAGGCACAACGGTAGGATTCTCGCTGCCGAATACGTCCATAGGGATAAACTCGTAGAATACATCATAATCTATCATAAGCGACATGGCTGGGTCTGCCGGATCATCCTGCAGTCCGAAGAATCCCTCGCTGGCATTATAAGTCTCCATATAATGCATGTTCGGCGAAGTGATGAGCTGTTCATACTGCTTGCGGTAAGGAGTAAAGGCAATACCGCCATGGAAGAATACCTCCAGATTAGGCCATACCTCTTCCAGATGCTTCTTGCCGGAAAGTTCCATGACACGCACCAGCACACTAAGCATCCAGCTAGGAACACCCGAGATATTGGTTACGTTCTTATTCATCGTTTCGCGGGCAATAAGGTCGCGTTTCACTTCGAAATCGCTCAGGAGAGCGGTTGACTTCTTAGGAACACGCACCAGATTGGCAAGCGGATTGATATTTTCGATGAGGATAGCGCTCAGGTCACCCACCAGACTATCCGACACATTATAGTTAGGCGAATGGCTTCCACCTAAGATAAGGCTCTTGCCATCAAAGAGTCTGCTCTTCGGATTATTGCGCAGATAATAGGCTACGGCATCAAAGCCTCCGGCATAATGAATGCCATGCAAGCCATCATGAGAAACCGGGATAAACTTACTCTTATCGTTGGTGGTGCCAGATGACTTGGCGTACCATTTTACCAGTCCCGGCCATAGAATATCCTTTTCGCCATGACGCATACGGTCGATATCCCCCTTCAACTCCTCGTAGGTATTGACAGGAATATTCTGTGCAAATTTATCATAACTGTTGGTGGTATTTAATAAATGCTTGACACCATATTCAGTATTTTTTCCTTTATTTATAAGGTGCATAAGCACTTTATGCTGCAAATGTTCTGCATCATAGACATACTTCTCCAACTCCTTCTGCCGAGGTTTGAAGACGTTACTTACTATCGTTGTTAAACTCATATCTAGATATATATCATTTAAGTAGATGCAAAAGTAAATCAAACTTTTGATATAGAGAAAGTTTTTACTATTTTTTAATACAAAAGGGTAAGATAAAGTATACAAAAAGGAAATATACAACACAAAAGACTCCCATAAGTGGCGATATTAACCATCTTATGGGAGTCTTCTATTAAATCGTATTTCCTATCCGGAAAGAGATACAGTTTACTCATCGTTACCGAAAGCAGCCGCTTCGGCAGCGGCAATAATCTCTTCTCTTGATAATTCCTTAGGCTGAGCCGTGATGTCGCTCAAATCGAACTCATCACTCTCCTTCTTTTCATCCTTCACCTCGACCTGCACTTCAGTTTCCTGGGCAGTTTCGGCAGATTTCTCTGTGAAAACCTCCTCTTTGAAAACATTGATGTGCTTCTCCTCTACCGGTGCGTTTTGTGCATCAGCATCCTGCGAGATGATGAAATCGTCTTTCACTTCTGTGTTAGGCACGTTTTCAACAGGTTCCTCTTCCATCTTGGTGCGGTTAGCCTTAGCTGTGAACACAGCATCAATATACTGTGGTTCTTTGCGCAGTTTTTCCAAGCTAGTCTTAGAAGCCACCTGCTGGCTTTCCTTCTTGGAATAGCCCTTTCCTACTCCACCTTCAACACCTTCGAGTACAACCTGATAGGTGAAAATCGGGCTACCATTCTTGTCTTTTTGCTGGTCTAGCATAACGAAATCCAGCTTCACGCGGTTTTTCTGGCTCCATTCGATGAGTTTGCTCTTGAAGTTAACCTCCTTATAAGCCACCTTATCGATGTTTATCATTTGTGCCAGAATACGTTTCTGCATAAAATACATGCAGACATCGTAACCACGGTCCAGATAAATGGCACCTACCAAAGCTTCGAACGCATTTCCTCCCATATAACTGTTATGAGAAGAACTGTGGCCATTAGAAAGAATCAGCTGGTTGATGCCCATTTCCTGTGCCAGTTTATTCAGCGTATCACGCTGCACTAACTTGCTTCGGGTATTGGTAAGGAATCCCTCACGCTTGCCAGGGAAATGCTGGTACACGATATCTCCTACTACAGCATCCAAAACCGCATCACCCAAGAACTCCAACCGCTCGTTGTTCACTGGTTTTCCCTTAGAATTGCGATGCATGATGCTCTTGTGCAACAGCGCCATCTTGTAGTAGCTGATGTCGTGAGGATAAAAACCGAGGATTTCATATAAAGACAAATAAAGCTCTTTATCCTTGCGGAAAGAGAGCTTTATCCTATCTATAAAATTATTCAGCATACTTCTTGAATACTACACAGCAGTTGTGACCGCCGAATCCGAAAGTATTACTCAATGCAGCACGAACCTCACGCTTCTGAGCTTTGTTGAAGGTAAAGTTCAAGTTGTAATCGAGCTCTGGATCATTATCACCCTCTTCGTGGTTGATAGTAGGAGGAACGATATCGTTCTTCACACTAAGAACACAAGCCATAGCCTCTACTGCACCAGCAGCACCAAGGAGGTGACCAGTCATTGACTTGGTAGAACTGATGTTGAGCTTGTAAGCTGCATCACCGAAGACAGCCTTGATAGCCTTAGCCTCTGAGATATCACCTACGTGGGTAGATGTACCGTGAACATTGATATAGTCAATGTCCTCTGGCTTCAGATTGGCATCAGCAAGTGCACGCTCCATAACGAGCTTAGCACCAAGACCCTCAGGATGAGATGCTGTGATGTGATAAGCATCGGCACTCTCGCCCTCACCTACCATCTCAGCATAAATCTTCGCACCACGAGCCTTAGCGTGCTCAAGTTCCTCGAGAATCAAGCAACCTGCACCCTCGCCCATGATAAATCCATCACGGCTTGCGCTGAACGGACGTGAAGCATGCTCTGGGTCATCATTACGTGTTGACAATGCATGCATAGCATTGAAACCACCTACGCCACAAGCGCAGATAGCAGCCTCTGCACCACCGCTAACGATGATGTTTGCCTTACCCAAACGAATCAGGTTGAAGGCATCAGCCAATGCATTGCTTGAAGAAGCACATGCAGATGTAGTAGTGTAGTTTGGTCCGTGGAATCCAAAGTGGATGGAAATCTGACCAGAAGCGATATCTGCAATCATCTTAGGGATGAAGAATGGGTTAAACTTTGGACCATTCTCCTCGTGAGTACCATAGTACTTCACCTCATCCTCGAAAGTCTTGATACCACCGATACCTACACCAAATACAACGCCAACGTTGTTCAAGTCTTCCTTCTCAAGATCGATATTAGCATCCTTTACACCCTGCATGGCAGCAATCATAGCCAACTGGGTATAACGGTCAAGCTTGCGAGCTTCCTTACGATCAATCCAATCATTGATGTTCAGGCCTTTAACCTCGCAAGCGAACTTGGTCTTGAAAAGGGTTGTATCGAAATGAGTAATAGGCGCAGCACCGCTCTTACCAGCAAGGAGGCTCTCCCAAGTTTCCTCAGGAGTATTACCAACTGGAGTCACAGCACCGAGACCTGTTACAACAACTCTCTTTAATTCCATTTAGTATAATTTAGCTGCTAAATTACTTAGCGTTCTCCTCAATGTAAGAGATAGCGTCACCTACAGTAGCAATCTTCTCAGCCTTATCGTCTGGGATAGAGATAGAGAACTCCTTCTCGAACTCCATGATCAACTCTACAGTATCCAAAGAATCTGCACCAAGATCATTTGTGAAGCTTGCCTCTGGCTTAACTTCAGCCTCATCAACACCGAGTTTATCAACGATAATTGCCTTTACTTTGCTTTCAATTTCTGACATAATTGTAACTTTTAAAATGTTTATAAATCAATTTCTAATTAAAAATCTGGGTGCAAAGGAACACTTTTTTTTTGAGATAAACAAATATTTTGGCGAAAAAAGTGCATTATTGTGCACAAACACCCCCTAATTGTGCATATTTTTGGCATTTTTTTCCTTTTTTGTTGGTCGTTTCAGATTATTTTGTTACTTTTGTACGGTATTAATTAAACATTTAAATCCATTATGACATTTACAGAAAAAGCCAATAAGATATTTAATCAGGCGATAGCCGATTATCATATCAAAGACAACATTGATACACCAATCAATAATCCATACCAGGAAGGTAGCATCGAGAACTGCCTTTATCTGAAGTGTTGGATTGACACAGTACAGTGGCATTTCGAGGATATTATCCGTGATCCTCAGATAGACCCGGCTGAAGCACTCGTATTGAAGCGCAGAATCGACAAGAGCAACCAGGACAGAACAGACCTCGTTGAACAAATCGATACTTACTTCCGCGAAACATACAAAGACGTGAAGGTTCAGGATGATGCACGCATCAATACTGAGAGTCCTGCATGGGCTGTTGACCGCTTGAGTATTCTTGCCCTCAAGATTTATCACATGAAGGAGCAGGTGGAACGCCCGGAAGCTTCGGCTGAGCACAAAGCGAAATGCCAAGCCAAACTGGATGTACTCCTGGAACAGCAGGTAGACCTTTCTACAGCTATCGACCAACTCTTGGAAGATATCGAGGCTGGACGCAAATACATGAAGGTTTACCGACAGATGAAGATGTACAACGATCCTTCAACCAATCCTATACTCTACAAGAAATAAAAAAACAGAATAGGAGAGCGCATATACCTTATTATATAATAAGAGATATGGCTCTCTTTTTTCACCTTATATTATATATAGAAGAAAAAAACGATGAAAACTGAGCATATCCTGGTAATTAGATTTTCAGCCATGGGCGATGTAGCCATGACCGTACCTGTAATTCAATCTTTGGCCAAACAATACCCGAAAGTAAGAATTACTGTGCTCAGTCGTCCCTTTGCCCGTCCTTTCTTTGAAGACTTGGCTCCTAACGTTGGCTTTATGGAAGCTGATATCAAGGAGGAATACAAAGGGGTAAAAGGACTCAACGCACTCTATCGCCGATTGATAGCCAAACAGTTTACAGCTATTGCCGATTTACATAGCGTGCTGCGTTCCGATTATCTGCGTATGCGCTTCAACCTGGATAACTTCAAGGTTGCACATATTGACAAACATCGCAAGGGAAAACGCAAGCTGGTAGCTTCTAATGGTAAAAAACTTGTGCAGCAACCTACATCGTTCCAAAACTATGCTGATGTTTTTGCACAACTTGGATATCCTATCCACATGGATTTCACATCTATCTATGGGGATGGAAAACAAGGAGATTTAAGTATCTTACCACAGGAGGTATTCGGAGTAGGAGAGAAAGCTATCTCACTAGAAGACAAGCACATAACAGAGCCGTGGATTGGTATTGCTCCCTTCGCTGCACACGAGGGAAAAATATATCCGATACAACTGATGGAAAAAGTTATCCAGCGACTTATCCACAATCATCCACACGCTCATATCTTCCTTTTCGGTGGAGGCAAAGACGAAACACCAGTGATGAACGACTGGGCTGAGAAGTATCCACAGCTCATTAACGCTTCTTCTCATCTTAACGGATTGAAACAGGAACTCATCCTGATGAGTCATCTGCACGTTATGGTGAGCATGGATAGTGCCAATATGCACTTGGCATCGCTTGTAAACACTCCTGTAGTAAGCATCTGGGGAGCTACCCATCCATACGCAGGTTTCATGGGCTGGCATCAGGATCCTGCCAATGCCGTACAGCTTGACTTACCTTGCCGCCCTTGCAGTATCTATGGTAACAAGCCTTGCGCTAGGGGAGACTTCGCATGTATGAAAAATATATCTCCTGAACTGGTAACAGAAAAAATTGATTCTGTTTTGAACAAAAGATAGGGAATCAGAACTTCTATATATAATAATATATCAGAAACCTATATATAAATAGGTATAGAATAGAAAGAAACAGATGGAAATCCTATAACCAAAAACTACCATATAAATAACTCAGACCAGAGAGCAGAATATCCTGATGGATTTCTGCTCTTTTTTGTTTTCCACAAAAGCGTGGATAAGTGTACGGAAAACCCCAATAATAACTTTTTAATAAGTTTGTAAATATCCACACATACCTATCTCAAACCAACGAAAAGAGGATATCCACATAGATATTATTAAGTTTTTAGAAACTTTTTCGCAGTTTTTGACCGAAAAAAGATATAAACTTATTAACTTTGCACCGAATTGGGGAAATGTTGATAAACCGGTTAATGCATTAAGAGACAAGAAAAAGATTTCAAAGGCCTCTGCGGATAAACTGAAATAAGACTTGGATAACGAAATACGCAAGTTTTTATGCAGAATGTTATCCACTTATCCACGGCATATCATCATCTCTATATTCTTTTTTAAAAAAATAAAAAATAAGAAATATAATATGAATGTTATGGTGAAAAAAGAATGGATTGAGAAAGGATACGTTGACGAACCAGTTGACGAAGCCTTGGACTTGAAAGCTGAAATCAGAAAGCTTTGCAAGGAGAAAGATGCTATTATCCTCGCCCACTACTATACGGTAGGTGAGATTCAGGACATCGCCGACTTTGTTGGCGACTCTCTGGCTTTGGCTCGTAAAGCAGCTGAAACCGATGCCCAGGTAATGGTTATGTGTGGCGTGCACTTCATGGCTGAGACATGCAAACTCTTGAGTCCTGACAAAACCGTGATCTGTCCTGACTTGAATGCTGGTTGCTCGCTTGCTGACAGCTGTAAGGCTGAGGATTTGAAAAAGTACAAGGAAGAGCATCCAGGATATAAGGTTGTGAGTTATGTAAACACTACGGCTGCAGTGAAGGCGCTGACTGATTGTGTCGTGACAAGCGGTAATGCCAAGAAGGTGATTGACAGTTTTCCACAGAACGAAAAAATCATCTTTGGTCCAGACTATAATCTCGGTAACTATATAAACAGCGTTACAGGCCGTAATATGTTGCTTTGGAACGGTGGTTGCCATGTACATGAGAAATTCTCTGTAGAGGCTATAGTTAAACTGAAGCAGAAGCATCCTGAGGCTGTTGTGATGGCTCACCTGGAGTGTAAGGCACCAGTACTTGCTGTAGCCGATGTAAAGGGCTCTACAGCCACCATGTTGCATTATGCCCAAGAGCATCCTGAAATCAAGGAGTATATTATCGCTACAGAGGCTGGTATCCTGCATGAGCTGGAGCGTAATTGTCCTAACGTAATTTTCTATCCAGTACCTCCAGAGGTAAGCGAGGGTGGAGTAGGTTGCAGCTGCAACGAGTGTGAGTATATGAAGATGAATACGCTCAAGAAGATATACAATGCATTGAAATTTGGTTGGCCAACAGTTGAAGTGGCTCCTGAAATAGCGAAAAAAGCGGTCAAACCAATAGAAAAGATGTTGTCACTATCGTAGAATAATGTGGTGAAAATTATAAGATTGGTGGTAAAAATTGTTTTTTATGGGTGAAAAAATCATATTTCGCTACCATAAAATGTATAATTTACGACTTTATAGACAAAAATCGTCGTATCTTTGCATCAGTTAAAACAAACGGACGTTGTGAAACGTCATTTCATCATCTTTTACTTATACAAATAATATTAGAAAATTTAATCTAATTATAAAGATAGAGCGTTCAAGTGATTTGAATGCTCTATTTTTGTTTATATAGGATTTTCTCTTATTCCTCTGTATGCTTATCCGGATGGGAGAAATCTTTATGCCTTCATTCATTTATTTCTTGATAAGAAAGAGAAGTGCAATTCGTCCT
>JAJXAL010000153.1:0-5695 GCA_021628325.1 Segatella copri | reverse complement strand
AACTCGGAAACCGAGGACTTCGTGCGGCAAGCCGTTGATGGGTTAGGCGAAAGGGTTTCTCCCTCTCGACTTCCTCTTGAACCGCATCAGGATTTACTTGATGTTATAGTCTGTCTTTAAGATCCATCGAGCCATCTTGGCAAGTGAAGCACCGGAGAAATCTTTCTGAAGCTCCAGGAGTTTGTGATAAATCGGGGTGACCTTCTCTATCTCGAGTTCGAGCTGCTTGCTCACTCTCTCGATATATTTAGGGTCTTTCTTAATGGTGGCACGAAGGAAAGTGAGGATGCCACGGTACTCCTTCAGAACCTCGTCTGCAGCTTCCTTCTGCTTCCTCTGATTCTCTCTGGTATGTACGAAGAACTCAAAGTGTGCCTTCTCTCCTCGACCATCTTGAACGTAATCAAACCAGAGGTCACACTGATTCTCTTCATAGGCTTCTTTCAATTCTTTTTGTGCCACTTCGATAACTCTTTTCTTGAATAAAGGGAGAAGTGGATATTTGTCTTCGAGCATAAACATTGTACGAAGTTGGTCTATTGTCTTGCCAAACTTTCCCATGTTTCTGTATTGGCAGCATAACTCATAAAAACGTTGAGAGTAGATGCTTTTGAGGGCTATTGCCACGAGAAGAGAATACTCAGTGTAGTGTCTTGATAGTTCGACCAGATATGGCATGAGGTCACGGCTAACCTCTACCTCGTAAACTTGCTCTTTTGCAATATACTTGGCTTGATTGATGAAACCACAATACAGCCAGTTGCCCTCTTCATCCTCAAATTCTATAGTCTTGTTTCTGAGGCTTCTGAGAGCTTGTCTTGCTTCCTTTGTGTGGTCTTTATCGCCAATCTCGCTCAATGCAGATTTGGGTATCTTAACTCTCATGTTCTCGAACTCTGTGCGAGGTGGTTCACGCTCTACATAGTCTCTTCTTACTTGTTTTACAACGACATAAAAAGCATTCTTCTCATAGTTTGAAAACTTGTATCTGGATTCCGTCAATGGGTTACCTTGGCGAAGAAGCACATCTTTCTTTTCTTCTGTCATGGCTTTACAAATTGAAATTATTGATTTTGTTGAATATCTCTACTTTGTCGAGAGTAGTCTTTGAAAGATGCTCTCGCATAGCTGCACGAAGCTGAGAGAACTCCTCCCAACTCAGCACCACTTCGCTGTTTAATCTGTCTGATTTCATATCTTTGAACGTTTTATTGTTATTTTCGGGTGCAAAGATAATAAAATATATCATAAACTTATTGCACGATATAGTTAAATAGTTATAAATAGGAGCGAAAAGCCACAAAAAAGTTATAGTTTAGCCACAAAAAAGTTATAGTTAGCCACAAAAAAGTTATAGTTTGAAAAATCTTAACACATTTAACTTGCTGAAAATGAGGTGGTTGCGAAGATTTTTGAGAGGGGGGAAAAACTAGATAAAAAACTAGATAAAAAACTACCCGATAAAATGCCCTCGTTTTTTGTCTAGTTTTTGAGATTTTTAGGGGCGAGGGGCAAGCCCTCGCATCCTCATTCTTGCTTGTTCGTGGGTACGACTTGCTTGCTCGTTGATGAGTGTGCGCTGACTTTGTGGCAACGTACAAATAAACAGCAGTTTTGTGTGTTGTCAAAACTTTTTACTTTAACGCAAAATAAAGCGATTTAAGGCACTTTCTCCGTTTCGTGCGTAAAATTCCACGTGAAGAAGGCAAAAACGGCTTAGATGGGCGGAAAATGCCCTTTTTGGCTATTCGTGGGGCTGCTTTCGAGCGACGAAAGCGTACAAAGTCGCTCGGTCTGCCGCACCGAGAAGCGGGTGTTTTTCATAGTATTTGTTGGCATTCCAGATATTTTTATTATCTTTGCACCCAAAATCAAACTTCAAAGATATGGGACAGAAAGAAGATATCGTAAAAACAGAGAACAAAATTATCGTCATTCGAGATAAGCAAGTTATCCTCGATAGGGATGTTGCCGAGCTGTATGGAGTTGAGACGAAGGAGGTGAATAAAGCCGTAAGAAACAACCCAGACAAGTTTCCAGACGGTTATATTATCGAGCTGACTAACAGCGAGAAAGAGGAGGTGGTGAAAAATTTCCACCACCTCTCCAACTTGAAATATTCTCATGCCACGACCAAGGCTTTCACGGAAAAAGGCTTGTATATGCTTGCCACCATCCTCAAATCCCCTCTGGCAACAGAAGTAACCATTGCCATCATTGAAACCTTCTCCAAGGTTCGTGAGGTATCAAGAGCAATAGCCAAGGTGAACGATGATGCGGAAAAAGGCATCATGCCAAAGGAAGAAGAACAGGGCAAAATTCAAAACCTGATGGGCGAGGTTCTTGCTGACAACTTGCCTTTGAAAATGCGCAAGATGGCATTCAGCCTTAACCTTGGCTTCCTCAAAGTATCAGTCGAGACAACAAGAGAGAAAGATTAAACCGCTGTTGTTATGTGCTATTAAGTTAGTTTTTACGTCCTCAGCGGAAGCCTATCGTTGTTATGTGCTATTAAGTTAGTTTTTGTCTCATTACTGAGGCTGGACGTGACAGATAGGCTGGAGCCGGAGATTAGAGAAATCTTTTCTTCGGCTCTTCTCATTTCAGAAAAGTGCTCTGACGTTTCCGGATTTCTGTTCAAGTCGTTCTGAACTTCCAAATCCGGAAGTTTTAAACCGGTTAAAGAATTAAACTTTACAAAATGCTTGCATTTGAAAGTCTAAATCTTACGTTGGGGGGTAGCCTAATACGCGGTTTGGTCAGAAAACTCGCAATTAGGCATCCCCAAAATCAGTGTAAAATTTTAACACTGGGGGGAAGCCTAATTCCAAGTTTGTGCCAAACTCGCCCCATCAACTCGGAAACCGAGGACTTCGTGCGGCAAGCCGTTGATGGGTTAGGCGAAAGGGTTTCTCCCTCTCGACTTCCTCTTGAACCGCATCAGGATTTACTTGATGTTATAGTCTGTCTTTAAGATCCATCGAGCCATCTTGGCAAGTGAAGCACCGGAGAAATCTTTCTGAAGCTCCAGGAGTTTGTGATAAATCGGGGTGACCTTCTCTATCTCGAGTTCGAGCTGCTTGCTCACTCTCTCGATATATTTAGGGTCTTTCTTAATGGTGGCACGAAGGAAAGTGAGGATGCCACGGTACTCCTTCAGAACCTCGTCTGCAGCTTCCTTCTGCTTCCTCTGATTCTCTCTGGTATGTACGAAGAACTCAAAGTGTGCCTTCTCTCCTCGACCATCTTGAACGTAATCAAACCAGAGGTCACACTGATTCTCTTCATAGGCTTCTTTCAATTCTTTTTGTGCCACTTCGATAACTCTTTTCTTGAATAAAGGGAGAAGTGGATATTTGTCTTCGAGCATAAACATTGTACGAAGTTGGTCTATTGTCTTGCCAAACTTTCCCATGTTTCTGTATTGGCAGCATAACTCATAAAAACGTTGAGAGTAGATGCTTTTGAGGGCTATTGCCACGAGAAGAGAATACTCAGTGTAGTGTCTTGATAGTTCGACCAGATATGGCATGAGGTCACGGCTAACCTCTACCTCGTAAACTTGCTCTTTTGCAATATACTTGGCTTGATTGATGAAACCACAATACAGCCAGTTGCCCTCTTCATCCTCAAATTCTATAGTCTTGTTTCTGAGGCTTCTGAGAGCTTGTCTTGCTTCCTTTGTGTGGTCTTTATCGCCAATCTCGCTCAATGCAGATTTGGGTATCTTAACTCTCATGTTCTCGAACTCTGTGCGAGGTGGTTCACGCTCTACATAGTCTCTTCTTACTTGTTTTACAACGACATAAAAAGCATTCTTCTCATAGTTTGAAAACTTGTATCTGGATTCCGTCAATGGGTTACCTTGGCGAAGAAGCACATCTTTCTTTTCTTCTGTCATGGCTTTACAAATTGAAATTATTGATTTTGTTGAATATCTCTACTTTGTCGAGAGTAGTCTTTGAAAGATGCTCTCGCATAGCTGCACGAAGCTGAGAGAACTCCTCCCAACTCAGCACCACTTCGCTGTTTAATCTGTCTGATTTCATATCTTTGAACGTTTTATTGTTATTTTCGGGTGCAAAGATAATAAAATATATCATAAACTTATTGCACGATATAGTTAAATAGTTATAAATAGGAGCGAAAAGCCACAAAAAAGTTATAGTTTAGCCACAAAAAAGTTATAGTTAGCCACAAAAAAGTTATAGTTTGAAAAATCTTAACACATTTAACTTGCTGAAAATGAGGTGGTTGCGAAGATTTTTGAGAGGGGGGAAAAACTAGATAAAAAACTAGATAAAAAACTACCCGATAAAATGCCCTCGTTTTTTGTCTAGTTTTTGAGATTTTTAGGGGCGAGGGGCAAGCCCTCGCATCCTCATTCTTGCTTGTTCGTGGGTACGACTTGCTTGCTCGTTGATGAGTGTGCGCTGACTTTGTGGCAACGTACAAATAAACAGCAGTTTTGTGTGTTGTCAAAACTTTTTACTTTAACGCAAAATAAAGCGATTTAAGGCACTTTCTCCGTTTCGTGCGTAAAATTCCACGTGAAGAAGGCAAAAACGGCTTAGATGGGCGGAAAATGCCCTTTTTGGCTATTCGTGGGGCTGCTTTCGAGCGACGAAAGCGTACAAAGTCGCTCGGTCTGCCGCACCGAGAAGCGGGTGTTTTTCATAGTATTTGTTGGCATTCCAGATATTTTTATTATCTTTGCACCCAAAATCAAACTTCAAAGATATGGGACAGAAAGAAGATATCGTAAAAACAGAGAACAAAATTATCGTCATTCGAGATAAGCAAGTTATCCTCGATAGGGATGTTGCCGAGCTGTATGGAGTTGAGACGAAGGAGGTGAATAAAGCCGTAAGAAACAACCCAGACAAGTTTCCAGACGGTTATATTATCGAGCTGACTAACAGCGAGAAAGAGGAGGTGGTGAAAAATTTCCACCACCTCTCCAACTTGAAATATTCTCATGCCACGACCAAGGCTTTCACGGAAAAAGGCTTGTATATGCTTGCCACCATCCTCAAATCCCCTCTGGCAACAGAAGTAACCATTGCCATCATTGAAACCTTCTCCAAGGTTCGTGAGGTATCAAGAGCAATAGCCAAGGTGAACGATGATGCGGAAAAAGGCATCATGCCAAAGGAAGAAGAACAGGGCAAAATTCAAAACCTGATGGGCGAGGTTCTTGCTGACAACTTGCCTTTGAAAATGCGCAAGATGGCATTCAGCCTTAACCTTGGCTTCCTCAAAGTATCAGTCGAGACAACAAGAGAGAAAGATTAAACCGCTGTTGTTATGTGCTATTAAGTTAGTTTTTACGTCCTCAGCGGAAGCCTATCGTTGTTATGTGCTATTAAGTTAGTTTTTGTCTCATTACTGAGGCTGGACGTGACAGATAGGCTGGAGCCGGAGATTAGAGAAATCTTTTCTTCGGCTCTTCTCATTTCAGAAAAGTGCTCTGACGTTTCCGGATTTCTGTTCAAGTCGTTCTGAACTTCCAAATCCGGAAGTTTTAAACCGGTTAAAGAATTAAACTTTACAAAATGCTTGCATTTGAAAGTCTAAATCTTACGTTGGGGGGTAGCCTAATACGCGGTTTGGTCAGAAAACTCGCAATTAGGCATCCCCAAAATCAGTGTAAAATTTTAACACTGGGGGGAAGCCTAATTCCAAGTTTGTGCCA
>JAJXAL010000152.1:0-5706 GCA_021628325.1 Segatella copri | reverse complement strand
TCAAGGAGACCGTGAAGATTTACGAGCAGGGCAAGAAGTACTACGATGCACTGAAGTCGGTGAACAACCTCGTCAAAGATGCACGCAAGGTGCAGCAGACCATCCTCATGGTGGGTGACATCACGGACATCTACATCAACAACTATCAGAAGATGATGCACGATGACAATTTTTCCGTGGAGGAACTCTCCGCCATCGGCTTCGGTTATACCAAACTGCTGGAGGAAAGCAACGATGTGCTGACAGAACTGAAGAACGTGGTGAACATCACGACCCTTTCCATGACGGACAAGGAGCGAATGGACGTGGTGGAACGCTGCTACTCGAAGATGAAGCGTTACCGCAATCTCGTGAGCTACTACACCAACAAGAACATTTCCGTGAGTTATCTGCGTGCCAAGAAGAAAAACGACCTCGACCGCATCATGGGACTCTACGGCAAGTCGAACGAGAAATACTGGTAGCCTATGGATTTCGAGAACCTTCACCAGATACTGCGCTCCCTGTATGACGAGATGATGCCGCTGTGTTCCGACATGACGGACATCGCCAAGGGACTTGCAGGACTTGGGGCGCTGTTCTATGTTGCCCTGAGGGTTTGGCAGTCACTGTCAAGGGCAGAGCCGATAGACGTATTTCCGCTGCTCCGTCCGTTTGCCATCGGACTTGCCATCATGTTCTTCCCGACCATCGTGCTCGGTACGCTCAACAGCGTGATGAGTCCCATCGTGCAAGGTACACATTCCATGCTGGAGACGCAGACCTTCGACATGAACGAATACCGGGCGCAGAAAGACAAACTGGAGTATGAGGCGATGAAACGCAATCCGGAAACTGCATACCTTGTGAGCAACGAGGAGTTTGACAAGCAGCTTGACGAACTCGGCTGGTCACCTGGCGACGTGGTGACAATGGCAGGAATGTATGTGGAGCGTGGCATGTACAGCATGAAGAAGAGCATACGTGATTTCTTCCGTGAACTGCTGGAGCTGCTGTTCCAAGCCGCTGCACTGGTTATAGACGTGCTGAGGACATTCTTCCTCATCGTCCTGTCCATCCTCGGACCGCTTTGTTTCGCCATATCGGTATGGGACGGATTCCAGTCCACGCTGACGCAATGGTTCTGCAGGTACATACAGATTTATCTCTGGCTACCCGTTTCGGACTTGTTCAGTACCATCCTTGCCAAGATACAGGTGCTGATGCTGCAAAACGACATCGAGGCATTGCAGAACGACCCGAACTTTTCCATTGAGGCAAGCAACGGTGTTTACATCGTTTTCCTCATCATCGGAATCATCGGTTACTTCACCATACCGACGGTGGCAGGCTGGATCATACAGGCAGGTGGCGGCATCGGCAACTACAACCGGAACGTGAACACGGCAGGCTCACTGGGCGGAAGCATCGCAGGAGCAACGGCTGGAAATGTGGCAGGACGTGCCGGAAGGCTCATCAAGAGCGGATTTAAGAAAATATAGTCATTCATGAACAATACAACGAAAAGAAAAATGGAATTCAAGTCATTGAAGAATATCGAGACCTCGTTCAGACAGATACGCCTGTTCTGCATCGTCCTCGTCATCGGTTGCGCTGTTGTCGCAATATGCTCGGTGGTGTTCGCATTCCGATTTGCGGAGAAGCAACGCGAGAAGATATACGTCCTTGATGGAGGCAAGTCGCTGATGCTCGCCCTCTCGCAAGACCTCTCACAGAACAGACCTGCCGAGGCAAGGGAACACGTGAGACGCTTTCATGAGCTGTTCTTTACGCTATCTCCCGAAAAGAGCGCCATCGAGCACAACGTGAAACGAGCCTTGCTGCTGGCTGACAAGAGTGCATACAACTATTACCAGGACTTTGCGGAGAAAGGTTTTTACAACAGACTCATCGCGGGAAACATCAACCAGTCGCTGCAAGTTGACAGCGTGGTCTGTAACTTTGATAACTACCCTTATCAAGCCAAGACCTACGCACGGCAGGTGATACTCCGAGAGAGCAATGTGACGGAGAGAAGTCTTGTCACCGTATGCAGGTTGGTGAACGCCACACGCTCCGATGATAACCCGAATGGTTTTACCATTGAAGGTTTCACCATTGTGGAGAACAGGGACATCAGTACAGTAGAACGATAAAAATAGCAAGAATGGAAAATCCGATTAAGACAATCCAAGAAAAGGTGAATGGTATGAAGGGAAGACTGCGTGACAGGCTGGATTCCCTTCCGCCAAGGGTGAGACTGAAAGTCGTGCTCGTTATGTTCGGCTTGTTTGCCCTCTGTAGCCTTTACATGATAGGTTCAGCCATCATCAACTTCGGAAACGGCAAGACCTCAAATATAGAGGTTGAGCATATTGAGAGTGTAAAGTTGCCTACCGACAAGGGGCAGCAAGTGACCAACCAAAATGAATTGATACATGGAGAAGGAGAAGAATGACAAGGTGGAGCCGGATAAGGCTCCAAAGGAAAAGAAGCCTTTGACAGAGGAACAGCGTATCAAGCGCAACAAGATGATAGCCATACCGTGCATGTGTCTCGTCTGCGTATTGGTGTTATGGCTCATCTTCAAGCCGTCGGCATCAGAGGGTGAGAAAGGCAGCAAGGGATTCAACATGGAAATGCCCGATGCGGAGAAGACAGATGTGGAGGCGGACAAGCGCAAGGCATACTCCAAGGAGGATCTTGCCAACAAACAAAAGGAAAAAAGCAGAGCAATGAACACTCTTGGTGAGTACATGCCAGGCACTGATTCGACTGCTACACGGCAAGAAAAGGACTTTGACCTGATGCAGTCTGGGCAGCAGCCAACAAAAGCGGAAAGACAGGAGGCGGATGCCATCCGCTCGTCTGCCGAGGCATACCAAACCTTGAACACGACCTTGGGCGGTTTCTATGAACAGCCACAGCAAGGGGGAAGCAGCGAAGATGCTGAGTTGAGGAAACGTCTTGACGAGCTGGAGGCGAGCATGATGCAGCAGGAAAACAAGCGTTCCAATATGGACGAGCAAGTCGCCCTTATGGAGAAGTCCTACCAACTTGCGGCAAAGTACATGCCTGGTGGAAATGCCAATGCGGTAAGTCCTTCATCGGCAGAAACTGCAACAGAGGAAAACAAGGAAACTGTCACCAAGGGCAAGAAAGCCAAGGTTTCCCCTGTAAGGCAAGTGCAAAGGCGTGTAGTCTCGTCCTTGAACCGCCCCATGAGTAACGAGGAGTTTGCAGCCTCTTACTCGGAAAAGGCTTCGGCAAGGTTCAATACCGCCATCGGAAGAGGTGGTATTTCCGACAAAAACACGATTTCTGCCTGCATCCACGGCAACCAGACTATAACGGACGGACAGGCAGTAAGGTTGAGACTGCTGGAAGCCATGCGTGTCGGCAATAGGGAGATACCACGAAATTCTGTCATTGTCGGAGTGGCACGATTGCAAGGCGAAAGGCTTTCCATAGCCTTGAAGTCCATTGAGCACAACGGCATGATTATCCCGATTGAGCTTGCCGTCTATGACAATGACGGTCAGGAGGGCATCTTCATTCCGAAGTCGATGGAGGTTGACGCAGCCAAGGAAGTCGGTGCCAACACGGGAAGCTCGCTGAACAGCAGCATCAACATTTCCTCCAATGCCGGGGCACAACTTGCCTCCGACTTGGGAAAAGGTGTCATACAAGGCGTGTCGCAGTATATCTCCAAGAAGATGCGTACCGTCAAGATACACCTGAAGGCTGGCTACAGGGTCATGCTCTACCAAGAGGAAGATTAGCCGAAAGGCAACAACATTTATACCACTTAATCCAAAAGTTTAATTAAAAGCAAACCAAAATGAAAAAGACAACAATCATGTTCGCCCTTATGCTGGGTGTAGCCTGCACTGCATCAGCGCAGAAGACAGGCAAGAAAAAAGCGCAGAAGTCTGTAAAGACTGAGCAAGTAAGCAATGTTTCTTCCGACCAGGAAGAGAAACTGACCTTGACCAAGGAGGTGTATCCACAGAAAGAAGAGAACAGCAACCTCTATCACGGCTTGACCAAGAAGCTGACCTTCGACCGCATGATTCCACCTCATGGTTTGGAAGTGACTTATGACAAGACGGTTCATATTCTCTTTCCTGCCTCTGTCAAGTACGTTGACTTGGGATCAGAGGATTTGATAGCTGGCAAGGCGGACGGTGCGGAGAATGTTATCCGTGTAAAAGCAGCCGTGAAGAACTTCAAGAAAGAGACCAATATGAGCGTCATCACGGAGGATGGCTCATTCTACACATTCAATGTGAAGTATGCCAAGGAACCGCTCATGCTCAATATCGAGATGGCTGACTTCATCCATGACGGTGAGGCGGTAAACCGCCCGAACAATGCGCAGGAGATTTATCTCAAGGAGTTGGGCAAGGAAAGTCCCATGCTGGTACACCTCATCATGAAGTCAATCCATAAGGAGAACAAGCGCAAGGTGAAGCACATCGGCAGCAAGCGTTTCGGAATCCAATACCTTTTGAAGGGCATCTATGTACACAGCGACTTGCTGTATTTCCACACAGAAATCAAGAACCAGAGCAACGTGCCGTTTGACGTGGACTATATCACGTTCAAGGTTGTTGACAAGAAGGTGGCGAAGCGAACCGCCATTCAGGAGCAGGTGCTTCTTCCTGTCCGTGCCTACAACTATGTGGTGCGTGTGGCTGGCAAGAAAACGGAGCAGACGGTGTTCTGCTTACCGAAATTTACCATTCCTGACGACAAGGAGCTTGTCGTGGAGATGAACGAGAAGGAAGGCGGTCGCCATCAGTCGTTTGTCGTGGAGAACAGCGACTTGGTGCGAGCTTTGACAATCAACGAACTTAGCGTGAAGTAACGGATGAAAAGAAGAAACATTGCAATCATGGCAATGCTTGCCCTCACCGCAGGGCAGGCATTCGCCCAAAGATGTCTTCCTCAGATGAAAGGCATCGAGGTGAAGGTCGGCATGGCTGACGGAGTATATAACGGCAAGAAGTCCTGCAAGGCTGGCTATTATGCAGGTCTCGGACTTTCGAGCTATACCAAGGGTGGTGACAAGTGGACGTATGGGGCGGAATACCTGCAAGTGAATCAGCCTTACCGTAACACTTCCGTTCCAATAGCACAAATGACGGGCGAGTTCGGTTATTCCTACAACTTCCTTTCCGACAACAGTAAGACGGTGCTGTTCTATATCGGAGGTACGGCACTGGCTGGCTATGAGTCCGTAAACTGGGGCAAGAGAACCATGTCGGACGGAGCGACCTTGCAGAACAAGGGAGCGTTCATCTATGGTGGTGCCGTGGCATTGGAAACGGAAATATACCTGTCCGATGCAATAGCTTTGACCGCTTCCGTTAAGGAAAGGCTTGTTTGGGGCAACAGCACGGGACATTTCCACACGCAGTTTGGCATCGGCATGAAGTTCATCATCAACTAAAACAGTGAGCCTATGGACATCAATGAAATCAAACAAGTGCCTATCGTGGACTTTCTCTATATTCTCGGCATTGAGCCTGTCAAGCACAAGGCTTCGGGACTTTGGTATCATGCGCCATACCGCAATGACCGCAATCCTTCGCTTCGGGTATCAACGGACAAGAATGTCTGGTATGACTATGGCGTCGCCAGAGGTGGTGACATCTTCAACCTCGCAGGGGAGTTCATCAACAGCAATGAGTTTGTGGCACAAGCCAAGTTCATATCTGAAAC
>JAJXAL010000028.1:0-38207 GCA_021628325.1 Segatella copri | reverse complement strand
CAAGCACGGTTCCGAGAGAAGGGAGGGTGAAACTCCCTCCACTTACTCGACAATATAAAGATAAGATATGAAAGCTGTAAAGCCTAAGAAGAATCTCGGTCAGCACTTCTTGACCGACCTCAATATAGCAAAGCGCATCGCCGATACGGTGGATGCCTGCCCGGATATACCTGTTCTCGAAATCGGACCAGGTATGGGCGTTCTTACCCAATATCTCGTAGAGAAACCAAGACCCGTCAAGGCAGTGGAAATCGACTCGGAGTCGGTGGCGTATCTTCATGAGAATTTCCCGACACTCAAGGATAATATTATCGGTGAAGACTTCCTGAGAATGGATTTGAACCAGATATTCGATGGAAAGCAGTTTGTACTGACAGGTAATTATCCATACGATATCTCATCGCAGATATTCTTCAAGATGCTCGATTACAAGGATCTCATTCCTTGCTGTACCGGAATGATTCAGCGCGAGGTAGCATTGCGTATGGCATCAGAACCAGGTAACAAAGCCTATGGTATCCTCAGTGTGCTCATCCAGGCATGGTATGATGTGGAATATCTCTTTACGGTAGATGAGAATGTGTTCAACCCACCACCAAAGGTAAAGAGTGCGGTAATCCGTATGACTCGTAACAAGGTGACTGACCTTGGCTGTGATGAAAAACTGTTTAAGCGTCTGGTTAAGACAGTCTTCAACCAGCGTCGCAAGATGCTCCGTGTAAGCCTCAAGCAGATGTTCCCGGGTGTAACCCCACGCGAGGATTTCTACACCACCGACATCATGACCAAGCGTCCTGAACAGCTCACTATCCAACAGTTTGTAGAACTCACCAACTATGTGGGCGAAGAATTGAAAAGATTAGAATTAATAAAATAAAAACATATAATTATGATAGACGTTAAAGAAACTTTGAATTCTGCAGCAGAGCGTATGGAGATGGCAGCAATGTATCTCGCAGAGGAACTCTCTCATGTTCGTGCTGGTCGTGCTAATGTAGCCATCCTCGATGGTGTGCGCGTAAATAGTTATGGCAGTATGGTTCCTCTGAACCAGGTAGCTACAGTTACAACCCCTGATGCCCGTACTATCGCTATCCGCCCTTGGGACAAAAAGGCTATCAAGGATATCGAAAAGGCTATTATGGATAGTGGTGTAGGTATCACTCCTGAGAACAATGGCGAAATCGTACGTCTGGGTATTCCTCAGCCAACAGGTGAGCGCCGTAAGGAACTCGTAAAGCAGTGTAACAAGATTGCTGAGCGTGCTAAGATTGAGGTGCGCAACGTGCGCCAGGAAATCAAGGAGAAGTTGAAGAAAGCTATCAAGGATGGACTTTCTGAAGACTTGGAGAAGGATGCTGAGAACGATTTGCAGAAACTCCACGACAAGTACATCAAGCAGCTCGAAAACCTGATGGACGAGAAGGAGAAGGAAATCATTACAGTCTAAATCATTCTGGACTTACATTATTTAATAAGTGATAATGAGAGGACTCGTTATTAAAAATACAGGCAGCTGGTACACCGTCAAGACAGACGATGGCCAGCTGATTGAAAGTAAAATCAAGGGCAATTTCAGATTGAAGGGCATCCGCAGCACCAATCCTGTGGCTGTAGGCGATTATGTGCAGCTTATTACCAACCAGGAGGGTACGGCATTTATCTCTTCTATCGAAGACCGCCAAAACTATATCATTCGTAAATCACCTAACCTCAGTAAGCAGAGTCATATTCTGGCTGCTAATGTAGACCAGGCGCTGCTTGTGGTAACGGTGAATTATCCGCAGACTTCTACTACCTTCATCGACCGATTCCTGGCTGGCGCTGAGGCCTACAGAGTGCCTGTTATCATCATCTTCAATAAAAGTGACCTACTTTCAGAAGAAGAATTGCATTACGAGAAGATGATGTGCACGCTCTATGAGACCATCGGATATAAATGTATCGAATTGTCGGCAGCTACAGGCGAAGGAGTTGAACTGTTGCGACCTCTTATCAAGGATAAGAAATCTTTGTTGAGCGGCAACAGCGGGGTAGGAAAGTCAACCCTCATCAACCAGCTCATTCCTGATGCAGAGCAGCGTACCGCAGAAATCAGCGAGGCGCATAATAGCGGAATGCATACCACAACCTTCAGTGAGATGCTGGAACTGCCGGAAGGTGGTTATCTCATTGATACTCCGGGCATCAAGGGCTTTGGTACCTTTGATATCGAAAAGGAAGAGCTGACCAGCTATTTTAAGGAAATCTTCAAGTTCTCTCAGGATTGTAAGTTCTCTGACTGTACCCATACCCACGAACCGGGGTGCGCGGTAATCAAGGCGGTTGAGGAACATTATATTGCAGCTAGCCGCTATCAGAGTTATCTCTCTATGTTGGAGGATAAGGACGAAAATAAATACAGAGAGGCTTTTTGATAGGGAAGAGTGAAGAACGAAGAATTTAAAAAAAACATATTAATGAAAGAACAGAAGGACGTCAGGCAGCGTATCGAAGAAGGTGAGTTCGCACAGAGTGCAGAAATCAGTGCGAGCTATCTGGATGAGGACATCTTGATTATAGATAATGTCAAGGTGTTGCAGAACCCCGACCCTATGAGATTCCAGATGAACATGATTGCATCCTGTCAGAGAGGCAGCCTGAGAGCTGAACTCAACGGGCGGGAATTCACCGTGGAGAAGGGCGATATATTTATCAGTCCGCCTAACTCAATTCTCGACATCAAAGAGGTGTCGGAAGATTTTGCATGCACAGCCATGTGTGTCAGCAATCACGGCTTGCTTGGTATTCTTCGTTCTCATATCTCGGTATGGAACCGTGCCATGTATGTGAGCAAGGTTTCGGTGTTGAAGATGAACGAGGTGGATATGGTATTCTATTCTAAGTTTACCGACTTGGTGCGCCTCTGTCTGGATCCGAAGTTCAACGACCGCAGTTCATGGAAACCTTATCGCCGTGAGATAGTGGAGACGCTCTTGAAGAGTGCTCTTCTTGCTGTGAGCAATCTTTTGCTGACAGATCTCCCGAAAGAAACTTTGGGAACCAGTGCCAGCGATTTCTTTGATAAGTTCCTGGAGATGTTGCAGCAGAGCGAAATCAAGCATCAGCCTGTAGAATATTTTGCGCAGCAGCTTTGCATCACGCCAAAATATCTCTCCATCATCTGCAAGCGCCATTCCGGCAAGACGGCCATCGAGTGGATTACGGAGTATACGCTTGCTGATATCACCTATTATCTCCGTTCTACAACGAAAACAATCAAGGAGATTTCAGGTATACTGGGCTTCTCCAATACCTCATTCTTCGGTAAATATGTAAGAGAGCATCTGCACATGTCACCTCTGAAGTATCGTGAAAGTTTGAGAAAACAATAACAGCAAAATAAAAACTCGCAAATTCTAAAGAAAGAATCTGCGAGTTTTTTGTTTCTATCAAATAGGGTGGAGCTGGAGGGATTCGAACCCTCGTCCGCACAAGGAAACCATACGCTTTCTACATGCTTATTCCAGCCTTCGGTTTTCGAGGCATGACAGGACCTGGACCACCAATCATACCCTTATCCTCTAAAATTTCATCCATGCAACGAGGCGTACATGAACTATTTCCGATTTACCTGCACCGCTTGATCAACAAGATTCGGAACAACATCCGTTGAGCGATGTCTCGTTCCAGCACCCTGTGCTGGAATAAAGCTAGTTTACTATACTTCGACTAGGCAGCGAGAGCGTAGTTATTTTCGCCAATTAATTTTTTGTTCACTAGGATTTAGGAGGTAGCCAACGAGCCTCCGCATGCTTACGTACCATTTCATCTCGCCGTCAAATCCAGTCAACCCCGAGAATTTTCTGATATTGGGTGCAAAGATAAGGCGAAAATTTGAAATTACCAAATATTTTTAGGAAAAAAACTGCCAGCATCCTCATTTTCATTATTTTTAGGTATTGCATACCTTCTTAGAAATATGTACCTTTGCAGCCTGATTCAAGATAGTAATAATGATTATGAATATGCTAAATAAGAAAATAACTTGGAGAAAACAACATAAATGGTTAGGCATCGGTATGAGCTTTTTCATGCTGATGTTCTGCTTGTCGGGTATTTTGCTCAACCACCGTTCGCTTATCAAAGATGTGGACGTGAGCAGGAAATATCTGCCAAGCCGCTATGAATTTAAGAATTGGAATGGCGGGTTGCTGAGGGGAACGCTTGCTTTGGATGATGCCATATTGCTGTATGGAAACGGGGGAATCTGGCAAACGGATTCTACAGCATCCACATTCAAGGACTTTAATAAGGGGATTCCTGCAGGAGCAGACTGCCGACAGATAAGAAATGTTATCAGAACGGATGATGGTTCTGTCTGGTCGGTATCTCCATTTTCACTCTACCGGTTGGGGAGTCACAAAATATGGAAAAGCGTAACTCTTCCGACAGAGCCGGAAGAGAAGTTGAGCGACATTTCTGCTCATGGAGATACGCTTTTGGTTCTCAGCCGCTCCTATGCTTATGTTTCCTTGCCACCTTATCAGAACTTCCACCGGATAGAATTGCCTATGCCAAAGGAGTATGATGGGAAAGTTACAGTCTTTCGTACGATATGGCTGCTTCACAGTGGAGAGTTGTTTGGTAGCATTGGTAAACTCATCGTAGATGGCATTGCCATAATCCTGGTGTTGCTCTGCATCTCAGGTCTTATCTTCTGGTTAAAGCCTAAACAGAAGAGGTTGCTTCGCTTTTCGCTACAATGGCATGACAAAATAGGCCGATATACCATCATGCTTACTTTGTTGATAGCCCTGACAGGTTGGTGCCTTCGTCCACCTGTGATGATAGCCTTGGTGTTGAACAAGATGCCGTCTATTCCTGGGACGACGCTTCATAGCAAGAACCCTTGGAATGACAAACTCCGTGTGGTGCGTTATGATGAAAAGTTCGGTGACTGGCTCTTGTCAACTTCGGATGGTTTCTTTTCCGTGAATTTCCAGACAGGAAAGTTGGAGTCAATCTCCAATACTCCACCAGTCAGTGTTATGGGATTGAATGTCCTTCAGCAAAACAAAGATGGTAAATGGTATTGCGGTTCGTTTAGTGGTCTCTTTGTTTGGGATAGAGTAAAGGGGACAACCGTTGATTATTCTACCGGGAAAGCTGCTTTAAAGAACGCTGGCGCACCATTCGGAAAAAAGGCGATAGCAGGTATGAGCCAGGATATCTCTGATACGCCTGTCATTGCTGAGTATAATGAAGGAACCGACTTTGCGCCACAACCCGCTTATATGAACCAACTGCCCATGTCATTATGGAATGTGGCTCTGGAGGCTCATAGCGGTAGAATCTTCATAGGTAGTATTGCTACATATATATTTATCTTCGTGATGGGAATACTTGCCGTATGGTGTCTTTGGTCTGGGTATGTCATTAGACTGGTGAAGAAAAAATAAAAAAAAAGTTTGAATGCGTTGTTTTAATTGCCATATTGTATGTATAAATGGTTGATACTCAGCGTAAAAGTACGTATGGCAATTCTCGGAAAAGCGCCGGGAATTGCCATATATTGTTATAGTGAGAATTAGTACCCTCATTTTCGTCGCGACGTATCTGATGCTGCGTCGTGACGCTGTTGTTGTTACGTCGCGATGTATCAGATGCTACGTCGGGACGTAATTTCTTCCGCATCGATGGCGAAGTTATGAATAAAGATTGTTCATGGCAATATATGGCAGATAACCCCTAAAAATAAAGAATTGCCATACCCCTAACAGCTTTGTAATCAGATAGATTACTGGCTGGTATGGCAATATGGCAATTCTTGAAAGAAAAATATTTAAAAATAAATCTTGTTACTTTACGCTCCACTCAAACAAACCGCAGGAATGGGTCTCTGGCTGTTTTAGTTCGAGCTTCACAGCCTTGGTCTTCACTGGGTCGAAATTCACGATGCAGGCTACACCTCGCTTGCATGGATAAGCATCGGCTCCTGGAACTTCCTTCCAATTACCTGCCTCGTCCTGATAGTAGAGCTTCCAGCTGTCTGGTACCTTGCAACCGCCCCATGGCTGGTCGTCGTACCAATATACAGTGCTGGTCTTGATCTCCTTGCTCTCAGGGAAGGTGTAGGTAATCCATTCTGTGGTGTTCTTCTTTGGCCACCAGTGGATGTATGGGATAGAACGGTCGTTCTCATCGGCAGGAACCAGTCCGTCGGTAATGCTGCTCTTGGCTGGCACTGGAGAAGAGAATTCTACCTTAGCCTGTGCAGCGAGAGTTGCAGGAGCTGATGGCTTTGCTGCCTTGACATCCTGTGGCAACCATACCTTCATGTTGCCGTTGCCACGATGAGCCCAGGCGAAGTATGGGATGAGAGTCAGGGTCTGGTCCTTGGTGCTCAGCTTGCCGCTCTTGTCGTAGGCGAGGGTCTGCACGTTCTCGGTCAAGGTCTCCATGTTCTGACCCTTGTAGAGTGTCAGTACATTCTTATATTTAGGGTCGATGAAACCATCGTACGAGAGCTTGCCCTCAGCGAACTGAGGTTCGCGGTTCTCCAGGATGCTCATGATGTCGAAGCCCTTGTTGTCTGGCCACTCTGCACAATATACGATAGGACCACGCTCGATGCTGATGCAGCCGCGGTCGGCCTCTACCTTATTGTTGGCACGTACGGTGCGCGCCTCCATATCGAAGTGAACGCGAACCACATCGCCCTTCTTCCACTTGCGGTTGATGGTATAATAGCCATCCTCTGTTACCTTAGCCTCTACCTTCTTTCCGTTTACGGTGATGGTATAGCCCAGTCGCTTGCCGTCGCTGTAGTAGTAAAGGTCTGATGGTACTGGCTGACCCTTTACCCAGCCCGGGATGCGGATCTTCATACCGAACTGACCTGCCTTGTTGTCATCCACCTTGATGGCGATGTCTCCGTTCCAAGGGTACTGTGTATCCTGACTCAGGGAAACCTTCTTGCCAGCTACCTTCAGAGAAGAAGAGTTGCTGAGGAAGAGGTTGACATATACATTCTTATCCTTTACGGCATATACATAGCCTGGGAGGGATGGCAGGAAACGGCAGATGTTGCTAGGGCAGCAGGCACAGCCGAACCAAGCCTGACGCTGATGCTGACCCATGCTCTCCAATGGGTTAGGGTAGAAGAAGCCGCCGCCGTCCATGCTCACACCACTGATGAGACCATTGTAGAGGGTGCGCTCCAATACATCGTAATACTTACTCTCGCCATGGAGAAGGAAGAGACGGTAGTTGACATAAACATTGCCGATAGCTGCGCAGGTTTCGCAGTAGGCACTCATGTTAGGCAACTCGTAGTTTTTGCCGAAAGCCTCGCCGTTGTTGGTGGCTCCGATACCTCCGGTGATGTAGAGCTTCTTGCTCACGATGTTGTCCCAGATGCGGTCGATGGCGTGGATATAGGCGGTATCGCCGGTGAGGGCTGCTACATCTGCCATACCAGCATACATATAGGTGGCACGAACGGCATGACCTACAGCCTCGTCCTGCTCCAAAACCGGTTTGTGGCTCTGAGAGTATTCCTGTTTGATAGATGTCTTGCCACGATAGTCGAGGAAGAACTTAGCCTCTTCGAGATATTTCTTGTTGCCTGTAGCGAGATAGAGCTTGCAGAGTGCCATTTCGGCAATCTGATGTCCCGGTACCACGCAAGCCTGTCCTGGGTTAGGACCTACCTCGCGAACCACGCAGTCGGCATAGCGGATAGCGATGTCGAGGAACTTGCGGCTACCTGTAGCTTGCCAGTGAGCCACGGCACCTTCTACCATGTGACCGAGGTTGTAGAGCTCGTGGCTCAGATCCTCTTCCTTGCTCCAGCGCTTGTCGCCAGCCCAGAAATGAGGATGCTTCGGATTCTGTGTACGGGCGGTATAGAGATATCCGTCAGCCTCCTGAGCCGGAGCGATGATATCGAGCACGCTATCGATATAAGCCTTGAGTTTCTTGTCTGGATAGGTCTGTAGCACGTAGCTGGCACCCTCGATGGTCTTGTATGGGTCGGTGTCGTCGAAGCTGTAGGGCATCAGTTTGCCCACATCATAGGTGTCGCTGGGATGAGCTGCGCGTTCAAAGTTCTTGTATCTTCCCTCTGATTCGCATTTGCTGAAAGCCAGTGGGATGGTTACTTTGCGAGAGGTTTCGATACGCTGTCCCCAGAACGTATTGTTCCAAACCTTTACTGATGTGAAAGGCACCGGAGTGATAGGATAACCACCCGAGCTCTTGTTTACCTTTTGTGCCGAAGCAGGCATCAATGCCAATGCTGCCAAGGCTGATGTTACTAAAATCTTCTTCATGTATTGCTAGTTTATTTTGTTTGTCTTTTGTAAGGAATGTATTCATCCCAGAGTTTCAATGAGTGCAGATAGCCTGAGAAAGGCCATGCCTCTTCGGCATTCTTGCCCAGAAGCATAAACTGCGATGGCTTGACGAGGAGCTGGATATCTTTCTGGCTGATGAGCTTGTCGTTGATGTAGATGCTCTCGATTCTGCCATCGAAGCAGACATATACGTGCTGCCACTTGCCTTCCAGGGTCTTCATCTCCTTGTAGCCGGCATCCTCATACCATCCGTAGTGGTTCATCACACCGCAGCGTGGTTCGGTGCCGTTTACCAGCATCAGCTTTTCCAGTTCATCGTGAGAAGAGGTGAAATCGGCTACGCATTCATTCTCGGCAATCTCCGGATTCAGAATCCATGCCTCGATGGTGTATGGTGCGTTGTCGCGGATAGTGGCTGGGAGCATGAAGTTGCTTCTGTAACTCTCCTTGCCGGTAAAGGCGAATGCCTTTTTGCCCTCTATGGTCTTGATGATGGCTGCTGTATCGTGTTGCGTCTCGAACTCGCCCTTGAGGTGAACATCCAGCGGACTGCCGTTCTTGATGTAAGGTACGGTATCGCCCTCGTTGTAGTACTCAGCGCTGATATCTACCACCAGTCCCTGACTGTTCTTATCGGCTACAGCCTCACGCACGATGTTGCTCTGGGCATCGAAAGCCTTTTCTGCAGCCTCCTGTTCCCAGTTATAGTAACGGAGATTGGTGAGGGTAAATTGCTTTTCGCCTGCACGGATTTCCAGTTTTCCTTCAGAAAGATTCAGACGAGGATCGTTTTCATCTATCTGATGCCAGCTTCCGTTGTCGAAAGCCTGGGCGGTGAGGGTATGCTTGCGTGCTTTGCCGAGCTGCGGATGAGTCATCACAAGCTGGGCGCCCGGTTGCAGGGTGATGGCATCTTTGCCTGCCATACGCTCTCTGAGGGCGGTGCCTTGAAGGAGCGAAAACTTGCCGGCGAGCATTCCCTCGTTGTTATGCCAGGTAGTGCCATCGAAATCAGCTGCAGTCAGACCGAGCCACTGCTGTGGGGCAGAATCTTCTACAGAACCGTAAACCTTGATGTTCCAGATGGCGCCACCGAAACCGTTCTTCTGTCCGCCGGTATAGGTGAGACGGATGTACTGTGCCTTGGCATTTCCGAAATCTACCATCGGCGAACCAGCCAGACAGTTCTGTCGCTTGTCGGAGAAGGTCTGCCAGTGCTTTCCATCATTCGATGTCTCGATGAGATACTGATAGAACTGTGTTCCGTATTCAAACTGAGTCCAGATGCTCTTGATGTTCTGCTTCTTGCCCAGGTCAATCTGAATCCAAGCCGGTCCGGTGGTGCGAGGGCGCCAGAGTGTGCCGTTGTTGTCATCTACGGCATATTCCGGACGGAAATCGTTGTCGTAATAAGAGGAAGCTGTAACCTTGGCACCGAAGGCGAGGTTCTTTGCTACCTTCATCTCCGGTTTCAGATCGAGACCTTCGTGGGTTGGAACGACCTCCTTGATGGTACCGTCTGCATTGAATTCGAGTTTGTCGATTGCCACCTGACGATGGAATCCACGGTTGGAATGTGGATTGTCGTGGCGATGATATACGATGTAGTAGTTGTCGCCTTCCTGCAGCACGCTGTTGTGTCCTGGACCATGAACGGTTCCATCGGCATTGGTCTTGAGGATAGTGCCGTGGTAGGTGTAAGGTCCGAGCGGACTCTTGGCTGTGGCGTAATCCACACGGTAACTGGCATCTTCGCAATGTTCGCAGGAGTAGAGGAAGTAGTAGATGCCGTTGCGCTTGAAGACGAAAGGAGCCTCGAAAAAGTGAGTAACCTCGGTGTTCGGGATGAGCTTGGTTTCGCTGAACGATTTCATGTCAGGATTCAGCTTACCTGCTCCGCAACCGAAGCCTTTGTAGATGCCCCAGGTGCCCCAATACATATAGACCGAACCGTCATCATCCCGGAAGGTCTGACCGTCCAGGGTGATGGCATTCTTTACGAATCTATCCGGTACGAGCACGGCTTCGCTCTCGCCCAGCACATTCTTCCAAGGACCGCGAGGTGTATCGCCCACACCCAGATGGAGCTTGCAAGGCTGGCAGTAGAGATAGTAATACTTGCCGTCGGCTTCGTTCTTCATTACGTCCGGTGCCCAGATCCAGTGGCTGTCTGGCCAGTTCATCGGCATTAGGGTCCAGTTCTTGAAATCCTTGCTGCACCAGAGCTGTGCCGGTCCGAAACCGGCTCCGCTACCATCGGTAGTAGCATATATATAATAGGTGTCACCAAACTTCTTGATGGTTGGGTCGGCAAAATAACCAGGCAGGATAGGGTTGCCGGCTCCCGGAGTGTTGTAAGCAGCTTTCTGGGCAGCCCCCATCTGAGGTACTGCCGCAGCTGCTGTTACGAATAGTGTTACAATTATATTCTTATTAACCATATATCAACTTTTTAAAAAAAATTGCTTTTTTATTTCTTGATAACCTTGATGACGAATCCACCGCCCGAAGCAAGATGGATCTTCATTTCTGAATTTTGATGGATGTCGTATTTCTCTATCTTGTAATCCTCGGCATCATGGTTGGCATTGATGCCATCCTTCAATACGATTGCTTCGTAATCTCCATCTGCGAGGAAATCAAACTTCAGGGTGAGCGTGCGCTCATCCCAGTTGCTCTGACCGCCAACATACCAGTCGTTGCCCTTCTTTCTGGCGGTAACGATATACTTTCCGATTTCGCCCTGTGGCACGATGGTCTTGTCGAAAACTACAGGCAATGAAGCAATGTATCGGGTGTATGGCTCATCCGCCTCATAGTTGGTAGGAGTGTCGGCGAGCATCGTAAACGGACTGTCCTGTACGATATAGCAGGCAGCCTGGTGGCATCGGGTACCCATCGAAATCGGTTTGGTGTAGATTGCCTTCCAGTTGTCGCGGGTTCCGTTTCTCATCGCTCCCGGTGTGAAATCCACCTGTCCTGCCATCATTCGGATGTATGGGAAGGTGACGTCGTAGAGTGGCATGTCATTCTTAGCTTCCGTCCAGCGGCATTCTTCCATACCGAAGACACTCTCGTAGTTGAGGATGTTAGGATAGGTGCGGTTCAGGCCGTGTGGCTTGTAGATGCCATGCAGGTCGAGGATAAGATGATGCTTGGCTGTGCAGGCAGCCAGGCGTTCCACCATTTCGATGGCGGTCTGGTCGTCGCGGTCCATGAAATCCACCTTGAATCCCTTGATGCCCATATCAGCATAGGTCTTGCAGATGTTTTCCAGATTCTCGTCCATCACGTTGAAGACTGCCCAAAGCACAATATCCACGCCCTTGCTCTTACCATATTCTATGAGCTTAGACAACTGGATATCGTCTATTGGTTTCAGAATGCTTCCCTCTTTCGAGTTGTACCATCCTTCATCAAGGATGATGTATTCCAAACCGTGATTATGAGCAAAATCTATGTAATATTTGTAAGTATCGAAATTGATGCCTGCCTTGAAATCCACACCTTTCAGATTCCAGTCGTTCCACCAGTCCCAAGCCACCTTGCCCGGTTTGATCCAGGAAGTATCGCCTATCTTGTTGGGAGCAGCCAGGGCGTACACCAGATTGTTGGTTGGCATCTGGGTATCGTGCTCTGTGATGGCGAAGATGCGCCAAGGATAATTGCGCTTGCCGGTGCTGGTTGCGATGTAATCGCAGGTGCTCTTTACGTGGCTCATGTGTCGCCAAGGGTAGTAAGCCATCTCCTTTGGGTAGGGAGCAAAGGCGGCTCTCAGGATTCCCTTCTCTTTATCCTGTTCGCTGCTGTTAGCCTTCAGCCACATGCCCGGATACTTCTCCAGGTCGCTCTCCAGAATAGTGACTTTCGTCTTTCCGCAATCTATGGTTGCCGGGAGAAAAGCCAAATCCTGCTTAGCGGTATCGAGCTGAGTCTCGTGATAGATATTCTGGAAAGCCATGGCAAAAGGCTTTTCTGGAGTCGTGGTGTATGGCAACCATGCTTTCTTGTCCTTGCCAAACTGGTAGGCGGCGGTTTCATTCAGGATGATGGTCTTGCCTTTTCGCTGGGTATAGAATCGGTAAGCCACTCCCTCATCGTAAGCTCTCAGGATGATGCCGAAACCATTCTTCAGTTTCAGATTCAGTTCCTGATATGCTGTTTCAAAGTTTTGCTGACGATAGAATGGCGCATGGATGGTCTCCTTATGGTTGCTAAGCTTGTGGCTTGCTACCTTCGGATTCTTACCCATGTCCGTTCCATCGTTCAGCGTTACACCTATTGAAGACTCCTGTAAAAGAATGGAGCCATTGTATCTAAATTGAAGAGAGAGAGACTTGTTGGTGTTGAGTTCTGCTACGATTTTACCATCTGGTGATTTCACCAGATAGTTCTCTGCCGATACTGTTGCCCCTATATATAATAAGGTGGCGATGAAAAAGAGTTTCTTAACCATAACTTTCTAGGTTTATTGTTGTTTTGTCCGTTTTGTTGTTCGCTTGGTGGCAATGCCTGTATTACCGGATTACCACAAGTTTTTATTTCTGCTGCAAATTTACGAATAGAATTGTTTATGTAATGCAAAGAAAGTCCAAAATGATGAAAATATCGTATCACAAGTATCCTGTTAGACGATAATTGTATCTTTATGTACGATAATTTTAGGACTTCGTTGATTTTTTCTGTTATTTTGCAGCCAGAAAAATAAATGAAACAATAATAAACCTAGAAGATATGGATTTAAAGCAGTTTACATTATTGATAGGTGTAGCCAGTTTGCCATCCATGACAACGGCATCCACTGTTTATCGCACCATCTCTAAGGTGGAGGCAATATCTGTGGATTGTCCGGTGGGCACAGTTCCCCGACTTCCTAATCTCGTATGGGTAACCTATTCTGATGGTTATTCAGAGTATCGACAGGTACGCTGGGCTAACGCTCCGCTTGCTGATGAGCAGGCTGAGGCTGATGCGCAGAAACATCCTGCCGGGAGCCAATATGAGATAGGTGGTTTTGTGATTGGTGATGAGACTACCGACAATGGTTATCCTGTCAAGGCACAAATCAAGGTGGTGGCTGAAGGCTATCAGACTCCAGAAAAGGAAGTGGCTCATACCTTCTCGCTCGCTGATGTGAGCATAGATGGTGACAACCGACTCACCCACAACCGTGATGAGGCTATCCGTGAGATCTGTTCCTGGGATGTTACCCAGCAACTCTACAACTATCGTGATACCTATGGTTTGAGCACGGAGGGCTATACCAAGAGTGATGGCTGGGATTCGCCGGATACCAAACTCAAGGGGCATGGATCAGGCCACTATATGTCGGCTATCGCACAGGCATACGCCGTGGCAACTAACCCAGAGCAGAAAGCCATCCTCCGCAAGAACATCACCCGAATGGTGAATGAGTTGCGAGAGTGTCAGGAGAAGACCTTCGTATATAATAAGGAACTGAAGCGCAACTGGGAGGCTCGTGATTTCGCTCCTGAGGCTGAACTCAGAGAGATGAAGGGCACCTGGGCTGCTTTTGATGAGTATAAGAAGCACCCAGAACTGTATGGTTACGGCTACATCAACGCCATTCCGGCTCAGCATTGCGCCCTGATAGAAATGTATCGTGCCTACAACAACTCCGATTGGGTTTGGGCTCCTTATTACAGCGTACACAAGCAACTTGCCGGTCTGATAGACATCGCTACCTACTTTGATGATAAGGAAATCTGCGACAAGGCTCTCCTTATCGCCAAGGATATGGGACTCTGGGTATGGAACCGCATGCACTACCGTACTTACGTAAAGCAGGACGGCACCCAGGATGAGCGCAGAGCCAAGCCGGGCAACCGCTACGAGATGTGGGACATGTACATCGCCGGTGAGGTGGGAGGTATGAGCGAATCGCTCTCCCGACTTTCCGAGATGGTTTCCAATCCGGATGAAAAGGCAAAGCTCCTCGAGGCTGCCAACTGTTTCGATGCGCCTAAGTTCTATGATCCGCTGAGCAAGAACATCGATGACATCCGCACCCGCCATGCCAACCAACATATTCCGATGATTATCGGAGCGCTGCGCAGCTACAAGAGCAATCAGAAGCCATACTATTACAATCTGGCTGAGAACTTCTGGAGACTGGTGCAGGGCAGATACATGTATGCGATGGGTGGTGTAGGAAATGGAGAGATGTTCCGCCAGCCATATACCCAGATTCTGAGTATGGCAACCAATGGACTGCAGGAAGGCGAATCGGAGGCCTATCCGGATATCAACGAAACCTGCTGCGCGTATAACCTCGTCAAGTTGAGCAAGGATTTGAACTGTTATAACCCTGATAATGCGCAGTATCTCGACTATATCGAGCGCACGCTGTACAATCAGATTATCGGTTCGCTCAATCCGGACCAGTATCAGACATGCTATCAGTATGCGGTAGGATTGAATGCCACCAAACCATTCGGCAACGAGACTCCTCAGAGTACCTGCTGCGGCGGTACAGGTTCTGAAAACCATACCAAGTACCAGCAGTCGGCATATTTCGCCAACGACAACACCCTCTGGGTAGGTCTCTATATGCCAACCACCCTCCACTGGAAGGAGAAGGGCGTGACTATCAAGCAGGATTGCCTGTGGCCGGCACAGCATTCAGCCATCAAGATTACGGAAGGCGAGGGCGATTTCACCCTGAAACTCCGTGTGCCATATTGGGCTACGCAAGGTCTCTCCATCAAGGTGAACGGCAAGGAGGTGGCAAAGAGCTATCAGCCTAGCACCTATGTAGAACTGGAGCAGAAGCATTGGAAGGCGGGCGATGTCGTGGAAATCGACATGCCGTTCAGTAAGCATATCGAATATGGTGCCGACAAGCTTTCGAGCGATGTGGCAAGTCTGGACGGTACTCCGCTGAAGACATCCTGGGTAGGAACCCTGATGTACGGACCATTGGTGATGGCAGGTACAGGCGCACAGACCTGGAATCAGGCTACGCTGAACATAGACTCCAAATTGAGTAATATCACCGTGGGCGAATCAAATGGCGTGACAACAGGTGCGGGAGCCAATCTCCTTACTCTGAAGCTGGATGGCAAGGAATTCCAGCCAGACTATTACCGCAACGCCAACAGTACCCACTACTACCGCATCAACCTGACCGATGCCAAGAGTAAGAAGAGCAAGAAGGTGAAGATAGATTTCACCGAATTGAATTCTCTCCTGAATCTTGCCGCAGAGCGCAAGGCTGACCAGGAGAAGTGGAATGCCCTCTCTCAGAAGGTTCCGGAGTATGCTCCATGGGCACCGTTCGGATATGAGCGCATGCAGAAGGTAATGGTCCAGGCACAGGAGCTGGTGGCAAAGGGCAAGAAGAAGGTAACCCAGGATGAATTGGAAGGCACTACTGCCATCCTGAACCGTGCCATCAACACGATGCGCCCTGGCAACCTTGCCGAGATGGAAGACCTCCGGGAACTCTCCGGTCTGCTTCGCCGTGCCGGTTGGCCGGATGACAACACCGGCGAGGAACTCAAGGAAGCTATCAGTTATGGCAGAATGGTTCAGAAATACGTAACCGACGGAAGTGGAACCCACGACATGATTCATGCCGCTGTGGGAAAACTGAAGAAGGCGATGAAACAATAAAAAAGATATAGAAACAACAAAACAATAAAACATTAAAGACAACAAAAACATCATTTAGAATAAACAACATTTAAGAGTAACAAAATCGGCTTAAAAGACGAAAATATCGTCTAAATCGCCAGGTTTGGACGATATTTTCACTTTTTTAGACGATAATGTAGCACGAAATGCAAAATTTTGTGTTACTTTGCAATCGAAATTTAAACAATATTAAACCTAGCAAAAATAGAAAATGAGACAGACACAAATCATTTCAGGCTTTGTACATAGCCAAGCTTATGTAAAAGCCATCGCGTGTTTGGTCCTTGCATGTGGGGGGGCATTACCAACTCTAGCTGCAAGTGAGACCTCATCAAACCCTAAGGTAGAGGAAGCTCAGCAGAGTGAAATTACCGTAAAGGGTACAGTTGTTGACGATGCCGGTGAGTCAGTCATCGGAGCTACCATTATGGAAAAAGGAACCCGTAATGGTACGGTTACTGATATTGATGGTAACTATGTTATTAAGGTAAAGCGTAATGCTCAGTTGACTATTTCGTACTTGGGATATGCTCCTCAGGTAGTTCCTGCCGGAACTTCAAAAGTGGTTTTGAAATCTAACGATACCAAATTGAATGAAGTGGTGGTCGTAGGTTTCGGTACCCAGAAAAAGGTAAACCTTACCGGTGCGGTGACCGCAGTATCGGGCGAGGAATTGGATAGCCGTCCTGTAAGTAATGCAACCCAGGCTCTGCAGGGTATGGTGGCTGGTTTGCAGATTACCCAGGCTGCAGGTAGTTTGGATGATACTCCAAGCTTGAATGTACGTGGTACAACTACAATCGGACAGGGTTCCAGCGGAAGTCCGTTGGTCTTGATCGATGGTATGGAGGGTGATATCAATACCATTAATCCTCAGGATATTGCCAGCGTATCAGTATTGAAGGATGCAGCTGCATCATCTATTTATGGTTCCCGTGCACCTTTCGGTGTCATATTGATTACTACAAAGACGGGTGGCAAGCGTGACAAGGTAAGTGTGAACTACAATAATAATTTCCGCTTCAGTACCCCAATTCGTATGAAGCATAGTATGAATTCTGTCGATTTTGCTTGTATGCAGAATGATGCGAATACGAACATTGGTGGTGGTCAGCTTTTTACACCAGACCATGTTCAACGTATGAAGGATTGGATAGAGGGCGAATATGTTAATGCTGGTACCCGTAAGGATAAAAATGGCAATTTGATTTATTCTTTGGATGCGGATGCTAAAGGCTATTGGTTGAGTGGATTTACCGATGGTTATGCTTCTACCGATTTCTATGATGCAATATACAAAAAGCATACATTCTCTCAGGAGCACAATGTAAGTGCAACCGGTGGTGACGAAAAACTCAACTACTATGCTTCTTTTGGATATTTAGGTCAGGATGGCTTGATCAAGGTTGCTGATGAAGGTAGTAGCCGATATACTGCTACAGCCAAGATTTCTTCACAGTGGACGAATTGGATGAAGTTTAACTACTCTCTCCGTTTTGTTCGCAAGGATTATCATCGTCCTCAGTCTTTGGGTTCTGGTGTATATGAATATCTTGGTGGACAGTGGCCATGTGTTCCTTTGTATGATAGAAATGGTAATCTCTATAATGAGATGGTAAATACCATGACTAATGGTGGTACATATCGTTATCAGAATGATGAGTATAATCATCAAGTAGGTTTGGACATTGAACCAATCAAGAATTGGGTTACCCATGCTATCTTCAACTATCGTACATCCCATAATGAGAGTCATACAGATATGCAGCATACTTATCTGTATAATCTGAATGGTGAGGCTTACGACCAGAATAATTTTACCTATGTAGGTGAAGATTACTATAAGGAAAATTATACAAATTTCCAACTCTATTCTGAGTATTCGTTCAATTTGCAGAAGAAGCATAACTTCCATATTATGGCTGGTTTCCAGTCTGAGGATGAGCGTATGAAGTACAAATATGCAGATAGAGCTGGTCTCATCGTTGGTAATAAGCCTCAAATTGATGGTACAACTGGTATTGATGCTTATGGTACTCCTGTGGATCCATCTGTGTCTGGCAACATGAGCCGTTGGACAACTTGTGGTTTCTTTGGTCGTTTGAATTATGATTATCAGGGCAAGTATCTCTTTGAGGTTAATGGCCGATATGATGGTTCTTCAAGATTCCGCCCGGGAAATCAGTGGAAGTTCTTCCCATCTGTATCTGCAGGTTGGAATATAGCACAAGAGAAGTTCATGCTGCCAATCAATGATTGGATTGGTCAGTTGAAGCTTCGTGTATCTTATGGTAACTTGGGTAACCAAAATGTTGGTACTTACCAGACTTATCAGAAGATTGGTGTATATGCCAACAATGGTACATGGCTGCAGGATGGTTTGAAACCTATGACAGCTTGGGCACCAGGCCTGGTTTCTCAGAATTTGACATGGGAAACCATCCAGAGTTTCAATGTCGGTCTTGACTTTGCGTTCTTGAAGGATCGCTTGCATGGATCATTTGACTGGTATGTGCGTAAGACAAAAAATATGATAGGTAATGCCCCTGAGCTTCCAAGCATCTTGGGTACAGCTGTACCTGTTACTAACAATACCGATTTGCGTACCAATGGTTGGGAGTTGACTATCGGTTGGAACGACCGCTTGTCTAATGGTTTGCAGTATGGAATCAGCCTCAATCTCTCTGATGCCTATGCTACTATCACAAGATATCCTAATAACCCTTCTCATTCATTGGGTAACTATATTGAGGGACAGCGTATTGGTGATATCTACGGCTTTGAGACCATCGGTATAGCTAAGAGTCAAGAAGAGATGGATGCTCATATCGCAAAGGTTGACCAGAGTACAATTGACAATAACAAGTGGGGTGCTGGTGATATCATGTATCGTGACCTCAATAATGATGGTAAAATTTCCTGGGGTGCCAATACATTGGAAGATCATGGAGATCTTAAGAAGATAGGTAATTCCACACCACGTTATCTCTTCGGTATCGACTTGAATGCTGCTTGGAAAGGCTTCGATGTACGTTGTTTCTTCCAGGGTGTCATGAAGCGTGAATATTGGGCCAGTACACGTTACTTCTTTGGTACTTTCGAATATGGTCGTTGGTATCAGGTCTGCCTGGATGGTTTGCAAGACTATTATCGTGACGAGAACTCTTGGTCTGTTGTCAATGGCTTCCAGGAGCCAAACAAGGACGCTTACTTGCCACGTGCAGCCTATAGCGCCAAGAATGAACAGGTTCAGACAAAGTATCTGCAGGATGCTTCTTACATTCGTTTGAAGAACCTTCAGATTGGTTATACCTTGCCACAGGATTTGACACGTAAGATTTCTATTGAGAAACTTCGTGTTTACTTCTCGGGTGAGAATCTCTGGACAGGAACATCTCTCCGCAAGCAGTATGACCCAGAGACCATCGGTACATGGTATGGTAATGGATATCCATTGAATACAACCTTCTCTTTTGGTTTAAGTTTAACATTATAAATATTAGAATGATATGAAATTCAATATATCTTTAAAGGTACTTCCTTTGTTGGCATGCGGTATGTTGATGGCTTCTTGTAATGATTTCCTGAAGCAAGAGCCTCTTACAGATATTACTCCTACCGACTATTACAAGGATGCTACTCAGCTTCAAGCTGTAGCTAATGCATTCTATCAGACTGTATTGCCATATCATAGTGGTGCAGGCTATGGTACATTCGCATACGATAATGGTACAGATAATCAGACTGGTTCTGATGGCGATTCTAAGTATAAGAAAGGTAGTTGGAAGACTAGTAACGACAACTCTTCATGGAGCTGGAACAATATTCGTGATATCAACTATCAGTTGAATATAGCACAGTCTAACTATGAGAATGGATTGATTGCGGGTAATGAAAATAAGATTCGTCAATATATCGGCGAGTTACACTTCTTCCGTGCCTATGCTTATTTCAGTTTTTACAAGAGTTTCGGTGACTTACCTATTGTGACAGAGGCCATGCCTGAAAATGAGGCTATCCTTGTAGCAGCTAATAAGCGTAGTCCTCGCAACGAGGTTGCTCGTTTCATTCTTGCCGATCTGGATTCTGCTGTAACCTATATGGAGCCTGATGGTTGGGAAGCAACCACACGTATCTCTCCTGCAGTTGCTCATCTGTTTGCATCACGTGTAGCCTTGTTTGAGGGTTCTTGGTTGACCAACTTCGCTGGTACTCCGTTCGTTCCTAATGGTGAGGGATGGCCAGGAAAGGCAAAAGACTATAATGCAAATTATCAGTATCCTACAGGTAGCGTTGAGGCTGAAGCTAAGTACTTCTTCCAGAAGGCAGTTGATGAGGCTGCCATTGTAGGTGATGCTTATGTAGGCAAATTGGATAAGAATACAGGTATCGTACCTCAGTCTTTATCTGATACCAATCCTTATTTCTATAAGTTTGGTAATACCGACATGTCTGCCTATCCTGAGGTTCTTCTCTGGAAGGCCTATAATAAGGGTAAAGGTGTGACTGATAACATTGAGGTAGCTGTAAACCGTGGTAATACCTATACTGGTTTTACCCGTGGTATGATTGATGCCTTTCTGATGAAGGATGGTAAGCCTACTTATGCACACCATGATGGATATGTATATGAAGATACAACGACTCATGCAGTAGTTCGCAATCGTGACCCACGTTTGTTTATCTTCTTGAAGCGTCCTGGTCAGAAGAACGTTCTTCAGGGTGAGGATAATAATATTGCTGCTGAGCAGGTTCGTCCAATAGAGCCAGTTCCTCAAGTGTTTACTCGCTCATTTGACGTAACTTATACTACTGGTTATGCTATTCGAAAGGGTGGTACGTTTAATCAGAACCTGGCCGAAAACCAGGCTGGTTATACTGCATCTATCACCTTCCGTGCCACAGAGGCTTTGCTCAACTATATTGAAGCTCAATATATGCTCGACCACAATTTAAATGCGAAGAGCATTTCATATTGGAAGGCAATCCGTGAGGCTGCTGGCTTTACAGGTGAGGCTGCTGACCCTCAGACAACTATTGCTGCCACAGATATGGCACAGGAGTTAAAGGGTTATACAGATGGTTCTGGTACACAATATGATTGGGGTGCATTTTCTGCTGGCAAGGCATTGACTGATCCTACTTTGTATAGTATTCGTCGTGAACGTCGTACAGAGTTGATGGCTGAAGGTCTTCGTTGGATGGATTTGATTCGCTGGCGTTCACTCGATCAGTTGATGAAACAGCCTTATCAGCTTGAGGGCTTCCATCTTTGGAATACTCCAATGGAAAAATGGTATACAGAAGACCAGTTGGTAGATGATGGTTCTGTTACAGCTACAGTATCTTCTCGTAAGTTGACTGAGTATTTCCGTCCTTACCAGATTGTTTCTACCAATATGCTTTACAATGGTATGACCTGGTCTATGGCTCAGTATCTGCAGCCAATGCCTTTGCGTCAGTTTATGCTTACCGCTCCTGACCATAAGACCTATGCAGACTCTCCATTGTACCAGAATCCATACTGGCCTATGGAACCAGATGAGGCTGCAGAGCAGTAAATCTTGAATTTCAATTTCCCTTGAGGTCTTTAGAGATAAGACAAGGGGATATATATATATAAAAGCCCCCGATAGTAACAATGCTATCGGGGGCTTTGTTTTCTTTTAAACCTAAATAAGTTTTTCAATCTCTTTAATAGAAAGACCTGTACCTTTGGCAACTTGTTCTTGTGTGAGCCCCATGCCGAGAAGACGCTTTGCGGTGGCCAACTTTTCTTTGGCAACACCTTCTTCTCTGCCTTCTTTCCTGCCTTCTTCTCTGCCTTCTTCTCTGCCTTCTTTCCTGCCTTCTTCCTTCGCAGTATCGATTGAATTTTTTATGTCTCGATAGGCCTTAAGACTATCCTCGTATTCTCGTAATTCTTGTTGACTGAATTTAGCGATTTCAGCTTCTTCAAACAATTTCGTGAAAATTCTTTCTTTTAAAGCTTTCGGTCGTTTGTCAAGCTTGGGTAAATTCTTGAGTACATAGAGCCATTTGTCATACAGAGTTTCTAGCTCAGCCTCGTTTTTGTTGAATTTGGCAATTTCAATATACTTGAAAGAAAGCTTGTCGTTAAAGACCTTGAATGTCTTTTTGTCTAGCAGACCAACATCGTGATTGATTTCTTTTTGGTCGAAAGCTTCTTCCTTAAAATCAAAATTGAGCAATGCTACTGTATAAACGTGGTCTAGCTTGAAATTCCAATCCTGTCCTTTTGGGGCTTGCTCTCTGATAGGAAATGTAGAGTAGAAGAGAGAACGGTCTTTGAAGTATTTCTGAAAAGCGTTCTGCATTTCAACGATGAACTTTTCTCCTTTCTCATTTTCACAATACACGTCAAAGATAGCTTTGCGCTCTGCGAAAACATCACCAACGTGCTCGCTATTGAGGTAGCGGACATCCTTAATGACTTGCTCTCCATCGAAAAGTGAATTCAGAAAGTTGATGAGCAAGTCTTTATTTGGCTTTGTTCCAAATATACGTTTGAAACCAAAGTCGGTAAGTAAGCTAATATATCGTTCTTCTGATAATCTCATAATCTGTTCTTTTTATAGAATTCTTTTGGCAAAGATACGACTTTTTATAATATCTCCCAAGTTTTTTGGCATAAATCTATCATTTTGATGTAATTTTTGACAAATCTCTAAGATGTTCTTTGAGAAGATACGATATTTGTATCATTTTAGACAATATTGCGAGCGTTTTTGCAAGATTATCAGTACTTTTGTGGCGAAATATCAATAACGAAAAGAATAAATAACGCAAAAATATAAATAACGCAAAAATCATAACCGAAATGAAACGAATCTTTTTATCGCTGATACTCACAGCGGCAACCTTTCCTTGGGCTACTGCAGTCCTGGCACAGCAGGACCCATCTGAGGCTCTTGCCACCAGACCCGTAAATCCTGTTTCTGCACCACAGAAACTCATCTTCGTACCGGACTCTCTGAAACCCTATGATTTCAACAAGGATGATGAGAGATGGTGCTGGCGACATAGTGCACAGACCCAGAATATCGTGTATTTCTGGGAAAAGCCATTCGGAGACAATCCGCAGAATCCTCCTTCGCTCGAAGGTAAGCCGATGAAATTCGACCTGGGCAATCTACAGACTCAGGTAGAACGGTTCTATCGTTTCTTCCGTGACACCCTGAAGTTCTCTCTGCCGGGCAGCATCTGCGACAAGTATAAGATGATGGTGATGGTGAACTATTCGCTGGAAGGAACTGCTTACGGCGGAACTTACGATGACTTTATCGGAGCGCTCTGGGTAACACCTAACCGTATTCAAGATAAGAAACTCAACTGTCTGGCTCATGAGTTGGGACACAGTTTCCAGCTTCAGATTATGGCAGACAAAACGGGCGAAGCCTGGGGAGGAAGTGGCTTCTTCGAGATGACATCCCAATGGATGCTCTGGAGAGTGAATCCCGACTGGATAACAGATGAGAAGTATCATTTCGATGCCTTCAGACAACTTACCCATAAGGGGTATCTGCATCTAGACAACATCTATCATTCGCCATACGTGATAGAGTGGTGGGCTGAGAAGCATGGTTTGGAAAGCATCGCACAGCTCTATCGTGAGGGAAAAGTAGGAGAGGACCCGGTTGTTACCTACAAGCGGAAGTATAAGATGACTCAGAAGCAGTTTAATGATGAGATGTTCGACTGCTACCGTCATCTCGTGAACTTCGATTTCGGTTATGCCCGCAAGGAGACCCGTCCTTATGCCTGCGCCTTTGATACCAGGATGCTGAAGCAGAAGAATGGTTATCTCCGTCCGGATACAGCTTCGGTTCCTGAGAATTATGGTTTCAATGCCATCAAGTTGGAAATCCCGAAGGCTAGCAAGAAGGTTACAGTAGATTTCAGAGCCCTCGATGCTGAGGGTAAGGTGTTCAAGACATCCAAGGACAAGATGGCACGAACTATCGGTTACCGTTATGGTTTGGTGGGAGTAACTGCCGATACCGATGAATGCATCTACAGCCCGATGGGCGAAGCGATGAATGGAAAGGTTTCGCTTGTGGCTCCAAAGTCCCAGCCTCTCAAGGCGCTCTATCTCGTGGTGATGGGAGCTCCTTCGAATCATTCGCTCGATCCTTCTTCCCGCCGATACCCTTATGAGGTAAGAGTGAAGTAAGAGTAAAGTACGGATTGGATAAGAATCATCTGCTTAAAATAAAAATATCATCGCTTATGAAGAATAAGACTTTTATAAAGAATAAGACTTTATTTGCTGCATCTCTCGCCTTGATGATGGCTTTGCCGATGCAGGCACAGCGCTTTGAAGACAACTTCGAAGATAAGACGCTGCGACTGGATTACATCGTGGCGGGCGATAGCGTGAACCAGGCTATCTATTTCGAACAGGCTTACAGCAACCCTACCTGGGCGGGCAGAAAGACAAGACTGGATGAGAAATTCCTGAACGGAAACGGACAGGTGACCGTGTATGAGCATGGCACCAACAAGGTGCTCTATGTAAACACCTTCTCTACACTCTTCCAGGAGTGGCAGCTTACACAGGAGGCTAAGCATCTGCAGAAATCATTCGAGAGCAGTTTCCTCGTGCCGTTCCCGAAGAAGCCGGTGGATGTAAGCATCACCCTGAGCGATACGCATCAGAAGGTGACTGCAGAACTGCGCCATACCATCAATCCACAGGATATCCTCATCCGACCATTGGGCGAGAATGGCATCCCTTACCGCTATATCGTGAAGAGCGGAGAGACTGCCGACTGTGTTGACCTCGCCATCATCGCCGAAGGCTATCGCCAGGACCAGATGGATAAGTTCTATCAGGATGCGCAGCGGGCAGCCGATGCCATCTTCGAGCGCGAACCTTTCGCTTCGCTCAAGTCGAGATTCAACGTGGTGGCTGTTGCGGCTCCATCGCTCGATGAGGGACCAAGTATTCCGCACGAAGGGAAATGGAAGAACACGATGGCTTGCTCTCATTACGATACTTTTTATTCGAACCGTTATCTCACCACGAGCAAGATTCATCGCATCTATGATGCCTTGAGTAATGTGCCTTTCGAGCAGATCATCGTATTGGTGAATTCTCCTACGTATGGTGGCGGCGGCATCTATAACCAGGTAACGCTTTCCACCTCTGATCATCCTACGTTCAAGAAGGTGCTGGTACATGAGTTCGGTCATGGCTATGCGGGCTTGGGCGATGAGTACAGTACCGATGAGTACGACCCGATGTATCCTGGTGATACCGAGCCTTGGGAGCCTAACCTCACCACGCTGAAGAATTTCCAGAGCAAGTGGGCGGATATGATGCCAAAGGGCGTGAAGATTCCTACGCCGCTTGTCAAACTACCGGATCATAAGAATATCAAGAACGCGAAGGAGCAGAAGAAACTCAACGAAGCCGTCTTCAAGATTGGTGTGTTCGAGGGTGCGGGCAACCAGAGCAAGGGATGTTACCGTCCGGCACAGGTTTGCCGTATGCGAATCAACGAAGTGGATGATTTCTGTCCGGTTTGCCAGCGTGCTATCCGACGCATCACAGATTTCTATACTGGGAAATAATATTTTCCTAACTGGAGAAAAAAGATACTAAAGAAGTCAACAAGTAAAATATCAAGCATAATGAAGAATCAGATTTTAGCTCTTTCGCTGTTGAGCGCAGCTTTGGCGATGCCGGCAGCTACAGCTTCAGCACAGGGCACATTAGAAGATTACAACAGAGCCTATGCGCTGCGTCATCAGTTCTCTGCCGATTCCGTGTTCCATTGGGCACGCTCGTCGGCTTGGTGCGATTCCACCCATGTATTGCATTATCAGATTTCTACTCCTCAGGGCAAGAAGTTTGTTTCCTATGATGCCGACAAGGATGAGATGAAGACTTATGATTCGCAGGAGGCGATGGAGAAGGCGCTGGGCATCAAGCCTCGTCCTGCCAACAAACCTCAGTTTGGCAGACGCCACGAGCGCCATTGGATGGAGGTAGATGAGGAGAAGGAGGCTTATCCGGTACTTTCGCCCGACGGCAAGATGGAAGCCTACATCGAAGGTTACAACGTGGTGGTTCATGAGGCCGGAAAACCTTATACCGAAGCCAAGCGAATCCTCACTCAGGATGGTACCATCGGATGCTATTACAGCAACCGCATCCAATGGAGCCCAGACGGCAAGCACATCTTCGTATGCAAGCGTGTGCCGGTAGAGAAGCGCTATGCTTACTACGTGGAATCTTCGCCTGCCGACCAGCTGCAGCCTATCCTCCACAAGCAGGAGTATGCCAAGCCGGGCGATGCCCTGCCACAGCATTATCCGGTCATTATCGATGTGGCTACCGGAAAGAAGGTGGAGGCTGACAGACATCAGATAGAAAACCAGTATGAACTGGAATGGATGCAATGGACACCAGACAGCAAGGAGGTGACGATGGAGTACAACCAGCGTGGTCATCATCTCTATCAGATGCTGGCGATGAATGCTGAAAACGGCAAACTTCGTACCGTGGTAGAGGAGCGTGCCAATACCTTCGTGAACTATGGTCGTCTGTGGCGTCAGTTTATCAAGGATGGCAAGCAACTGCTCTGGATGAGCGAGCGCGACAACTGGAATCATCTCTATCTCTACGATGTGCAGAAGTCGAAGGTTATCCGACAGATTACAAAGGGCGACTGGTTTGTTCGCGGCATCCAGCGTGTAGATGAAGAGAAGGGAGAAATCTATTTCTCGGCTAGTGGCGTGAACAAGAATGAGGACCCATATCTGGTACATTATTATAAAATAGGTATCGACGGCAAGAATATGGTGGCGCTCACTCCTGAAGAGGGAAATCATAGTGCCCAATATACCTATGATTACCGTTATCTCCTGGATACCTATTCTAAGGTGGATGCCGCTCCTGTTACCGTACTCAGAGATGCGCAGACCGGTAAGCTCGTCAAGACTCTGGAAACGGCTGATATTACTACTTTGAAGAAGCACGGATGGGTAGCTCCTGAGGTGTTTGTGGCTAAGGGGCGTGATGGCAAGACCGATATGTGGGGCATCATCCAGCGCCCTACCAATTTCGATCCGAACAAGAAATATCCGGTTATCGAGTATATCTATTCGGGTCCGGGCGATGCCTATACTCCGAAGAGTTTCATGCCATACAACTGGTACACCACTTCGCTTGCCGAACTCGGTTTCATCGTAGTCCAGCTCGATGCGATGGGAACTTCCTATCGCGGCAAGAAGTTTGAGGAGGTTTGCTACAAGAATCTGAAGGATGCCGGATTCCCAGATCGTGAACTCTGGATCAAGGCTGCAGCCAAGAAATATCCTTATATGGATGCAGATAATGTAGCGATCTACGGCTGTTCGGCAGGCGGACAGGAGAGTACTACCGCCGTATTGCTGCATGGCGATTTCTACAAGGCTGCCTATAGTGCCTGCGGCTGTCACGACAACCGGATGGATAAAATCTGGTGGAACGAGCAATGGATGAGCTGGCCTATCGATTCCAGCTACGTAGAGTGCAGCAACGTGGAGAATGCCCATAAACTGGAGCGCCCTCTGATGCTGGTGGTAGGCGAGATAGACGACAACGTAGATCCTTCGAGCACCTATCAGGTGGTGAATGCGCTGGAAAAGGCGAACAAGGATTTCGAACTCGTGGTGATTCCTGGAGCCCATCATACCATGGGCGAACTCTATGGCGAGCACAAGCGTTACGATTTCTTCGTGAAGAATCTGCTGGGTGTGAAACCGCCTAAATGGAGTGATGTAAAGAGCAAGTAATTCAGGTTTCAATCTGTTGATAGTGAAACTTCTCACTTGAATCATTATTTAAGTTTTGCCCTGAAGCAAACGGATAGTCTTACTATTAAAAAGTAGCTATTTGTTTGTTTCAGGGCTTTTTTTGTTCTTTTTGTTGTATTTCTCGTTATATTTTTGTAATTTTGCGGCATTATTTTATCCAACAACAGAAAATAAAGACCCATATAATGAGAAAGATATCTACTCTAATGGTTTCTGTGCTCTGCATGATGATGCCTGTAGGGGCTGAGGCGCAGGTACCGACAGCCTTCGTCTCGAAAGGGGCTACGGATATTCAGGCGCAGCCACATACGATAACGCAAACCAACTCGGGTGCACAATGGGCTCCTATCGACCCTATGGTGCGCTCTATCACGATGGATGATGGTTTGCCGAGTAATGCTGTGCGTAGCGTGGTTCAGGGTTCCAAGGGATACATGTGGTTTGGTACAGACAACGGATTGTGCCGTTTTGACGGATACGATGTCAAAACCTATTATAATCCCTTTACGACTGTAGACCAGTTTGTGAGCGCCCTTACTGCTTGCGAAGAAGGACTGCTGGTAGGTTGCAATAATGGAGCCTATCTGTTCTGTAATGCAACCGACCGATTCCAGAAACTGAGTGATAAGATTACGGCACCTGTCCTTAATTTTTCGCTTGACGGCGATCAGAATATTTGGATTTCTACCAACGGACAGGGCGTGTTCAGATACAATCGGACTACTCACGAACTGCATCAGTATCCGATGAAGAATATTCAGGGTAAAGTGCAAAGTACGCTGGTTGATGCCAACAACCAGGTATGGATGCTCTGTAACCATGGTGGAGCCAGCATCTATCATCTCAACAAGTCGACCGACCAGTTTGAAGCATTCCCTCTGAAGGGCGATGCAACCATGTTTTACGGCATGGCGATGCTGGCTGCTCCCGATGGCAATCTTTATGTCGGAACCTGGGAAAACGGACTTTACAAGCTCAACGCCGATGGTAGTGCCGAACAGCTCATCAGCGGAACCTTGAGTAATGCTGTTCATCATATCCACCAGCTTTACAACAACAGCAACAAGTATATTCTCATAGCCAGCGATGATGGATTGGTGCAGTATGACATCCAGAACCGCTCTTGGAGTATGCTGTCGGAAGTAAACGATCCGAGCCGGAGTACCAACGAGCGTTTTGTTTATGGTATTGCTGGCGATAATGAAGGCGGCATCTGGGTAACAACTTTCTATGGTGGCGTAAGTTATCTTCCTTCTACGAGTGTTGAAGAACGTTTCCGTGCTTACTCAGCTCGACAGGGGGGATTGCGCGGTAATGTGGTAGGAAGATTCTTCGAAGACCAGCAGCATCGCATCTGGATAGCTACCGATGATGCCGGACTTGACTGCTTCAATCCCCAGACCAACAGTTTTGTTTCTTATCCGGGCAAGGCGGCTATGGGCAAGTATAATGTTCATGCGCTCTTTGCTGATGAAAATGATCTGTGGGTAGGAACCTATGGTAATGGTGTCATCAGAATGAACATGGCTACCGGAGCGCAGCAGATTTTCCAGACCGATGGAATGGCTTCGGGAAGTAATGCCTATTGTATTTATCGCGACCGGAAGAACCGGCTGTGGGCGGCTTCGATGGATGGAGCCAGCCTTTTCGATGAAGGGCAGCAGAAGTTTAGTAAAATCAAGTCGTTCAAGTCGCTTACCATCGATATCAAGGAAGATCCTCAGGGCAACGTATGGTTTGCTACCCAGGGAGGTGGCTTGTGGCGCTTGGACAAGAATAATGCCTGGAAACAGTATAAGCATGTTGAGAATGATTCTACTTCGCTGGTAAGTGATCAGGTAAACTGTCTGGTTATTGGAGAAAAGGGGCAGCTCTATGCCGCAACCGGCGATGGGCTTTGCGAATTTCTGCCTTCAAAAGGTATATTCCGACGCATCTCCATCGATGCGCCTAGCCTGGATTTCGCGAGTCTTGTCATTTCGCAGGGAGTAATGTGGATTTCTACCAGCAAGGGTATTGTGAAATATACGCCGGGTGAACCTGTCCAGCTGTTCAATAAATATGACGGACTCACTTGCGACCAGTTTATGCCAAACTCTGGACTTTTGGCTTCTGATGGCAGAATCTATTTCGGTTCTACAAGAGGTTTCAACTGCTTTTATCCATATCTCGTCAAGATCAACCAGATAGCTCCTCCTGTAGCAATCACCTCGGTAGAACTCTTCGGTCAGCCGATAGAGGCGGGGAGCGACCAGCTGGAGAAATCTCTGAGTCATGCAGCAGAACTCAATCTGGCTCATAACGAGAATACCATCAATATCTCGTTTGCTGCCTTGAGCTATGTATCGCCAGAGAAGAACCAGTATGCTTACAAACTTGAGGGAGTAGACAAGGATTGGATTTATACCCACGAGCATCGTGCCAACTATACCAATCTTCCTGCCGGAACCTATACCTTCTTGGTTAAGGCAACCAATAATGATGGTGTATGGTCGAAGAATGAGGCAAGACTCCAGATTGTGGTTCATCCGCCGTTCTGGTGGTCTCTGCCAGCCAAGATTCTGTATCTTCTGCTCATCGGTTACGCAATCTACTGGTTCATGCAGAGCCGGTTGAAACGTGAGAAACTCCGTCATCAGGAAGAACTCGACCAGTTGGAACTCAAGCAGGATCAGGAGATGAGAGATGCCCGCCTGCAGTTCTTCACGATGATTGCCCATGAAATCCGTACGCCGGTAACGCTTATCATCGGACCTTTGGAGAATCTGAAAGAGCATTGGAAACAGGTTTCCGGAAAACTTACCGATGGTGAGACTATCACGCAGACGCTTTCTGTTATCGACCGTAACGCCCAGCGTTTGCTCCTGCTCGTCAATCAGCTGCTTGATTTCAACAAGGTTCAGCAGAAGGGCATGCAGGTTCATTTCCATTTGAACAACATTTCGAAGCTGATGCATGCTGTGGCAGAGCGCTTCGCTCCTACCTTCGAGCAGAAAAGCATCCGTTTTGATGTTGATTATCCTGCTGATGATCTCGTGGCGATGATAGATCAGGAGGCCATTACCAAGGTTATCAGCAATCTGATGACCAACGCCTTGAAATATACCGAGGATTATGTACGCTTGTCCTGCCGCCTGCTGGAAAATGGAACCCATTTCCGCATAGAGGTGGAAGACAACGGAGTGGGAATCAGTCCTGATGAAAAGGAGAAAATCTTCGGAGCTTTCTATCAGGCACGCGACAACAAACCGGGAACCGGAATCGGTCTCAACATCGTGAAGAATCTCGTTGAGGCTCATCATGGTATGGTAGAAGTAGAATCGGAAGTAGGCAAGGGAGCTACCTTTATCGTAACCTTGCCGCTCAACCAGTTGGATGCTGTGGTAGAGAAGGCAGACGAAATGGTGAAGGAAGAAGAAACTGTTGCTGAGGAAAATCTGCTGACAGATGAAACTTCAGTTGAGCAAGGTTCTCAAAAGGCAGGCGTTGCTGTTGCCAGTCCGCTTCGTGAACCGGCAAAACCGGTGATGCTGATTGTGGATGATGATGAAGACATGCGCCAGTTTGTGAAGGCTCATTTCGAAAAGATGTATACGGTTTATACCGCCGACAACGGAAAGAATGCGCTCCGTAAACTGGAGAAACATCCGGTTTCGCTCATCATAAGCGACTGGATGATGCCGGAGATGGACGGTCCGGAGTTCTGCCGTAGGGTGCGTGAAAATTCTGAATATTCTCATCTCCCGTTCGTGATGCTCACGGCAAAGACCGATGATGCGGCGAAGACGGAGAGTATGAACTGTGGAGCCGATGTCTACATAGAAAAGCCGTTCTCGATGAAGTATCTTGAGGCAAGCGTAAGACAGCTTCTTGAGATGCGCCGTCTGTTGAGGAGTAAGTTCTCTCATACTCCGCTTGAGCCGATAGCAGAGATAGCTTCAACTCAGGTTGATAATGCGTTCCTGGAACGAATGTCTCGCATCATCGAAGAGAATGTGGCGAATCCGGAACTCAACGTGGCGTTCCTTGCCGAAAAGATGGGCATGAGCCGCTCTTCGCTCTTTAATAAGATTCGCGGTCTTGCCGATGTTACGCCAAACGAGATGATCCAGCTCGTGAAACTTAAGAAGGGCGCAAAGCTCCTGAAAGAAGGAAACTACCGCATCAGCGAAATCAGCTATATGGTAGGTTTCAGCAGTCCTAGCTATTTTGCCAAGTGCTTCCAGAAGCAGTTTGGCGTCAAGCCGATGGATTTCGTAGCTGCGGAATCGTAGGATAGAAAAACAATTCGGATAGAATAAAAAATCGCCTGGGTGCTCAGATGCATCCAGGCGATTGTCTTATTTGTAAAAAGCCTATTCTTTATTTCTTTGTGGCTCTGATAAAGAAACCGATGAGGCAGATGTAAGCCAGGAGCGAACAAACCTCAGACATTGGATTAACCCACCAGCTGTCGGCGATACTTACCTCGATGCCGCCAAACTTCAGAAGGGCGCTAACCACACCCATCAGGGCTCCACCGGCGATGAAGCCGCTGGCGATGAGCGTTCCCTTCTCACCACGTTCGCTGTTCACCTTGGCATCCTTGCTGCGCGAAGTAACATACCAGTTGATGGCTCCACCCACGAGCAGAGGAACGTTCAGTTCCAGCGGAATAAACATACCCAGAGCGAAAGCCAGGGCAGGAATTTTGAAATAAGTCAGCACGATGGCTATTACGGCTCCGATGCCATAGAGCACCCAAGGAGCTCCCACGCCATTCATCAAAGGGTCGATAACCGCAGCCATCGCATTAGCCTGAGGAGCTGCAAGCGAACCCGATGCAAAACCGTAAGTCTCATTCAGCAGCATCATCACGCCGCCCACGGTAGCCGCACTCACCAGGGTACCGAGGAATTTCCATCCCTCCTGTTTCTTAGGAGTTGTTCCCAGCCAGTAACCAATCTTCAGGTCGGTAATAAACGAACCTGCTACCGAGAGGGCTGTACAAACCACACCGCCCATAATCAGGGCAGCCAGCATGCCGCCAGGACCTTTCAGGCCTACAGCCACCATCACCACAGAGGCGAAGATGAGCGTCATCAGGGTCATTCCCGAAACAGGGTTTGAACCCACGATAGCGATGGCATTAGCCGCTACGGTAGTAAAGAGGAAGGCGATGGCAGCCACGAGCAGAATGGCGATAATGGCGAAGAGAAGGTTGCCCTCCATCACGCCAAACCAGAAGAAGAGGAAGGTTACGAGGATAGTAACAAGTGAACCGATAGCGATAATCTTGAAAGAGATGTCGCGCTGGGTACGCTTCACGTTCTCATCCACATCGTTCTTGCCTTTCAGTTCTTTGGCAGCCAGACCTACGGCACTCTTGATGATGCCCCAGCTCTTGATGATGCCGATGATACCTGCCATGGCGATACCGCCGATACCGATGCTGCGGGCGTAGGCACGGAAGATTTCCTCCGGACTCATCGCACCCACGGTCTTCACGATGCTAGGATCCCAGGCGCTCAGCACGCTATCATGGAAGATAACGCTCATGCCCGGAACAATCAGCCACCATACTACGAGCGAACCCAGACAGGTGAAGAAGGCATACTTCAGACCGATGATGTAACCCAATCCCAATACGGCTGCACCTGTGTTCACCTTGAACACGAGCTTTGCCTTGTCGGCAAGGTCGCATCCCAGACTTACCACACGCGATGTGAAATTCTCGTTCCACCATCCCAGGCTGGCTACGATAAAGTCGTAAAGACCACCCACCAGTCCGGCTATGAGCAGCGGCTTAGCCTGGTCGCCTCCCTTGGCTCCGCTCACCAGTACCTGCGTGGTAGCCGTAGCCTCAGGGAACGGATACTTGCCGTGCATATCGCTTACGAAGTACTTGCGGAAAGGAATGAGGAAAAGGATTCCCAAGACTCCTCCCAAGGCCGAAGCCATGAAGATTTTCATAAACGAAGTTGTCATCTCCGGATATTTAGCCTGCAGGATGTAGATGGCTGGCAGGGTAAAGATGGCTCCTGCCACTACAGCACCCGAACAGGCTCCGATGCTCTGGATAATGACATTCTCGCCCAGCGCCTTGCTACGCTTGGTAGCGGTACTTACGCCCACGGCGATGATGGCGATAGGGATGGCCGCTTCGAACACCTGACCCACCTTCAAACCCAGATAAGCTGCGGCGGCAGAGAAGATGACTGCCATCACGATTCCCCATGTAACCGACCATCCGTTCACCTCAGGATAAACCTTGTCAGGCGACATCAGCGGCTTATATTCCTCCCCGTCTTTCAGTTCGCGGAATGCGTTCTCGGGGAGTTGCAAATTGTCTTTTTCTTCCATTATTTCTCAATTCTGATGATATACTCACTCATGAAACTTGCACCTGGCTGCAGACGGTTCATCAGATACTTGTCCTTAAACTCGCCATCATATTCAGCCCAGTCGCTCAAACCATACCATGGCTCGATGCAGATGAATGGAGCGTGCTTGCCTGTTGGGTTCCAGATACCTACGGCTGGAGTCTTGAACTCGAGGGTTACATGAGGTTCGCCCTGCTCGTTGAGAATGCTCACCTGCTTAACCTGACTCTTGTCGAAGATAACAGCATCTTCTACGAAAGTCTCCTCGTTTACTTCCCAGATACCCTTGTCTGTTTCTACGGTTTCCTTAGCCTGACGGTCGATGCATCCGCCTACGTTACCATAGAGACGAACAGGAGCCTCGTTGTCGAGTTTCAGGGTAGCCTTCATTTCTTCGCCCTTCTTGCAGCCAGGAACCATGAATGCTGGGTGACCGCCAATCTGGAAGAAGATTTCCTTGTCGTCGGTATTCTCTACGTGCCAGATGACATGAATCTCGTTGCCCTGCAGGCGGTAAGAGATGGCAAGGTTGAAGTGGTAAGGATAGTTCTTCTGAGTCTCTTCGTTATCGATGAGCGCGAAGGTGAGGCGGTCGGCAGTCTTGCCAACGAGTTTGAACTCTGTATCGCGTGCGAAACCATGGCGAGAAAGGTGATACTCCTTGCCCTCTGTGCGATAAGTGTCTTTCCACAATCCGCATACGATAGGGAAGAGGATAGGAGAGTGGCGGTTCCAGTATTTCTCGTCGCCATCCCAGAGATATTCATTACCATTAGCATCCTTGATGCTCTGAAGTTCTGCTCCGAGAGATGAAATCTCAAGTGTGAGCTGATCATTCTTAATCTGTTCCATTGTTATTAATTCTTTTGTTTAGTTTTTAATGTTTCATCTGATTATCTTTTTTCAAAGATATTGCAAAGGTACAATTTATTTTCGTAAAGCACAAGAAAAGAGCGTTTTTTCTCAGATATTACAATATATTTATACGATTTTGTTAGCTTATCTCGAATATTTGCTGTAACTTTGTAGCCCGAAATAGATAGATAACAAGAAGTATAAGAAAAAAAATAGTATTTAATCTAATGACAAGCAGTAATAAAGTTAAAGGCTTTGCGGCGGGTATTGTTGCCGCAGTATGTTATGGTACCAATCCTTTGGGCACGCTCGAACTCTATGGCGACGGATTCAATTCCAGTTCTGTACTCATCTATCGTTATCTCTTGGCGGTACTGATGTTTGCCGTGGTGATGCTGTTCCGCAAGGAGAGTTTCAAGGTGAAGTGGGGACATCTGATTCGTCTTGGCGTGCTGGGCTGCATGTTTTCGCTCTCATCAGCTACGCTTTATGTCAGTTTCCATTATATGGCGGCAGGTATTGCCAGCACCATCCTCTTCGTTTATCCTATTATGACAGCCATCCTGATGACGGTCTTCTTCCATGAGAAGGTAACGTGGTCTACCTCGCTTGCCATTCTTCTGGCGGTATCGGGAGTAGGATTGCTCTATCAGGGCGATGGAAACGATAAGTTGAGCACGGCGGGTTTTGCCCTCGTCATGTGTTCATCCCTGCTCTATGCCCTTTACATCATCTCCATCAACCAATGGAAGAATCCGGGCATGTCGAACATCAAGTTTACCTTTTATATATTAGTCTTCGGACTGCTTACGATGTTTGTCTATTCGTTTATTGCAGGCGAGCCGATACAGATGCTTCAAACGCCTAAACAATGGCTCTGTGCTGCCCAGCTGGCTTTGTTGCCAACGGTATTGTCGCTCTTCTTCATGACCATCTCCATCAATCTCATCGGCAGCACGCCAGCCGCCATCATGGGAGCCCTGGAGCCTGTAACGGCGGTAATCATCGGCGTCTGCGTCTTCGGCGAGAGCTTCTCTCTGCAGCTGGCGATAGGCATCCTCGCTATCCTGGCTGGCGTAACGATTATCATCGCAAGAAAGAAAGGGTAAAAAGGCTGTTTAAAGGTAAAAAAGTAAAAGGGTAAAAAGGTAAAAAAGCCTAGCGGGGTTGCGTGTCATCCCTCTGGTTCCCATTCCCAGCGATTCCATCGCTGGTCCCCATAAAGGTAAAAAGAAGAAAAAATCCTCGCTCGAAAAAGAACTCGAACGAGGATTTTTTTATCTGTTCTAGCCGTAAGCAAATAGGCTCGCAAGCCGCCAGGCGTTAAGATGATTATCTCAGGATATCCTTCAGCGCAAAGTTGGCGAGGATGCTGGTGCTCTGGCTCAGCATGCGGATGAACTCCTGGGCTGAGTTTTTCATGTAAGCATCTTTCAGAATGTGGATGCAGCCATCCATTTCGTTGTCGGCAGCATCGATAGGAATCGCCTTCATGCCGTTCTGCAGAATGGTGGTCGATTCGGAGAGAATGGTCACCAGATTGCTGCGGCTCAGAAGGTCGAAGATGATGTTTACATTATTCACCTCTACCATAATCTTGTAGTTCAAGTCTTTGCCCTCTATCATGTGATCAAAGGCGTTGCGTGCCTGCAGACCCTTGCAAGGAAGGATGAGGTCGTAGCGCTCCAGATCGGAAAGCTTGACCGATGAAAGGCGCGCCAGCGGATGATTCACGTTCACGATAGCGGCAAGACGGTTGCTGAAAATAGCTCGGCTGTCTACCGCCTTTTCGTTCTTCAGAGGCTTGAAAGCCAGAACGAGGTCGAGTTCGCGCTTCTTCAGTCCGTCCATCAGTTCCTGCATGGTGCGGTATTGGATGTTGAGCTTTACATGAGGATAGGCGTGGAGAAAGGCGATGAGCGTCTCGGACATGATGTTGCTGAAGGAGAACGTTACGCCGATGTTCAGTTCGCCTGTAAGCATTTCCTTCAGATCGTTCATGTGGTCTACACAGGCTTCGGCAGAATTGACCGCGTTTTGGGCATAAGGTCTCAATTCCTTACCCGCCTCTGTGAGGTAAACCTCATGAGAATTGCGCTCGAAGAGAGGCAGACCTATCTCCTGTTCCAGATGCGAAATCTGCTGTGAGAGGGTGCTCTGGGTGATGTATAACTTGCGCGAAGCTTCTGAGAAGTTGAGCGTCTCGGCTACCTTCAAGAAATATTTCAGTTGTCGTATTTCCATATTGTTCCTTTATTGAAGCTATCGGCTATAGAAATAACCGATAGCTAAATTTGGGTGCAAAGATAAAACATTTATTTTAATATTCTCTTTTTTTGAAGAATAAAATGATGTTTTATCGCATCTCTACTTCTTTTTATCCGATTATCATCCGATGAAAAACCTGATTATCATCGGATGAAAAACCGGTTAACATCGGATGAATTTCCGATTATCATCCGATGAAAAACTGATTTCCAACCAGATGATTATTTGATTTCTACTTCGTGCAAATCTACGAATTCGCCATTCTTCTTCTTTCTTTCTACCAGCATGGCAAGCAGCTTGCGCTTGCGGTTGTCGGCGATGAAACGGCGGAAGAATACGTTTGGAATTGCCACACCCAGGGCGATGCAGATGATGGCGAGCGAAGCCTTGATGAGGTTGTTCATACCTACGGTTACCTCGCCTACCACGCCATGCATGTCGATGAAGGCAAAGAGGGCGCGATACATCAGAACTCCCGGTACCATTGGGATAACGCTAGGAATGGTGATGCATTGGTGAGGGGTATGGAACCAATGGCGCGCCTTGATCACGATGATGCTGATGAGCGCAGAACCGGCAAGCGAACCGATGCTCAAACCCATGTCGAGACCGATGTTGCCGTTAGATGGACCCAGATTGACGAAATTGCGGAAGCATACGGCGATGATACCGCCCACAGCTACAACCGGCAACAGACGGCGAGGTATGCTGAAGATGGTAGAGAAACCCATGGCCGATACGGCAGCTGCGATGGCAAACTCCCAGTATTCGTGATGAGGAGTCATCGTAAGATCCTTCACGAAGTTGTCGATATGGCAAACCTGGATGGCGAAGGCGATACCGAACGCCATCGCGAAGAGCATCAGCAGGGTGTTCAGGGCACGAACCATTCCCACCTCAA
>JAJXAL010000151.1:0-5764 GCA_021628325.1 Segatella copri | reverse complement strand
TGGTCTTCCTGTCATAGAGAATCACAGGAATACCTTTATCGTAAGCACGCTCTACAGCCTTGGATATAGCACTCAGCTGATTAGGAGATACGATAAGCAAATCTACACCCTCATCGATAAACTGGTTAACTTGCTTATTCTGCAACACATTATCATCGTTGGAAGAAGCCAGTTTCACGATAAGCGAATCGTTGAGATACTCGCCCATCTTCAGTTCATCATTCAGTTTATCGCGCCAGGTATCTTCCGAACACTGGGATACGCCAATGACATACTTCCTAGGCTGCTGAGCACAACCGGTCAGCAACACGATGATTGCTACATATATAATAAGGTGTAATTTTCGTTTCATACAGCTTATACAATTTCTTTGTTTATAAAGAAGAGGCATTCAAAATGCCTCAAAATAAGACTTAACGCTGCAAATATACAACTTTTTTTTTGTATTTTAGCCCCATTGGTCAGTTTTTTACAAATATTTTATTCTGAGAACACCAAGAAAAAACATAGGAAAATCTTTCATATTTATCTTTTCCACACCAGTTACCAACAGGAAAAACATCTGATAACCAACGGAATAACATAGTTATCAACACATATGTGGATAACTTATCTATGAGAAGTGAATAAGTGTGGAAAAGTTTAGAGCATAAAAAAGACATCAACTAAAAAGTTGATGTCTCTCATCTTGTAGCGGGAGGGGGCCACGATCCCTCGACCTCCGGATTATGAATCCGACGCTCTAACCAGCTGAGCTATCCCGCCATCCAAGCAATTGATTTCTCATTTGCGGGTGCAAAGGTAATACATTTATTTGAATTGAACAAATTTTTCGGCAGAAATTTTCAAAAAAAGTTTCATTTTCTCATTTTTCTCACATTCCTGCCCCACTTTCACCTAATTATATATATAAAAAAAACGAAAAATAAAGGTTTTCTTATTTTTTTATATTACCTTTGCACGCTGAATAACAGACCTGCTATTATTTTAAATAAAGAAAAGGTCTGAAACAACAGAATATTGAAATGCTTAGAATTAAGAAATTAGACATATTTATTGCCAAGCAGTTTGGTCTCCTTTTCATGGGAACTTTCTTCATCTGCCAGTTTGTGCTGATGATGCAGTTCTTGTGGAGATATATTGATGATCTCATCGGTAAGGGACTCACGATGGATGTGATGGCTCAATTCTTCTGGTACATGGGCCTGATGCTCGTACCGCAGGCTCTGCCATTGGCTATTCTCCTGTCTTCACTCATGACGTTCGGTAATCTCGGCGAGAGTTCGGAACTTACAGCCATCAAGGCTGCCGGCATTTCACTGATGCAAGCTTTCCGCTCACTCATCGTCATCACCGTCATCATCATGTTTGGCTCATTCTATTTCCAGAACAATGTGGGACCTAAGTCGAACATGAAACTGGCACAACTTCTGATTTCCATGAAACAGAAAAGCCCGGAACTGGAAATTCCTGAAGGAATCTTCTATGATGGTATTCCAAACTGCAACCTTTATGTGCAGAAGAAGGATTTGAAAAGCGGAAAACTTTACGGCATCATGATTTACCGCATGACCGACAGCTATGAAGATGCCGCCATCATATTGGCAGACTCTGGCATGCTCCAGAGTACAGCAGAAAAGAAGCATCTTGTTCTGAGCCTCTACAGCGGAGAATGGTTTGAGAACATGCAAAGCAGTGCACTTGCCAATACTGCTGCCGTACCATACAGACGAGAGACTTTCATTTCCAAAAAAATCATTCTCGACTTTGATGGAGACTTCAGTATGACCGATGCAGCTTCGCTTTCAGGAAATGCAAAGGGTAAAAGTCTGGAGAAAATCAACCACGACATCGATTCGCTCAACCAATTATATGATTCTATCGGAAGAATCTATCTGAACGAAGCCAATGCGAGATTCTATGGAGGTGCACAGCGCATCAACAAGAAGGACTCTCTCAAAGAAATCAAGAAGGGCGAAAAGCTCAATTTCGACACCTTATATAATAAGTTGCCACAAGACAGGAAACTCATGGCGGTAAACCAGGCACAGTCTACCGTACAACAGGAGCTTTCTGACCTTGATTTCAAATCGATGTCAACGAGCGATGCAGACTACATGATAAGACAGCACAAGATTGAGGCTATCAACAAGTTCACTCTAGCCCTTTCGTGTCTCATATTCTTCTTTATCGGAGCGCCATTAGGAGCCATCATCCGAAAAGGAGGACTGGGTTTCCCTGTCGTCATCTCCGTACTTGTGTTCATCGTCTTCTTTATCCTCGACAATACAGGATACAGAATGTCAAGAAGTGGCATGTGGGCCATCTGGTTCGGTAAAGGTCTTGCACCGGCAGTATTGACGCCTTTGGCTATCTTCGTAACCTACAAGGCAACCAATGACTCTTCCGTATTCAATATGGATGTTTACAAAGAGTTCTTCATGAAACTGCTCGGTTTACGACAGAAACGCCATTACTTCGGCAAGGAAGTCATCATCACCGACCCGGACTATCAGGCGGATGCAGAGAAACTGGAAAGAATAAACCAAGACATCACCTTATATAATAAGGAACACAAACTGGTTCATCTTCCAAACGTCATCAATGTATTCTTCAAATACGAGCCTGATCATGAGATAGAAAGAATCAATGCAGAATTGGAAGAGGTAATAGAAGATTTGACCAACACCGCCAACAAGTATATCCTGCACGACATGAACCAATATCCGGTTCTTTCTGTCAAGGCACATACACGCCCATTCGAGCGGAAATGGCTCAACATCATTGCAGCCATCATCTTCCCAGTGGGCACACTGCTATATTTGAGAATGTGGCGATTCCGACTGCGCTTGTTCCGTGACCTCAAGGTCATCAGTCAGACCAATACGGACATCATCCAACGGATTAGAGAACAGAAAAAGTAAAATGTAACTATATAATAAGGTATCAAACATGTCAGAAATCAAATTAAATAGCATCGAAGATGCAGTAAAAGACTTCAAGGAAGGAAAGTTCGTCATTGTTGTTGATGACGAAGACCGCGAAAACGAAGGCGACCTCATCATTGCCGCAGAGAAGATAGACGCAGAAAAAGTAAACTTCATGCTGAAACACGCAAGAGGTGTACTCTGTGCCCCTATCACCCTGAGCCGCTGCGATGAGCTCGACTTGCCTCATCAGGTTTCAGAGAACACCTCTGTATTGGGAACACCATTCACCATAACCGTAGATAAACTGGAAGGCTGCTCTACCGGTGTTTCTGCACACGACCGTGCCGAAACCATCAAAGCACTTGCCAACCCTAATTCTACCCCACAGACTTTCGGCAGACCGGGTCACATAAATCCGCTCTACGCACAAGATAACGGCGTGTTAAGAAGAAGCGGACACACAGAAGCAGCCATCGATCTTTGTAAAATGGCAGGTCTCTATCCAGCAGGCGCACTTATGGAAATCATGAATGAAGACGGCACCATGGCACGTCTGCCAGAACTGATGAAGATGGCACAGGAATGGAACCTCAAGGTTATTTCTATCAAAGACATGATAGAATACCGACTCAAGAAAGAATCACTCATCGAAGTGGGCGAAGAGGTTGACATGCCTACAGAATACGGCCACTTCCGCCTCATTCCGTTCCGCCAGTCTAGCAATGGTCTGGAACACATGGCACTCATCAAGGGAGAATGGAAAGAAGACGAACCTATCCTGGTCCGTGTTCACTCTTCTTGCGCTACTGGCGACATTCTGGGCAGCAAGCGTTGTGACTGCGGTCAGCAGCTCCACAAGGCCATGCAGATGATAGATGAGGCAGGAAAGGGAGTTGTTGTCTACATGCAGCAGGAAGGACGCGGCATCGGTCTGATGAACAAGATTGCAGCCTACAAACTACAGGAAGAAGGCTATGATACTGTTGACGCCAATACACATCTCGGTTTCAAGCCAGATGAGCGCGACTATGGTTGCGGTGCACAGATGCTCCGTCATCTCGGTGTACACAAAATGCGTCTGCTCACCAACAATCCGGTAAAGCGCGTAGGTCTCGAAGCATACGGTTTGGAAATCGTAGAAAATGTACCTATTGAAGTTGTACCAAACAAGTACAATGAGCGTTATCTCAAGACCAAGAGAGACCGCATGGGGCATACTTTGCACCTCGGATAATAAAATTATGTTATTATTTCAATACAAAACATGAAATAATGCTCAATTTTCTTCCGAAAAAGAAATAATTTGCTTACTTTTGCACACGATAAACAAATATAAGAATAAAATTATGGCACAATTATCTGATCGTTTAAACAGATTGGCACCTTCAGCAACGCTGGCGATGTCACAGAAGAGTAGTGAAATGAAAGCTCAAGGTATTGATGTAATCAACATGAGCGTAGGTGAACCAGACTTCAACACTCCTGACAATATTAAACAGGCAGCAAAGAAGGCTATTGACGAGAATTATTCTCGCTATTCACCAGTACCAGGTTATCCTGACTTGCGAAAAGCAATTGTAGCCAAATTAAAGAACGAGAATGGTTTGGAGTACACTACCAATGAAGTTATCGTTGGTACAGGTGGCAAGCAGTGCGTCTGCAACGCAGTATTGGCTCTCGTAAATCCAGGCGACGAGGTCATCATCCCTGCACCATATTGGGTAAGCTACCCACAGATGGTGAAGTTGGCTGGCGGTATTCCTGTCATCGTGAATGCCGGTTTCGACCAGGACTTTAAGATGACAGCAGAGCAGTTGGAGAATGCCATTACAGAGAAGACCAAGATGCTCATTCTCTGTTCTCCAAGCAACCCTACCGGTAGCGTATACTCTAAGGAAGAACTGGCTGCACTGGCAGAAGTACTCAAGAAGCATCCTGAAGTATTTGTGTTGGCAGATGAAATCTACGAACACATCAATTATATCGGCAAGCACCACAGCATTGCTCAGGAACCGGGCATGAAGGAGCAGGTTATCATTGCCAATGGTGTATCTAAGGCTTACGCCATGACAGGATGGAGAATCGGTTTCCTGGCTGGTCCGGAATGGATCATCAAGGGCTGCAACAAGCTCCAGGGACAGTATACCAGCGGTACATGTTCTGTCAGCCAGAAGGCAGCAGAAGCAGCCTACACACTCGACCAGAGTGCAGTAGAGGAAATGCGCGTAGCTTTCGAGCGCCGACGCAACCTGATTGTAAAGTTGGCTAAAGAGGTTCCAGGTCTTGAGGTAAACATGCCACAGGGTGCCTTCTATCTCTTCCCTAAGTGCAACAGCTACTTTGGCAAGAGCAATGGTGAGAAGACCATCAACAATTCAACCGACTTTGCCATGTACCTTCTCGAGGAAGCACATGTAGCCACCGTAGGTGGTGACGCATTCGGTGATCCAGACTGTTTCCGCATGAGCTATGCAACAAGCGACGAGAACATCGTTGAAGCTATCAAGCGCATCAAGGAAGCTTTGGGTAAGTTGAAATAAAAATGGCTTAAAGACCATTTTCAAGGGTCAAAATGTAAGAAAAATGCGAGATATTGGTATAAAATAAGCCAATATCTCGTTAAAACTTCTTAATTAGGCTGATAGTAAACTTTAATTTATTATCTTTGCCAATGCAAAATAGATAACCCAACTGTGTTTATTGACAAACGACACATTCAAGGTCTACGAAGCGAGAAAGAAAAAAAGAAAATATTAATAATTTATTAACTAATAATTTAAAAAAAGTAAAATTATGGCAACTACAAAACAAGCAGCCCCAGCTAAGAAGTCTGA
>JAJXAL010000027.1:0-38370 GCA_021628325.1 Segatella copri | reverse complement strand
GATACTTCGATTTCTTCACCTCTCTCACGTCGTCCTGGCGGTATTTCTCGATGAGTTTGTAGGCACAGAGACAAGCCGCACCCCGATTTCCCACCTTATTATAATAGGTGTACAGCTGCAGATACGCCTCCTTGCTGTCAGCCTCAAAACCGATGAGATGCAGCAGATCGTTGTTGAAGGAACTGCCATCCACACCCTTCAGCGTCAATGGTACATACTCAGTGGAAGTATGCTTGGCAAGGAGTTCAGGCTGCTCCAGGGCTTTCTTGAAGAACTCGCAGCTCTTCTTTAAGTTCACATCCCGCTGGCTCAGAGAAGAAGAAGCACTTTGATCCAAAGAAACATCATCACTTGGGTCCAAGGCAGCCTCATCCACCTCCCCGTAAGGACTATCACGATACACCTTGCCCAACACAGCATATCTCACGGCCTTCAACACGGGATCCTTCACCTTCTGCAGCTCGGCTTCCATCCGCTTCACGTTCGGTGTCAGCGAGTCAGTCGAAATTTCATTCCAGAGTGTCATCTGTCTTGTCTCAGCCGCCAGTAGCTGCCCGTAATCTTTGGCAGCCGAAGCCTTGGCGATGATTTTCTTCATCACCGCGATTTCGCTCTTAGGCTGGTCCTTCTGAGCATTGATTTCAGCTTGCTTCCACAAGCTGTCGTAGGTCTGAGCCGCTACCTGCATCGTAGCAAAGAGGGCTATCAGAAGTGATAAAATGTTTCTTTTCATAAGCCAACTGTATAAAATGTTAATAGAATGATGATAATCATCAAACTTTTCATTGCAAAAATACAAAAAAAAACTGTTTTCTAACCCCGAAACTGAAACTTTTTACTATCTTTGCACGAAAATAATATATTTTACCTAGAAATAAACATTAAAAAAACAATGGCAGAAAAAAAGTATGGTCATTTTGATGACGCCAATCGCGAATACGTGATTACTGACCCAAAGACCCCATGGCCTTGGATCAATTATTTGGGTAACGAGGATTTCTTCTCGCTCATATCCAACACAGCAGGTGGTTATTCCTTCTACAAGGATGCCAAGTTCCGTCGCATCACCCGTTACCGTTACAACGGAGTGCCGATGGATAACGGCGGTCGCTATTTCTATATCAAAGATGGCGATACCGTATGGAACCCGGGATGGAAACCTTGCAAGACACCGCTCGACAGCTACGAGTGCCGCCACGGCATGAACTATACCCGCATCACGAGCAGCAAGAACGGCGTGGAGGCGAGTGTGCTCTTCTTCGTTCCGCTCCATACATGGGCTGAGGTGCAGAAGATGACGCTGAAGAACCAGACTGAGGAGGTGAAGACCCTCAAGGTATTCTCCTTTGCCGAATGGTGCCTCTGGAATGCTGCTACCGACATGGAGAACTTCCAGCGCAACTTCTCTACGGGCGAGGTGGAGGTAGAGGGTTCTACCATCTACCACAAGACCGAATATCGTGAGCGCCGCAACCACTATGCTTTCTACACTGTGAATACCGAGATTCAGGGCTACGATACCGACCGCGAGAGCTTCATCGGACTCTACAACGAGTTTTCCGAGCCTGAGGCTGTGATGGAAGGCAAGCCACGCAACAGCTTTGCCCACGGCTGGAGCCCTATCGCATCTCATTATATCGAGGTTACCCTGCAGCCAGGCGAGAGCCGCGACCTCATCTTCCTTTTGGGATATGTGGAGAACGAGCAGGACAAGAAGTTCAGCGCCAAAAAGGTAATCAACAAGGAGAAAGCTCATCAGCTTATCGCCAAGTTTGATACCACCGAAAAGGTGGATGCTGCCTTCGCAGAACTCAACCAATACTGGGATAACCTGCTGAACATCTTCACCGTGAAGAGCGGCAACGACAAGTTAGACCGCATGGTGAACATCTGGAACCAGTATCAGTGCATGATTACCTTCTGCATGTCACGCTCAGCAAGTTTCTTTGAGAGCGGCATCGGTCGAGGCATGGGCTTCCGCGATTCCAACCAGGACCTCGTAGGTTTCGTTCATCAGATACCTACCCGTGCACGCCAGCGCATCATCGATATCGCCAGCACCCAGTTCCCTGACGGTGGCTGCTACCACCAGTATCAGCCGCTCACCAAACGCGGCAACAACGATATCGGTGGCGGTTTCAACGACGACCCTTGCTGGCTCATCTTCGGTACCGTAGCATACATCAAGGAAACGGGCGACTTCTCTATCCTCGCTGAGCAGGTGCCTTTCGACAACCAGCCAGGCACAGAAGTAAGCCTCTTCGAGCACCTCAAGATTTCGATGAACCATGTTATCAACAACCTGGGTCCGCACAAGTTGCCACTCATCGGAAGAGCCGACTGGAACGACTGTCTGAACCTGAACTGCTTCTCCTGGGACCCTAACGAGAGTTTCCAGACCACCGAAAACAAGGGCGAAGGAAGCAAGGCAGAGAGTCTGATGATAGCCGGTCTGTTCGTCGTTACCGGCAAGGATTATGTGGCTCTGTGCAAGCAGCTTGCAAAGGAAGCTATGGAAAGCAAGGAGGGCGAAATAGCCGGTCTTGCAGAGGAAGATTATTTGACAGAAGCCGAACGCATGCAGCAGGCTGTAGATGAGATGAACGAGGCTGTGAAGCAGCATGGATGGGACGGAGAATGGTTCCTCCGTGCCTACGATTTCTTCGGCAACAAGATTGGTAGTGATGAGAACGAGGAAGGCAAAATCTTCATCGAGAGCCAGGGCTGGTGTACGATGGCTGGTATCGGTCTGGAAGAAGGACTCTGCGATAAAGCACTGGACAGCAGCAAGAAACGACTGGAATGCGAGCACGGACTGGTGCTGAACAACCCAGCCTACACTACCTATCATGTAGAAATGGGTGAGATTTCTTCTTATCCTGAAGGCTACAAGGAGAATGCCGGTATCTTCTGCCACAACAATCCTTGGGTCATCATCGGAGAGACTGTAGCCGGACGAGGCAACGATGCCTGGAGCCATTATACCAAGATTCTGCCTAGCTATGTAGAGGAAAAATATCAGACACTTCACAAGGTAGAACCTTACGTAAACTGCCAGATGGTAGCCGGTAAGGATGCAGCCAAGCCGGGCGAAGGAAAGAACTCCTGGCTCACCGGTACAGCGGCATGGATGTGGTATACAGTATCAGAATTCATCCTCGGCATCAAGCCAGATTATGAAGGTTTGCTCATCGATCCTTGTCTCCCAAGCACCGCTAAGGAGTATGAGGTAACCCGCAAGTTCCGTGGTGGCGAATACCATATCACAGTAAAGAATCCTAGCGGAAACCAGAAGGGCGTGAAGCAGATTACAGTGGATGGCACTCCTATCTCAGGCACCATCGTTCCTTGCTCTGAAGGCAAGCATGAAGTAGTGGTTGAGATGTAAATCAGCCAGATCTCATCAAGTTACGATTTGAAAGTTCAATGTAACGAAACTCTTTTCATACCCATGCCCCCTGTTTTAGGGGGTATGGGTATCACAATAAACACTTGACGCCCTATTTTAGAGCGTCAAGTATCTTATCTATCTGATAATCTGATACTTAGCTTTCAACATAAGCACCTATTCAACAGTATCAAGAGTAAGATTCTAAGTCTCTATCATTTCCTCAGTTCCTCAGTTCCTCAGTTCCTCAGTTTTTTCCTAAGGGGTATATAGCCCTTATAGTTCAAAGTTGTTTTAAATTGTTATATATTATATATATTATATATATAATAAACTTCTAAATAAAGGAAAAAGTGAAGGGTCAGAGAAAAACTGAGGAACTGAGGAACTGAGGAACTGAGTCATTGCAGTAAAAACATCACAACCATCATAAACACCTGATTTACTGCTTAACTCTATACTTTAAGAGAACAAAGCTATGAGTTGCTACCCGTAAAACTATGAGTTGTCACCCGTAAAACTATGAGTTGTCACCCGCAAAACTATGAGTAAGGAAGTTTAACTACTTTCAATCTGAAAGCACATTTCAAACATTTCCTTATCACATCCCCAAATTTGGCAGTATCAGAGAAAAGTTGTATCTTTGCACGGATTTCCATCCATTCCTTCCATACCGCTCCTTCCATCCATTCCATTCATACCTTTCATACCTTCCATACCTTCCAACTCCTTCCATACCGCTCCTTCCATGCTATCCCCATAACTCCTCCCGCCCAGTTTCAGCACACGTCTCTCCATCCAAAGTATTAAAAGGAAAAAGATAAAAAAGGTATGGCTTTTCGAGTTATTTTTTGTACTTTTGCAGCCGATAACGCATTTTGCGAACAAAACAGGATTCTTTAAAGAAAAGAAAGGAAATAACAATGAAGAAAATATTATACTTTGTGGCAGCCCTGGCTGCTGCATCCTTTATCACTACGACGGGTACCAGCTGCAAGTTTGCACCCGACCAGCATGACGGCGACACGGTAGCTGCCAGCGAGTTTTACCCGATAGATACCTCTGCGGCTCATGCCAAGAAGATGGCGAAGATTGCTGCCATCAAGAACGGAAAAGACAGTGTAGGCATCTATTATGTGGGCAGCAATTCTACCAAAGACCTCATCGAGCTCGTATCCTATCCTTCACGCCGCGACACGATGATGTACAGCAAGACCCGACACATCAAGGTGAAGGGCAATGCCGACATCAACCACGTGGTTCGTGTAGACTTCTATCTCCTCAATGGCAAGGATTCACTGGTGAAATATGTTGAGGAGGTGGTGCTTTAGCCAATAACCAAAAAAATCAGCACAAAAAGGCTAGCATGCAAAAACGCACGCTAGCCTTTTTCGTATTTTATATAACCTGAATTTCAAATCACTTAATAGCCTATAAACTATCAACTAATCATAGAATCCCGGCTGCTTATACTCAATGCCCAGTTCATCATCTACTGTTGCGATAACACCCTGAATCTGACCCATGGCAAACATGCGGCCGAGGAGAGTGTAACCGGCATTGTGGCCATGATTGCTCTCATCGAATACGCCACCTGGCTCATCAGTGAAGGTCATACCATGATCTACTCGCATTGGCAATCGACGGCCGGAATTGCACTTGCCTTCCTGCTCAGCCTTCTCGAAGATGCGGCAAAGTTCAATGAGATGACCGCGACCACCCAAGTGAGAAGCCTCCGTGAAGTTGCCGTTAGGGAAAATGTAGCAAGAGCGCAGATGAACAAAGTGAGTGCGGTCAGCAAACTGCTTAGCCATTGCCACACAGTCGTTGTGCTCGCCGGCAGAGAATGAACCTGCACAGAAAGTCAGACCATTGTGCTTGTTTGGCACAGCATCGAGCATCCACTGGATATCCTCGGCACGACCGATGATTCTTGGCAAACCGAATACAGGATAAGGAGGATCGTCTGGGTGAACACACATATTGATATCGTACTCATCGCAGATAGGCATGATAGCCTCCAGCCAGTACTTCATGTTCTCCTGCAACTTCTTCTTGTCGATGCCATCATAAAGCTTCAACAAGTCGCGGAACTTCTGGACAGGAGCAGAATCGCCCTCGCTGAAGTTACCGGATACGAAGCCCTGGGTCTTGATGATGATGTTCTCAACCAAGGCATGATCTTGCTCTGGTGTAGAAGTCTTCTTGATTTCATCAGCCTCAGCCACAAGGTCTCTGCCCCACTTGTGCTCCTTAGAGAACTCAGCCCAATCCTCACGAGCGCCTTCACGCTGCAGGATATAGATATCAAAGTAGGCAAACTCGCCCCAGTTCATATAGAGGTTGTTGGCTCCGTTAGGATTGTCGTGCGACAAATCTGTACGTGCCCAGTCTAATACAGGCATGAAGTTGTAGCAGATGCATTTGATGCCTTCCTCACCCAGGTTGCGGAGACTTTCCTTGTAAACCTCAATCTGATGATCACGGTCAGGACCGCCATATTTCAGGGTTTCAACCACAGGCAAAGACTCTACCACGCTCCATTTCATACCGTAAGACTCGATGTACTCCTTGAGTTCATGAATCTTCTCGCGTGTCCAAACCTCGCCCAGAGGAACATCGTGCAATGCGGTAACAATGCCCTCAACACCTATCTGTTTCAACTGTGCAAGTGTAATCTTATCTTTCTTGCCAAACCAGCGCCATGTTCTTTCCATATATATTATATAATGTATAAGTTTAAAAATGAATTATCTTGCAGAAACATACTTATGCAATGTCGCTCTTACAGCACCCTTGCCGGCGAAGAGTTCCTTCACCATGCCCTCAATCTGCTCGCCGAAGCCAGCCTCGTAGAGATCGAGTCCGAATACATCCTTGCGGGAATAGAGATTCTTCAGGCAAGAATAGTCCTGATCTGCCTTGCCTACCTCAAGAGGAGCCACGATGGCCTGCAGTTCTGCCAACAATGGGTCAGAAGATGGCTCGAATGGCTTCAGGTTATCATCCAATGCCTTGAGATAACGGGCATAACCTGCCAATACCAGAGGAATCAACACGAGATTGCTCTTGTCGAGACCACGGTCGATGTACTTCTTGATAGTCTCACCGAAACGGATAGAGAGTTTCTGGCTGGTATCGGTAGCGATACGCTGAGGAGCATCTGGCATGAATGGGTTAGGCAGACGCTTGTTGATAACGGTGCCGATAAATTCGTATGGGTTCAATACACCCGGATCTGTAACTACTGGCATTGCCTCGATATAACCTATCTTCTGGATGAAGGCACGAAGGTCCTCATCAGCCATCTCGGCAGAAATCAGGGTGTAGTCGAGCATGCAACCATAGATTGACATCGCAGTATGGAGAGGGTTCAGACAGGTGGTTACCTTCATGGTCTCAACCTCATCCACGGTCTTGCGGGTGGTATAGAGCGCACCGCCCAACTCCAATGGCGGACGACCGTTGGTATAAGTATCCTCGCAAACGAGATACTGCACTTCCTCGGCATTTACGAAAGGAGCGGTGAAAGTATGCTTCTCGGTGATAATCGTATTGTTATCCTCGAAACCATCCTCAACGAGCATCGCCTGTACCTTCTCGTGTGGACGAGGAGTAATCTTATCAATCATAGACCAAGGATAGGTAATCTTGCTGCTGTCATTGATATAATCTACGAAACCAGCCTCTACGATACCATCCTGTGCCCAACGCTCAGCATAAGCCTTTACGCCAGCCTTCACATGGTCGCCGTTGTGAGAACAGTTGTCGGTAGACTGAAGAGTAAGCGGCAACTTGCCTGCCTTATAACGCTCATAGAGAAGAGCGGTAAGCTTACCCATAGCAAATACTGCATCAAGACCACGTGCCAGATCGGCATCATTGAAAGAATATCCCTTCTCTGTGATGGTGAAAGTTACCATCTGCAAAGTTGGAGCCTGGAAAATCTGGACCAATCGGGTCCAGTCCTCACCAAACTGCTTATCCGCCTTGAGGCTTTCTGTGATAGAAGCGATAACCTTCTTTTCGATAGTACCATTAGACTGGAGGCTTACGAGAAGCGAGAGATTATTGTAAGGACGATAAGCCTTGTCGATAATTTCGTAGTCGAAGCTTTCTGCCACGATTACACCACGATCATACTTGCCTGTGTTAAGCGCATCGTTGAGGATGGCTGCCGGGAAAGCACGGAAGATGTTACCTGCGCCGAAGTGAACCCAAGTAGGCTCGTCGTGAGTCTTCTTAGTTACGGCTGCGATGTCATACTTAGGAAGCTCATAACCCTTAGCTTCCCATTCTGCAGCATTAAAGCTGTCTGAAAGAATTTCGTTCAGTTTCATGATTATACAGTTTTTTTGATTGTTTCATGTACTCGCCTATCTTTCCGAATAGGCGTGGCAAAAATACAAAGAAAAATCGAAACCCGCTCATTTTAAAGGCTATAATTTCATAAAATGAACGATTTGCAAATATATTTGAACAAAAGGCAAACGTCACGGATCAGATGAACCCGTTTTTAACGATTATGTTACATCAAATAAAAAAGGGTTACATCAGAAAAGAGGACGTAAGTTCTCGCCCCCACATCCTCTTCTTTTTATCTTTAGATTTCATTTTCCTATTCTTCCAGCGATTAAATCTGCTTTTCTATTCTTCCAGCGATTTGATTTGCTTCTTCGGCGTTACGCCGAGACCTTTCAAGCTTTCCACCCTGCGCATCACGTTGCCACTTCCATCGTAAAGCTGCTTTCTTGCCTTGTCGAAGGTACCCGAAAGGCGGGTTATCAGATCACCGATTCCTGTAAAGGTATCTTCGAAGCCAGCTACCTTATCATACAGGTCAGCAGCCGTCTTCACGATTTTCTCCACATTCTTGTTCTGCCGGTCGTACTGCCAGAGATTATAGGCAAGCTGGAGTGCCATGAGCAGATTGCTTGGTGAGATGATGATAATCTTCTTCTGATAAGCATAACGGCTGAGATCAGGCTGCTGCTTCATGGCTGCGATATAGCTGGTCTCGTTAGGGATGAACATCAGTACGAAGCCGATGGCATCATCCACCAGTTTGGAATAGTCTTTGGCTGCCAATTCATCGATGTGCTTTCGTACGCTCAGCGCATGTGCCTTCATCAGGCGTTCCTGTTCAGCCTCATCTTCAGCTGCCAGAGCATCGGAATAGGCGGTAAGCGAAACCTTGGAATCGATGACCACACTTCTGCCTTCCGGGAATCGGACGATGACATCCGGACGATAGTTCTTTCCCTCTTCATCTTTCGTATTCTCCTGAATGAAAAATTCCTCATCTTTACGAAGTCCGCTGTTCTCCAGGATGGTTTCCAGCACCATCTCGCCCCAGTCGCCCTGCATCTTGCTGTCGCCCTTCAATGCCTTGGTCAGGTTGGCAGCATCGGAGCCAATCTTCTCGGTCTGCTCCTTCAGGTTCAGTACAGCCTGCTGCTGTTCCTGCTGGAAGAGTTTCATCGTTGCCTCGAAGGTGTTCTGCAGTTCCTTCTTGTTCACCTCGTTCTGGGTTTTGCTCTCCTCTACCGATTTCTTGAAATCAGCAAACTGTTCCTTGATAGGTTTCAGGAGTTCATCCATCTGCAGACGGTTGTTTTCCTGCAGAGCCGACTGCTTGGCAGCCAACTGCTCAGCCGCCACCTTCTGCTGTTCTATCGTCATTCGCTGCATTTCCTGCTTCAGGCTCTCGAGTTTCTGTGCCCACTGCTGGTCGCTTTCCGCTCTGAGTTTCGCCGCATACAGCCGCTCGTTCTCCATTTGAGATTTCATTGATTGAACCTCAGAAGCATGATGCAGTTTTATCTGTTCAATGTTAGCCGCCAGCACCTGAGCCTTCGCTACGAGCTGGGTTTTCTCCTCTCCCGCACTTTTTGCTTCCATCAGTTTCCCCACGAAGAATCCGATGGCAAGCCCTATGATGATTCCAATTACTATTTCCATTTATCCTTGTTTTGAATGATTCTGTAAATCTGCAAAAATTATGATTTGCAAAAGTAATCATTTCAAGACATAACACCAAACATCATGGGGGATTCTTGTAGATATTTAACTCTTCTGCATTTAACTATGCAAACAAAAAGAGCGCACCACTCTTGGCACGCTCTTTTCTTTAAATCATCTTTTAAATATACATTATCTGTTGGCAGTAGGCCACTGATAAGTATCAGTGCAATGGATATCGGCACTCTGGTCGGCAATCATCAACTTGAAGTCGCCTTCCTCCAATCTCCATTTGCCATTCCAACCTACGAAGGCCAAATCGTCTGCCTTTAATTCAAATGTCATGGTCTTGGTCTCACCAGGCTGAAGTTCCACCTTGTCGAAGGCACGGAGACGACGGCCATCAGGCACCATACTAGCGATGAGATCGCTACTGAACAGGAGAACACTCTCCTTGCCTGCCACCTTTCCCGTATTCTTCACATCCACGCTCACCTTGATGATGTCGCCGTGGCGGAAATCAGACTGAGAAACCTTCAGGTTGCTATATTTGTAAGTGGTATAACTCAAACCATATCCGAAGCCCCACTGCTGGGTAATCTTCGCATTGTAGTCGTAAGCACCTTCCATCGTACCCACCTCCTCACTCTTCTTGAAGTCATAGTTGGCGAGCGAATTGATTTCCTTAGGATAGGTGTAAGGCATCTTGCCACTGAAGTTTGACTTGCCCGATACCAGGTTTGCCAAGGCATCGCCGCCCATGTTGCCAGGGATAAGGATGTTGATGATGCCCTGTGCCAATGGTTCGATGTCAGCAATGAGACGAGGACGACCTTCATTCAGCACCAAGATGACAGGCTTGCCTGTCTGAGCCAGAGCCTTGACCAGATTGCGCTGGTTCTCTGAGAGCCAAAGGTCGGTCAGGTTGCCCGGAGTCTCTGTATAAGAGTTCTCACCGATGCAGGCAACGATGACATCAACATTCTTTGCTGCATCAACTGCGCCCTGAATCTGAGGTTCGTTCTCCTCCCAGTATTTTCCCTTCTCATTATAGGTAACACCCTGGTTCAAGATAACATTCTCCTTGCCATACTCATTACAGAATGCCTCATAGATGGTATTGTACTTGCCGGCAAACTCATCGGCACGATGTCCCTGCCAGGTATAGCTCCATCCACCGTCCAGACAACGCATCTGATTGGCATTAGGACCTGTAAGGAGAATCTTCTTACCATGCTGCAAAGGAAGGATATTACCCTCGTTCTTCAGGAGCACCATACTCTCGGTAGCTCCCTCCAAGGCGAGCTTGGCAAACTCCTCGCCACCAAACTTAGGATAATTCTTCAGTTTCTGGGTTGGGTTCTTGAAGAGGTCGAGACGGTACTTCATGCGAAGCACACGGCGACAGGCATCGTCGATGCGACTCATCGGAATCTTACCTTCCTTCACCAGTTCTATAAGATAGCCACAAGCATCGCAAGAATAAGGTTCCATAATCATGTCGATACCAGCATTGATGGCGATGCGGAGCGCATCCTTCTTGTCCTTTGCCACCATCTCACGAGTATAGAGATTGTTGATGTCTGCCCAGTCGGTGATGAGCACACCATCCCATCCAGTTTCTTCCTTCAGCCATCCTGTCAGGATGTCCTTGTTGGCATGCATCGGCATACCGTTGACGGAAGCGGAATTCACCATCACGGTCAAGGCTCCAGCCTGCAGACCCGCCAGGAAAGGAGCGAAGTGCTTCTCTCGCAAGTCGGCAGGAGAGATATAGGCTGGCGTACGGTCTTTACCGGTCCAAGGCACACCATAGCCCATGAAGTGCTTCATTGAAGTGGCAATGTGATACTGGTCGATGTAGTTTGGGTCCTCGCCCTGGAAACCATAGACCATCGCCTTGCCCATCTCTGAACTGAGGTAGCAATCTTCACCAAAGTTCTCCCAGATGCGAGGCCAACGGGCATCACGACCGAGATCAACGGTAGGACTGTAAGTCCAAGGCACGCTCACCGCACGAGTCTCATAAGCGGTAGCCTCAGCCGAACGGCGAGCAATCTCACGATTGAAGGAGGCAGCCACATTGATGTTCTGCGGAAAGAGGGTTCCGCCCTGTGTATAAGTAGAACCGTGGTTCTGGTCGAGACCGAAGACACAAGGGATGCCGATGCGCTTCATCGAAATCTTCTGGATTTGCGCGATGTACTTCTCCCACTGCTTGGCTGTAGGAGCGCAGGTATTTGGAGCGTTGAGGATAGAGCCAATCTTATAGTGAGAAAGGATAGAATCGGTCTTGTGCTCGTCGATATAGAACACACCGTTCTTGTCGTTGGCACCAAAGAGGTCGGTCACCAATTCCATCATCTGACCTATCTTTTCCTCCAAGGTGAGTTTCTTCAGGGTTTGTTCTACCTGAGCCTCAATCTTAGGGTCGCTCTTGATAACCGGAACATTGGCACTGGCTGTATAAGCCAATGCCAATAATGAAATAGATAATAAAATTTTCTTCATAAATTCAAAGGTTTGACGTTTTATGATAAAAACGGAAATCTTTCCAATATATTATTCAATAGTTACTTTTTTTACGGTATAACCATTACCCACGATGAATAGACCATTCTGCTCAGTCAAGAGTTGGATAGAGAGGTCGGTCAGTTCAAACTTCCATGTAGCAGGTCCATCCACCATGATGTCGCCACGCTCTGGGTCGCCCTTACCAGTAAGGATGTTGTTCCACCAAGAGGTAGCAGCAGTACCCTGACCATTTCCATCTACATAGACACGGAGGATGGTGCCAGCCTTCACCTTTGAAAGGAAGGTATCCTTCAATTCACTGAACGGTGTATCCCATGTAACGGCAAACTCACCTTCCCAGAGGGTGTTCTCCATAGATGGGCGAGCCTCGGTGGTTACCTTGATGGTACCGCTTGGGAACTGTACACCACTGCCATCTACCAAAGTGATATCATAGTCACCATTTTCCAAACCTGTAGGAGCTGTGAGCTTCAAGGCTGTGCCCTCTTCGAGAACCTCGAAGGCTGCTTCCTTGCCACCTACCAACACCTTAGCTACTGTACCGAGATTCTTGCACTTATGGATGGTTGTCTCAGCACCTGGAGCTACCCAAAGCTCCACAGCGTTGGACCCCAAGGCTGGGTCATCGGCAGCTGGAGTTACGGTAACTTTCAAGGTGCGGGATGTGCTCTTACCCTTGGTGGTGGTTGCCACAATCTTCAGTTCATGAATACCTACAGGCAAAGTCTGGTCGATAGTATTACCTTCGGCAATCTGAGTGCCATCGAGCAACCATGTCACAGTGGTGTAGTGAACAGGAGTCACCTTGATTTCCAACTTATAATTAGTCTTGCGGTCTATCTTGGAATCAGCCAAGTCGGTGTTCAAGATACGTGGATTGTCATCTTCGCTGACGGTGAAATATGGATCATCGTCAGAAGAGCAAGAAGACAAGGTAGATGTACCAGCCAGTGCGAAACCCACGGCTAAGAGCATCATCATAGCCTTCAAGACTTTTCCCTTATATTGTTTCATTGTCTTATTCATCATTAATTATTCTATTTATTGTCCTATAAAACTCAACATTTAACATTAAGCATTAAACACTACTCACTGTATCCCTTTCCGAATGGAGGATTGAAGTCTGGCTGAAGGTTTACATCAGCCTTGTCCCACCAGAGGCGCTTGTGCCAGTTGTCGGTACCCCCCATGCGGTCGATGGCAGCCTTGTAGTTGGCATTGTTGTACTGAGCTTCCAACTCAGGATACTGCAAGCGGACAGGCATTGACCAATCGGAATCCGTATAAGTGAAACCATTCTTGGTCAAGCGGTCACGATTCAAGATGGCAGGATAGTCAGAGCGGCGCATGTTAGCCCAACCCTCAGAAGGGTTCATCATGTGGAGAATCCAAGCCTGGGTGTTGATGGTCTCCTTAGGATTGTCACCCAACTTGTTGTTGGCAATGAACTCATTGATCTCATCCTCAGAAATCTTGTTGGACGTGAGATAGTAGTTGTTGAGCAACTCCATGCTGGCACGAACACCAGCCTCGTAGTGACTCTCAGCATCACCACCACCTACATTCCAACCCTTGGTGGCAGCCTCAGCCTTGAGGAACTCTACCTCAGCATAGCTCATCAAGTCGCCAGGACAAGAAGGCATCTCGAAGTCGATGTTCAGGCAAGGACGACTAGCTCGGGCTATATAATCAGAGTTGGCATAAGTGTTCTCGTCAATCTCTGCATACTTCTTCAAAGTAGGAAGGTCATCCAACGTAGCTGGATTCATCCAGTCTGTGTACCAGGCTGCACCAGGGTTGCAAGGCTCCTCACCGAGGTTCTTGCTCTGGAAGTAAGCCAGGAAATCATCGGTCAAGTCGATGTTCTGCTCCTTATCTGGCTTCACCTGACTACGCTTGATATTGTAGTAGTGACGGCAGATGCGATAGAGACGAGGGTCGTTGGTATTCTGCAACTGATAGAACAAGGTAGAGCATACCATGGTAGGCGATGTAGCATCCTGACCATAGAGTATCTCTCCCAAGGCATTGGCACGGAAATCGTAATCGTTGGCTCCATCATAATAGGTAAATGGAGCATCAGCATACTTGATATAAGCATCATCTGCTGCACTGGCGATAGCACCGGCAGCCACAGCCTTCTCAAACTCCTCCTTTGCCTTCTGTGGATTAACATCGGAAATGCGCATGGCATAGCGCATACGGAGTGCATTGGCATACTTCTTCCACTGAGCTACATCACCACCCATGCTGGTGACATCACCAGAAATGTGGTCGGTACCTGTGCCAAGCTGCTTCTCGCAAGCGTCAAGTTCATCGAAGAACCAGCTGTAGAGTTCCTCTACGGTATCATACTTAGGGGTGGAGATACCTGAGATATAACCCAGACCTGCCTCCGAACAAGGCACGTCACCGTAGGTATCTGCCAAAACTGCCGTGAGATAGACACGGTGGATACGAAGTGCCGCATTCAAGTTTGCCTTGTCAGCAGAATTGTGGATGGCATCCACAAGGTTCTTGATACTGATTTCATAATAGCGGTCCCAAACTCGACGGGACATATCATCTTCTCTGAAATTAGAACCAGCGTAATTGGTTACATTCCAACCACCAGCAAAATACTGTGGAAAACCAGATATATAGTTACGGTAGGTATCCATCAGACTGAAATCACCGTAAGTCTGCAACAAAGCTGTTGTCAACTGTGCGTTAGGGTCGAGCTCGTTCACCTTGGTCTTGTCGGTATTGATGGTGCTCAAGGTATCATCAGAGCAAGAAGTCATCGCAGTGCCGGTTGCCATCAGGGCGAAAGCCATCATCAGGCTGCTCTTACCTATATATTTCTTGATTATATTGTTCATTTTCTTACCTTATTATATATTAGAACTCTTCTAAAGAAATTGATTCATTTTTTCGAGACTAGAACTTCACGTTCACATTCAAACCATAACTCTTGCGAGATGGCAGGGAACCATATTCCAGACCGAGACCTGAGGTGTTGTAGCTGGAGTCTGGGTCGATGTTAGGAATGTTCTTCCAAACAATGAATGGGTTACGAGCCACGAAGGATACGGTCAAGCCCTTGACATACTTGCCCAGGATGCTCTCTGGGAAGGTATAGCCGAAAGTAATCTCACGACACTTCACGTAAGAATTGTCGTAAACGAAGGCACTCTGCACGCCATTTGCCACATGCTTCCAGTAATCTTCAGGGTTCACGGCGATGTCGTTCTTGCGATAAGTACCGTCGCCATTGTCGATGACACCCTCTACGACAAATCCCTTGCAGTTACCTGCTTCACGCCATGCGGCAAGGTCCATACCCGAAGCCTTGCGAGCCTCCTCGGAAGTGTACCACTCCTCACGACCTGCCAATGTTCCCTTTGCCTTACCTGTCTGGTATGCAGAACGCATGGACATAGAGTAGATGTCGGCACCTACCTTCACATCGAAGGATGCAGAGAGGCGGAAGTTCTTGTAGCTGAAGGTTGAGTAGAAACCACCTGTCCAGTCCCAAGTAGAGTTACCGATGGTCTTGACCTTCTGGTCAATCTTTGGAAGACCAGTAGCTGCATCGACAACCACCTGTCCCTTGTCGTTGTAGAGGAAGTCGTGTCCACGGATAGCTCCATAGTTCTCGCCAACCTGAGCACCTACTGATACACCGCACCATGTGGCCTTGGCAAGCTCAAAATAGTCCATGCCATCTACGAGCGACTTCACCTTGTTGGTATTCTTCGAGAAGTTGACACCCAAGTCCCAAGCGAAGTCCTTGATCTGCAAGGCACGGGCATTGAGGGCAATCTCGACACCCTGGTTCTGAATCTCACCGGCATTGATGAGGCGGTAAGCATAGCCAGAGGTGGTGGTTGAAGCCAAACTCAAAATCTGGTTCTTGGAGTTCTGGTTGTAATAGGTGGCATCCAAGCCCAAGCGTCCGTTAAGGAACTTCATCTCCAAACCTACCTCGTAAGAACCTGTCATTGTAGGCTTCAAATCCTTGTTTGGCTGTGTTGAGTTGGCTATCATACCGATGGTATAACCCGAGTAGCTGTACTTGCCCGTGGTATAGTTGAGTGCCAACAGGTATGGATCGGTATCGCTACCTACCTTTGCCCAAGATGCGCGAATCTTACCATAATTGATGAACTTCTTGTTCTTGATAAACTCAGAGAAAACCAAACTACCCGATACAGATGGATATACGTATGTATTATTATTTGTAGGGAGCGTAGACGACTTATCGCCACGGAGGGTTCCCTCCAAATAGTAAGTATGCTTGTAGCCAAGGCTTGCGCTGGCATAGAGAGAACTGATCTGCTTCTTATACATGCTCTCGCGAGTATTCTGCTCCTGATAGTTCATGATGTTCTTGATGCCATTCATCTGCTGGTTGAGACCGACGTTGGTAGTGGTCTTGTTGTTCACCTTGAAGATGTTACCACCAGCGGTAGCGTTGACATCGAAGTCGCCCCATGAGTTGTTGTAGAGGGCGAGTATCTCGGCGTTGAGTGTGCGGTTGTTGAAGATTTGGTCGGTAAGCTTTCCGGCAGGAGTTCCTGGAGTTGTCTTGGCAATGAAGTCCTCGAAGTTCATGCTGTTGATATCGGTACCGATAGTGCCCTGCAACTTGAGGTGCTTATTGATGTTCCAGATGGCCTTACCCGTAAAACGGAACACGTCCTTGTCGGATGTATTGCTGTTCTTATAGAGATCCCAGTATGGATTCTTGTTATACTGGTCGTTACCATTCCAGTTGGAGTAGTTGCCGTCGGCATCCTCATAGTGCTTCAACCAAGCCTGGTCATAGGTACCCGCCAGGGTCATGAGGTTCTTACCCACGTTGCTCTGAGAGTCACCAAGGGCAGGACGGTTCTTTACCTTCTCACGAGTATAGTTGGCGGTGAAGTCGAAGTCAACAGGACCAGCTGAGGTATTCACACGGAGGTTGAAGTTGTCACGACTCATATTGGTATTTGGCAAGATATCCTTGTTGCGCATATCGGTAACAGAGAAACGCATACCCGTCTTACCGGAATTCACTGAGAGGATGGCAGAGTTCTGGGTGGTGAAACCTGTACGGAAGAAACCAGAAGCATTGTTAGGATGCATCATGAATGGACGTTCCTCGCCATCGAAATACTTGAACATGAAGTCATCGGCCTTAGGTCCCCAACTGGCATTGGTACCAGAAGTGCTCGAATTAGGAAGCTCACCATTGTAGCCAGCACCATATATCTCCTGGATGTCATCCCATTTAGCCAACTGAGTATCGATAGTATAAGAACCATTGTACTCCACGGAAATTCTATCCTTCTCCGCCTTCTTGGTCGTAATCAAGATAACACCATGGGAAGCACGGCTACCATAGAGGGCAGAGGCAGCAGGACCTTTCAATACGGTCATCGTCTCGATGTCATCAGGATTGATGGCAGAGATACCATCACCGAGGTCATAACCACCAGCTTCACCAGCACTGCCAAAGTTGGTATTATCCAAAGGCACACCATCCACCACGTAAAGAGGCTGGTTATTGCCTGCCATTTCTGTATTACCACGAAGAAGCACGCGGGTAGAACCAGAAGCACCGCCAGCGGTGTTCTGCACAACGAGACCAGCCACCTTACCTGAAAGAGAGTTGATGACGTTGGTTTCCTTCGCCTTGGTGAGTTCCTCACCTTTAACCTCCTCCAAGCCATAGCCCAAAGCCTTGCGGTCACGCTTGATACCAAGGGCGGTAACAACGACCTCATTCAAGGCCTTACCATCCTCTTGCATCGTGATTTTCATGCCATTAGCAGCTTTCACGGTCATCGTCTTGTAACCGATGTAGCTCACTTCGAGCGTTGCTCCAGGCTTGCAGTTCAACGTAAAGTTACCATCTATATCGGTAACGGCACCGTTGGTTGTACCAGCCACCTTCACGCTAGCGCCAATCAAGGTTTCGCCAGTGGCATCCACCACTGTACCCTTGATGCCTTGGTTCTGCTGAACGCTCATCGCAGCATTGTTCATCTGGGCAGCGAGAATGGCAGAAGCAGGCATCCACATCAAACCTGCACCGAGCAGGCCGAGAAACATAGTTTTCTTTCTCATAATTGATATTTTTGTTTTTAGTTTAACATTATTCTTTCCCAAAGATTCCTTCGAGAATCCAAGGAGCATTCACCTTCATACTCTTGAAACGGTCGAAGATGCCATACTTCTCAGAGCCGTTGCCGAAGTGGTTGTTGTCCCAAACAAAAGTAGAGAAGCCTCGTTTGCGAGCCTCCGTAGTCAAGAACTTACAGTAGTAGGTCATGTTTTCATGCACTTTCTCTGAGTTTGACTTATAGTGATCGGTTACTCCCCACTCTCCTATTACGATACCCAGTCCTTTGTTGCTCCAGGTATTCACCGCCTTGTCGAAGAAATCCGTCATCGTCTTCTCATTTTCTGCAGGTATCTTGCCAGCATCCTTGTAGGCATCACCCCAGTAATCGTAGGTGCAATCGCCGGCGTAGCTCCATGGCTGATAGTAATGGAATTCCACACTCATATAGTTGTTGCCATTGCCTTCGGCATCCTTCGGAATGATGAAATCTCCATTCTCTATGCCAAACCATGGGTTACAAACGTAAGTCTGTAAGATGAGGTGGCGCTTGGCATTGTTGCCGCCTGTGGCACGAACCATATCTACGAATATCTGATTGTAAGCATTCTGCACTTCGAGGTTCTCGGCAGTAGGCTTGCCCCAGTTGTCCCTGATGTGAACCTCATTGGTACCGGCGAAAGCCAAGCGACTGTCATAATTGGCAAACTCAGAGGCGATATTCATCCAGAGGAGCGCAAGCTTCTGGCAGTTTTCTTCCTTATATTGATAAGTAGGACGACCTTCGAGCCATTTTTCATGATGCATATTGATGATAACCTTCAAACCATTGTCAAGGCACCAGCCCACCACCTCCTTGATACGGGCAATCCAAGCCTTGTCGATGCTCATCGCCTGAGCGTTGGTAATGTGGCACTGCCAACGGATTGGAATACGGATGGCATTGAAACCTGCCTTCTTCACGGCTTGTATCATCTTCTTGGTAACAACGGGATTGCCCCAGGCTGTCTCTGCATGGATAGAACCATCAGGGTTGCCAATCTGCATCGACTCACCATCCTGTCCAGGAGCTGAGCACTCGAATTCGTTGCCAAGATTCCACCCCACAACGTCTTTATTCCATTGCTGGGCAGTAGGCATGGATTCGCCTACACCATCAGAACTGCCGGATGAGGGCAACGTACTTGCTTCGCATGAGAGACATGTGAAGACGCCTGTTAAAAAGAGGCTAAATTTCAAAAAGTTCCTTTTCATTTTTATGTTTATATTGTTATTGTTTCGTTTTTTAAATAACTGTTTGACTTACTTAACAGAATCTGGTTGCAAAGATAAAGAAAAGGAACTTTCAGAGGGTTAGATAACAAACAAAAAAGGTTTCAATTCAGACATATCGTTTAAACAGAAACCTTTTCTTTGAATTTAAAACTCTAATTTACAGATACTTACTTGGAGAAACTCCAAAGTGCTTTTTAAATACAGTACTAAAGTACTTCACATTTACAAAACCGGCTTTCACAGATACATCCAGCACACTATCCCCCTGTTTCAGGAAGATTGCAGCCTGCTCCAGACGTATCAAACGCATAAAATCCTGCGGACTTTGACCCGTAAGAGTCTTCAGCCTACCATAGAAAAGCGTTCTGCTCATCGCCATCTCTCTACAGAGTCGGTCGATATTAAAGTCTGTGTCGCTCAGATGAGTCAACACCAAACGGGTAGCTTTATCTACAAAAGCCTGGTCTTGTGGATCCAGAACAGCTTCTGCCACATTTTCGAATGTCTGGCCTTGCTTATTCAAGACAGTATCATCCTTTTTCTCTTCAGAAGCTCCAGTAGGTTCCAAGTGTTCATTGGAAGAAGCAGAACCCACAATCTGCTCGGAAGAAGCAGACTCAGAAGCAACCTCTCCTCTAACAAGAGCAAGGCTTCTGTCCATATAATACAGACTCAACCGGCGACGATTCTTCAAAATACTGGCAACCTTACTCGCAAGAATAGCAGTATCGAATGGCTTGGCTATATAGTCATCAGCACCCAGTCCGAGTCCCTCTATCATAAAGTCGCGACCAGCCTTAGCAGTCAGCAGGATAACAGGCAGCCATGATGTTTCCTTATTTTCCTTGATGCTGCGACAGAACTCGTCTCCTTGCATTCCCGGCATCATGACATCAGAAACAACGATATCACATACCCCGCCCTCTTTCAAATATTTCAAGGCAGCCTCTGCACTCTCCACATCAACGACTTGATAAGAATCACCAAAAGTCATTCTGATATATTTGCGAAGATCTTCATTGTCATCGACAAAAAGAAGTGTATCCGTTGAAACATCAGCATCCTGCAGAACCGCAGAAGACACAGTCTGGGAAGTTTCATCAGGCTTATCTTCAGCTAAAGAAGATTCAGTTGCAACATCTTTCTTTTCTCCAACAAGCCGGACAGAAGAATCTGTTACATTACCTAATGGCACCTTCACACAGAAAGTAGTACCCTTTCCTTCCTCACTTACGAAACTAAGCTTTCCTCCTAATTTCTCTACAAGCTTTCGTGTAAGCATCAGTCCTAATCCACTTCCCATTTCCTGAGAATTTATCGCATTAGAAGCCCTGAAGAAGGTCTTGAAGATACTCTTAATTTCGGCCTTTGGAATACCTATACCTGTATCACATACATGAATCATAGCCATCTTACCTTCAACAGAAGCCGACAACGTAACCTTTCCACCTTGAGGTGTATATTTGATAGCATTCGAGAGAAGATTTTCCAATATCAGATCCATCATTTTGACATCAGAATGAATCTGTTGCTGCGGACACGTTTCAATACACAATTGAATATGCTTCTCCTGAGCTGCCAATACAAACTTTTCCAACTGCACACGTAAAAGCATCGGCAATTCTATATCTTGCAGGCGAACCTGTTCGGCAGATTGCTCTACCTTTTGGAAGTCAAGCAATTCTGTAACCATCTTCAATAGTTTGTTGCCGTTGCGATGCGCCATATCCAAGAATCCACGACTTTTCTCACTCAAGTTGGAATCATTAGCCAGATTATCAAGAGGAGCCAACACGAGACTCAAAGGAGTACGTATGTTATGGGCAGTATTAACGAAGAAATTGATTTTCTCATCATAATACTTTCGCTGTAAGCGCTCTTTGTAATACTGCCAGACAAAATATAAGATGGCAGCAAAAATACAGAGATAGATAATCCATGCCCACCAGGTATTCCACCAAGGTTGGGCTATATGAATTTCCAAAGTTGTTTCTCCCAATTCTCTACCATTACTTCTGCAGATAGCCTTTACATGAAGCACATAGCTGCCCGAAGGCAAATTTACAAATCGTGCCAACTGATTAGAAGATGGTTTACTCCAATTACGGTCGTATCCTTCCAAATAATATTGATATTGGATATCATACTGGTATTGATAATTGATACTCTCGAAAGAAACAACCAGCGTATTCTCATTATGGCTAAGTTTCAATTTGCCTTCCTTCAACATTTCAAAGAGACATTCATTCCAGTAATCGGAACGTTCGACACCTTCAACCTCAACACTATGAATACGAAGTGGAGCGGCATAATTCAAACCTTTGGCAAACATAGGAGTCAAAGCGACAACTCCATCGTTGCTGCCAAAAAGCACCCTGCCATCTGAAGTACACGCAACAGACATCCGATTATACTCACGTTCCATTCCCTTAAAGATGTTGAGGTTTACTATCTTCCCCTGTTTCATGAACGCCAATCCTTTATCCGTACTTATCCACAAATTGCCATTAATACCTTTTATAAGTCCATAAACAGTATTAGAAGGCAAAGCGTCCTGATTAGTATAACGCTTAAACTTCTTTGTCAGGAAATCATAATCATAGAGTCCTCCTCCATCCGTTCCAATCCAGATATGACGGGAATCCTGAAAAGACATACTGTTGACAAACAAATTAATGTCTTTTTCGGGATACTGTTCAGGATAAAAGAAACGACGAGGATGCAAAGGTTCGCGCTTATCAATCAAATAGCCTCCATGCGAAGTTCCTACAGCAATAAAACGCCTATCCGGTGATTCCGTGATGCATTGCACTTCGTTGACTGGCAGATAGAATACCGACCTTCCCGTTCCATTCAAATTATATTTATCTGAAGGGAAACAAGCCATATCTCCATCCAAACATCCCACCCAAATATTACCATCGCTATCAGTAAAAAGACTGAATACGTAATCACTCTTCAACATTCCTGTTTCCACAGAATAAGCAGGCATACTAGTGCCATCAGCATGAACCTGATATACGCCATTACCATAGGTACCAACCAGAATTCTGCCGTCTACAGTGTGACAAATCGTAAGCGCCACCTTATTATATAATCCATGATGCCAAAGACGAGTCTGCGCATCATAAACACTTACTCCTTTATCTGTGGCATACCATATTTTCCCATCACGGCTTTGGAAAACATCGTTCACACAATTGTCTATCAGTGATTGATTGTTGAGATATTCATGTGTGATATATTCCAATGTATGTTTCATCGGTATTGCCAAATCTACTCCTCCCGAGTAAGAGCCTGTCCATAAATCGCCAAAACGATCGCAGCACAAGGTATATAATCCATTACCATTCAACACGTTACCCGAACGTCCGTCTGTATCAAGCAAGAGTCTGGTTTGTTTATTCGAACTGTCATAAGCATATATTCCAGCTCCATCTACAGCCATCAGAAGAGTCTGCTTATCATATAAAATGATTGAACGTACGGGAATTTTAGGAATGTTTTGCAAAGATTGGAAATCAGCAGATTTTATAAGCTTCCAAGTACGATCATCCATCACTTTAACTCCTTCGTGAAAAGTACCCAGCCAGATACGATGTCCCGCAATATCATGATAAGAGGATACTACAGAACTGCCACTAATCTTCTTTTCTAACTTCCGGGCAGACATCGAATAGCAATAAACATCTTTAAATGTTCCTATCAAGAGTTTCTGACCTATAAATTGGATATGATTAATATAGGTATTTTTCAATACAAACCTACCCTTAGCAGTCTCCCGAACGATCTCCTTTCCATCAGTAGCTGCTGATAAGCAATAAATGCCTCTATCCATAGCTAACCAGAAATTGCCCTTTCCGTCTACCAACAGTTCGTTCAACACGATACTTCCACCTAAAATTTTCTGAAGATTACATTTCAAAACAAATGTATCTTTCCTCTTATCATATATATACACCTTTCCCTTGTTGTCGTAGGCGTAAATCAGATGTTGCGCATCCTTAGTCAGTTTAATGCTTCTACCACTAGCATCACTATACGGCATCTCTGTGTATAAAGTATAATTGGTTACCTGTTGCCCATTATATCGGTCAACTCCACGCTTAGTACTTATCCACATGGCACCATCCTCTGCCTCGACAATAGAATAAACTCGAGGGCAGGAAAGACCATTGTCAGTATTGAGATTGGAAAGCATGAACATATTTCTGGAAATATGCGCATATGCCTGAAGAGCCGATGCCAACAGCAGCAATATAATCAGAGTGCAGGATTTATATCGTTTCATAATTCATTCATTGATCTTATTTGGAGACAAAGATAATACAAAAAAATGAAAAACAAATAGAATAATGAGATAAAATGAAAAAAATCTATTATCTTTGCAAGATATTAATATAAAGATATAGACTATGATCAAAAGATTATTATCCTTTCTAGACGCATCGCCAGTGAATTTCCTGGCAGTAAAGAATATCTCCGAGGAATTGGAGAAGAACGGGTTCCGCCGTATGAACCCACAGGAGCCTTTGGGCAAGATTGAAGCGGGTGAAAAGTTCTTCGTTACCAAGAACGACTCTTCCATCTACGCCTTCCAAATCGGAAAGAAGCCTTTGGCAGATGCCGGTTTCCACATGATCTGCGCCCACTGCGATTCGCCTACCTTCCGCATCAAGCCAAATGCCGAGATGCTCTGCGAGGGCGGTATCGTAAAACTGAATACCGAGGTTTATGGTGGTCCTATCATGTCAACCTGGTTCGACCGTCCGCTCACTTTGGCTGGTAGAGTCATCGTGAAGGGCGAGAATGCGATGAATCCCCAGACGCTCCTTCTTCATGTGAAGCGCCCATTGCTGCAGATCAGCAATCTCGCTATCCACTTCAACCGTCAGGTGAACGACGGCGTGAAGTTGAGTAAGCAGAAGGATGTACTCCCTATCCTCGGCATCATCAATGATGAACTGGAGAAGGGTAACCTCCTGATGAATGTGATAACCGACGAACTGAATATCCAGAAAGAGGATGTTCTTGATTTCGATCTCTATCTGGCTGATGCCACTCCAGCCTGCACCTTCGGTGTACACGATGAGTTTATCTCTTCAGGCAGACTCGACGACCTGTCTATGTGCTGGGCTGGTGTAGAGGCGATGATTGCATCTGATGCCAATGATACCACCCAGGTTCTCGCCATCTTCGATAATGAAGAAACGGGGTCTCAGACCAAACAGGGAGCCGGAAGTCCATTCCTTTCATATATGCTCCAGCGCATCGCCCTAACACAGAGCCATACAGAAGAGGCTTATTATCAGGCAGTAGAGCGTGCCTTCATGATTTCAGCCGATAATGCGCATGCCTGGCATCCTAACTATAGCGAAAAATTCGACCCTACGAATCATCCTAAGTTGGGCGGTGGTCCGGTCATCAAGTTCAATGCAGCCCAGAAGTATGCGAGCGATGCTGTATCAGCAGCCATCTTCGCCAACATCTGCGATGCAGCCGGTGTACCATGCCAGCGTTTCGTAAACCACAGCGATGTGGCAGGTGGCAGCACCTTGGGCAATATCCTCGCCTCTTCCATCCCATTGAAGGGTGTGGATATGGGCAATGCCATCCTCGCTATGCACAGCTGCCGCGAAACCGGTAGCGTTATCGACCACGAATATTGCGTGAAGGCATTCACCAAGTTCTATCAGTTGTAATAAAAAACAAAGAGGGTATGTCTGTTTTTATGACACACCCTCTTTGATTTTATATATTATTCTTTTCCTTTTATCGTTCCTAATTCTTTCACATTCTTCTCAAATTCATTTCTTTCACCAATAGCTCCATTACGCAGCTTTGCCCGATAATTGTATATCGTATTAACTGCATAATGAAGAAATTCTGCTATCTTCGTACTGTCATCAATACCCAGTCTTATCAAGGCGAATACCCTCACCATTGCCGGTAACTTTGTTGCATCGGTAAGATGGATTTGTGCCTCCGGCTTCAGAAGGCTATTGAGGTCTTCCACGAAATTCGGGAACAGATGCAGGAAGACCTTATCGAAATTTGTATAGAGTTCTCCCAACTCGTGTTCCTTCAGTTCACTGCTTCTCGTCATTGAATAAAGTTCCTGATATTCACGGTTCTTTACCATTTTATTGACATGGAGACGCAACTTATCCAGTTTGTCTATATAATGAGAACATGCTCCCAGGAACTGGCCTATATATTCTTCCTTCACACCATTTGACTCATTCAGTTTATCATTTGAAGTCTTCAACATTTCGTTGGTAGCAGAAAGTTTCTTATTCAGTTCTTCCAATTGTTCATTCGTTTTCTTCAGTTCATTTCTCGCTATGGTAACATATTTCTTCTGCTTATTGACATAGAAAGCCAGAACACCTAAAGAAAGAACCAGAAGGCTGACACAGATGATGGCAAAGACAAGACGCTGGTTTGCTTTCTTGAGCTGTGCCTGATAATTATGATCGATGGTACCAAGCACTGGCGAAATCTGCCAGTTACGTATACGGGTACTGCAACTTTTATTGGCATTCCAAGAGAAGTTGATGTATTTATAGGAACGCTCAACATCTCCCTCCTGACTCAGAATATCGGCGAGCATCCAGAGCGAAGCCTGATCGTTGATAGCACACTTCACATCACATATGGCAGATTTAAGTAACCAATATTTCTTCATTTCTTCGTTTTTCAGAGAACGGTAAATCAGATAGCGATAGTAGGCTACGATACCATATTCATGACTCCCCTCCTTACACATATTCAACCGTTCATCATTCACCTTCAATGCTTCATCCCATTTATTCTGACTGGTAAGCATCACCTCTTTACGCATGAGATAATCTTCGCTATGATGTGGAAGGATAGCAAACAAAGTATCCCGATATGCATTCTGACGACTAAAGAATTTCTGACTTAAATCAGTATCTACATGAATATTAGAAAAGCCCAACTCACCATAGACATGGTAATAGGCGATGAAATAATCTTTCCGGTTCGATTCATCCAATGTCTTTTTATCTATATGATTGAGCACCTCCAAAGCCTCAGCAAAAGCTCCGGCTGTAGAATACTGTAAAGCTAACTGACTTTTCAATCCAGCAACTTCAGCCGGCAGTCCTTCCTTCTGAGCCAATACAATGGCTTTCTGAATATAAGCCACAGCAGAATCGCTCCGGTAGGACTTATATTCTGAATAAATCTTGCGATAAGTATTGATGAGCAACTTCGGATTGTTCTCCTGATGAATCAATTCCTTCAACTGAGCGATGCTACTTTCTTTCAGTTTGGTATAGTGCTGGGATTGCTCTATAGCCCGATCAAGTTGGGTATACAGTTCACTGATGCTTTCCTTCTGAGCAAAGCATGATGTAAGTGTAGCGAAACACCAGATATACAATATAGATAATAATCTTTCTGTCATTAGTTGATAATAATTTGATGTATAGGTAATCATTGAATCCAGCCCTTACTGCTGTATAGGACATTCAAGAGACAAAGGTATAGCTTTTTGGGTACATTTCCAAATTTTCAAGCATTTTTTTGATATTCTTTTTTATTTTTGTTGTTCTTACATCCTTGCACCTCTCAAAAAAAAGGCTGCCCCAAAAGGTTTGGAGCAGCCTTAAACAAAGCTTTATACCTAAATTATCAAACTAAAACCTAAAATGCTTATGAATGATTATAAACCTACATATTATTTCTTTTCTACTTTGAGAACTGCCTTGTCTACACCGGCAGTCAAGTCAACTGTAAGAACGTATGTCTCGCCATCCTTCAGTTCTACTCCATCTTTCAGATAAACATTGCCGTTGTCGTGACCGTTACCGTCACCGATGCCGAATACCTCGCTCTCAGTTGAGATGAGATGGCTGTTATCCTTACCCTTGAACTCAATACCCCAGTTTGCCTGACCGAAGAACTTGAAGTCTACGCCAGTAGCTCTGAGCTGCTTGCCTACGGTGAGTGTAACCTGATATACCTTATCCTTGATAGGAGTGAGACAGACATCAGAATCTACACCTGTCCACCAGCCATGATTTACAGCGTCCCAAGTTGGCTTGTTGACACCTTCATTACCGATGATCCAGAGTGCACCAGTACCATCGCCATTCAGTGACATAGGCTCACTTCCATTCATTGTCCAGATACGGAATGACTTATGGGTGAAGTCTGCCAAAATAGTATATCTGCCGGTAATAGCCTTGAAAGTATAGTTTCCATCCTCTTCTTTCTGGAACCAGTCGCTGTCATAATACCAGTCATCTGGCAGATTATTGCCGTTGATAGTAAGGTTACAGGTAGCACCTTGCTTGATATCACCCACCCAAGTCTTGCCTGCATCAGAATCGGCAAAATCGAGGACAGTAACCGGCAATACATCGGTAGGACCAGCCGTATAGTTCTTGGCATCGAAAGTGACAACTACATCGCTCATATTCTCAGAAGTGAAGTTGAAGTTGCCTGTTTCTCCCAAACTGATATCCTTGCCTGTGCTGGAACCGAAGACAAACTTTCCATCCTTCGTTGCAAAATATCCCTTGAAGGTCTTCTTACTGCTAGGAAGAACAGCCTGATAAATAAAGTCGCTCTTCTCTGTCATGTCATATTTAACACCATCAGCACTCACAAACTGCAGATTGTTGAAGTGAGGGCGCTTGATGTCAAACGACAAGGTCTCTGTATTCGATTTGGTTGATACATTCTGCAGAGTAAGTTGAATATCCACCTTTCCATCAGGAACATTCTGTGCATAAGGTACTTTCAGTTTGACTGTATATTCACCAGCCTCCTTGGTACGGATGGTAGTTTCATCTACACTCTGCCCACTAAACAGGAGGTTAGCTTTCAAGGTAGAGAGAGCCACGCCTCCCTCATCCTTGCAGTTTACTTTCACCTCCACTTCATCACCCATCCATACAGCTGCAGCAGGAGCCGTATAGCTCATCACTGGATTACCGGCAGGAGTAGGCGCACTGTAATCATCATCGCCGCAAGATGCCATCAGTGGCAGGGCGAGCAACGCCATGATATAATATCTGATATGTTTCATAATGATCGTATCTTTAATGAATCATTTACTATAGTTTATGGATTACTTATTCCACTTGCAAGAAATCACACCATTAGCAGGAACCTTGCAGGTAAAATTATGAGTTCCATCACTGAGGTTGATTGACTTAGCCTCATCTCCCTCGTTGATAATGACAGCAGCATAACTACCATCAGGATTAACAAACTCAGCATGTGTAATCTTGCTGTCATTAACGGTGCGGGATGTATTACCAATACGAACCGCACCAGGAGCAACGACACTAGACATGTGGTTGATGATGTAATAATGAGAATTGTAGCTCAACTGGTTGTAACCATTCTGATTGATATCAATAGCACCATAGCAGGTCTGGCATCCACCATCCAGGTTAGGTCCCATCTTATTGTCAAGCATCAGATTCCATACAAGCACTGCCTTGCAATACTGGTTTACCGTAGCGAGCGCCACATTCTTCATATCCGCCATCAGTCGTTTACTCAAGTCACGTCCGTTATTCCAGGTTCCGATACTGGTTTCCGAGAATATCAGTTCCTTGTCTGGACGCTGGTTGTGGATATCAGTCAACTCGCTGTTGTTGCCGCCATAATCATGATAAGCAGCACCTACAACCAGCTCTGAGCCCTCAAAGTTATCACCGATAGCATTGTAGACTTTCACAGGATAATCTTCCTGATCGGCAATATTGTCATAGTTGTAGTTGTGATCGAAGACATAAATCTTGGTCTGCAGATTATTCTTCTTAAACTGTGCTGCCAATTCCTTTACGAAAGGAGCCTCTTCCTGCCAAGGCATATAGAGTGAAGCACAGTTTGCTTTGTTCAATGGCTCATTCTGAGGACTCACAGCATAGATATTGATGCCTTTCTCCTTCATCACATTGATAAACTTCACGAAGTACTTGGCATAAGCCTCGCGATAATCCGGATTGAGATGACCGTCAGTCCATGAATCCTTTGGCTGCTTGGTGTTGATATCTGTCACCTTCATCCATTTTGGACAAGTCCAGGGAGCTGCGATAATCTTCAGATTTGGATTGATGGCAAGAATCTCCTTCAATACCGGAATCACATAATCGTTCTCATCGCTATAGAGCGCGAAGTTGCTGATAGGGTCAGATTCGCTGCCCTTCGTGTCGCAATAGGTATACTCAGTACTTGAAAAGTCATTGCATCCCAAAGAGATACGGGCATAACTTACGCCATAACCCTCCGTAGTAGAGTAAATGCGCTTCAAAAGAGCCTGACGCGCCTCTGGAGTCATCTGCATCAGATTATAGCAGGATGAATAAGTGATGGCATAACCGAACCCATCAATCGTCTGATACTTCTTATTTAAATCGAGTTCGATGGTGGTTGGTGCCATAGATACTCCATTATACAACTTTACCTCACCCTGTGCCAATGAATAGACTCCATCGGCTGTGGTAATGAAAGTTTTGGCTGTTCCTTGTGCCGGTACTGGATTTGGTGCCTCACTAGGAGTATCAAAGTCTACAGGATCTGAGAATGAGTTACTGCTGCTGCAAGCTGTCACAGAGAAAGCTGTTGCGCAGACCAGCATCATCAGTTTATTGCTATAGTATTTCATATTCGTTTCTTCTATTATTTGTTAATAACGGTTTGAGTTGAAAGCTATCCAGGTTAGCTTAGTAACCTGGATTCTGCTCTAGATTGGTATTCTGGTCAAGAGCGGTCTGTGGAATTGGCAACAGGTATGAGTTGCCGTCAAACTGTCTTACCTGTCTGATGCGTCCGCTGTCACGGTTGTCTATTCCGTTGAGATATTGCTCCACCTTGTTGTTGCGGCAGAGGTCGAACCAGCGTTCTCCCTCAAAGGCAAGTTCCAGACGGCGCTCATGGAGAACAGCCTCTATCATAGATTCCTTGCTGCCAGTCTTGTCGGATGTCAGTTCCTTCAGTTTGGCACGCTTGCGAATCTGGTTCACGAGTTTCGCACTCTCGGCAAGATTGCCCTTATAGGCTTCTGCCTCAGCCTTCATCAGGATAATATCAGCTAAGCGAACCCAGTAAATATTATTGTATGAAGAGCGTAACTTATACATGAACGGATAGTTGGAAGCCGGATAATAGTTACTCCAGGTACAGGCATAATATACGATAGCCTGATTCTTACGAACCTCATCACCTTCCTTGTCAAAGTCATTGATGATGTCTCGTGAAGGAGTAATCCACTTTGCCCAGGTAAAGTAATAATCCCAGTTGTCTAACTGACGGCCGTACATCCAGGTTTCCCAGTTTCCGCTACCGGTTGTCCAATGCACCTCCAGAATACCTTCTTTGGTATTGCGTTTCATGCAGTCTTTCGCTGTCTCATCATAGCCCCAAAGAGTTTCATAACTGTCTTCCAGCTCTACACCGGTTGTCTTCATTACCTTGTCGGCATAAGCGATTACCTTGTCATAATCCTGCACTTCCTTTTCGGCATAAACCTTGGCAAGCATAGCCTGAGCTACGGTCTTGGTCATCTTGGTGCGGTCGGAATTGTCATTCTCCGGTGCATACTGCTCAGCATCCGTCAAGTCGGCAATAATCTGCTCATAACATTCCTTCGGCGTCTTGCGAGGAGGATAATAGGTAGGATATACCTCATTGATATTCTCGGATGTAATGGTCTTGGCGATGGTCGTGATGACAGGGAAAGACCCCCACAGACGAGCCATTCGGAACATCATCAGGGCACGGAAGATTTCGCCCTGTGCCTTATAGGAATGATATTCTGCTTCTGATATCTGACCATTCTCCTTCAATTGCTCAACACCATTGATCAGCACATTTGCCTGGGCGATATCCTCCAGATAGCGGTTCCAGTCACGGCTCAATACCGAGTTGCTGGCATCGATAGAGTTGGTTTCATAAGGTACCACCTCTGCACCGGTAGTTCCGGCATAAGCATTGTCGCTATGTGAATCGCCTATCAGAAGATAGTCGAGATGGGTATGCTCCTGACGGTTGCGGAACAACTCATAGAGCGATTTGAGCTGTGCATCAGCAGCAGCCTTGTCCTTCAATACGGCTGTTGAGGTCTCTGTCTGACCGCCCTGTGTTATTTCTGATGGCTCTGATAATGGCTCGTAGTCGAGAGAGCAACTTGCCAAAGAGAACATTGCGATGCCACCGAGCGCCAATGTCTTGATTGTATGATATGTTTTCATTGTTGTCGATGTTTAGAATTCTACTTTTACACCTAATACTACACTCTTATTGAGTGGATATGTACCCCAGTCGATGCCCTGCACACTACCACTGTTGCCATACTGGTTAACTTCCGGATCCATACCTGAATAGTCGGTCAGGGTAAGCAGGTTAGTTGCTGATACGTATGGCTGCAGACGGGTCAGACCGAAGCGTGAAATCAGTTTGCGAGGCACATCGTAAGAGAGAGAAATATCCTTTACACGGAGATAACTGCCATCTTCTACGAAGTAGGTTGAGTTGCGGATATCCCACTTAGCCTTTGGCACATCGGTAATCTGACCAGGAACTCTCCAGCGAGCAAGCACCTTGGTGCTTTGGTTCTTACCATCATACATTCCTTCGGTTTCCATACGTGAAACGTTGTAGATGTCGTTGCCATAGCTTCCCTGGATAAGAATACTGAGATTCAAACCTTTATAAGAGAAGGTATTGGTCAAACCGAAGGTGAAGTCTGGGTTCGGATCACCGATATAAGTACGGTCACTGGCTGATACCAGACCATCACCGGTCACGTCCTTATACTTCATATCACCGGTCTCGGGATCCACACCTTCTGCTACATATCCCCAGAAACTGCCCAATGGCTTACCAGGCGTATTGCGAACCACCTGTTCGTTGACGAAATCGGTAGTCGTGGCTTCATAATATACCTGAGTCAGAGACAGGCTCTCCAACTTATTCTTGTTGAATGAGATGTTGAAATCTGTATTCCACTTCAAGGCGCCTGTCAGATTCAGTGAAGAGATAGCAAACTCCCAGCCTTTGTTGATCATCGAACCGCCATTATAGGTCAGGTTGCTTGCAGCAGCACTACCTGCCGGCAAGGTGATGTTCATCAACATATCCTTGGTCTTCTTATAATAGTAATCAGCATAGAAGGTGAGGCGGTTGCCCAGTACGGTCAAGTCGAGACCGATGTTGGTCTGGGTTGTTGTTTCCCAAGTCAGCTCAGGGTTACTCAGGTTGCCCTGTGAGAAAGTAGGAGTAGAATTGGCATCATTTCCTTCGCCAAACCACTGCACACGATTGATATTGTATCTTGCCAGATAGCTGTAATCGCCCAATCCGCTCTGGTTACCGGTCTGTCCCCAGCCTCCACGAATCTTCAAGTCGTCAATCCACTTGATATCTTTCATGAATTTCTCATTGCTTACGCGCCAGGCACCAGAGAATGATGGGAAGTAACCCCAACGGTGATGCGGTGCCAACTTGGAAGAACCATCGGCACGCATATTGGCGGTTACCATATAGGTATCATTCCAGTTGTACTGCAAACGGGCGAAAGTAGAGAGAATAGCCCAATCAGAAGCTGACGAACCGGTTCCTGTCCAGGAAATCTTGTTGGCTGCATTCAAGGTTGGGAACAGATCGTTGGCATAGTTGCTACCATTGATATAGTTCTGGCTCCACTTGCTCTGTGTCCAGGAACTACCAGCCATTGCATCCAGACTGTGCTTTCCGAATGCCTTCTTATAGTTTAATACATTGTCCCATACGATAACGCTGCTGATGTTTCTGCCGTCATAGCCTGTACCGAATTCCTGACGGCCGATGGTAGTAGATATCGGGTCAAGGAAGTTGGTGGTTGTTCCTTGTGTACGGTCGAACGAGAGAGATGTGTTATAAGTCAGTTCAGGCATAAAGGTGACAGTAGCTTTTCCTGTTGCCAGCAATCGGTTGTAAGCCGACTTATTATTCTGAGTACGGGCGATATTCTCTGCTGGCGAGGTAATGTTCACGCCATAGAAGTTGTTGTAGAACTGGCTAGGATTCTCCGGGTTCCATACCGGTGCATAGGTTGGCGTATTGACGATAGCGGTTACTACGCCGCCTCGGTTAGAACCGGCACCCGAAATGATACCTGTACCCTTGTTGGTATAATCAGAATAAGTTACACTGGCATTGAGTCGCAACCACTTACGTATATCGTTCTCTACAGATGCTCGGAAGTTGTAACGCTGATAGCTTGACTTCTTGATAACACCATTTTCGCCTGTATAGCCACCCGAGATAAAGTATCTCAGTTTGTCGGTACCATTGGTAATAGAAAGCTGGTAGTCCTGTACATTACCCGTACGGAACACCTCGTCTTTCCAGTCGGTCTGGTCTTTCAAGCCTTCAGGCAGTTTCACCAGACCGATTTCATCCATCAGCTCCTTATACTGAGCCGCATTGAGAGATTCCTGGTTGTCACGTACAGTATTAAATGCATAATGAGCATTCAGAGATACCTTGGCTACGCCAGCCTTACCCTGCTTTGTACCGATAATGATGACACCATTGGCTGCACGGGATCCATAGATTGCAGCAGAAGAGGCATCCTTCAACACCTGGATATTATCAATATCATCAGCTGCCAGGAAGTCGATATTAGTCATTGGTACACCATCTACTACATAGAGCGGATCATTGCTGCCATTTAAAGAGGTGGTACCACGCACACGTATGGTTGGTGAAGCACCTGGCTGACCATTGGCTTGCGAAATCTGCAAACCGGCTGCCTTTCCCTGCATACCTGCTGCGGCAGATACGATAGGACGGGTATCAAGGTCTTTGGCTGACACACTGGATACGGCAGTAGTTACATCCTTACGCTTGACAGAGCCATAACCGATAGCCACCACTTCGTTGAGCATATTAGACTCCTCTTCGAGCATAATTTGTACGCCGTTAGAAGCTTTCACTTCCTTATTCTTATAACCTATATAAGAAATTTTGAGTCTGGCACCTGGCTGTACTTCGATGGTGAAGTGACCATCCAGGTCTGTAGCAACACCATTTTTGGTACCATTCTCCAGAACCGAAGCTCCGATAACGGGTTCATTGATATTGTCGATTACAGTACCCGTAATCTTCACCTTCTGTCCCCAAGCTGTCGCTGAGACCATTAGGACGAGTGCTGAGGCTGCTAATCCTCGCAACATCGCATTACTTTTTGATTTTCTCATAATTTAAACTTTAGTTATTCTCATTTATGTTTAAAATTGTTGTCTGATAGTCGGGAACCCATCCATGATTGGTTTCCGATTGCAAAAGTATACAAAATGTCTGATATTTGTTGGTTGATTAAATAATTAAGTGGTAAAAATGACCACCTGTTTTTATAACTACATTTGATTATCAGGACTTTACATTTTTCATAGTTCTAAAAATAAGTGGTAGATTTATAATGGTAAAAGGTACAATTATTAAGGAGCATCCTAAACTTCCCGGTTAATTCGTGTTAATATTATCACATTATTTCTTCAAAATTTGCTATTTACTTTATTTATGTATACATTTGCAAATATTTTTTCTAAATTCCAAATAATTTAAACAAAAGCAACTTATGAAAAAGGTTTTATGGATGATATTCATGACTTTTATGGTCTTGAACGTGAATGCGCAGAAGTCCATTTCTTCTGACGAAGTGACAACAAGCAACATTCAATATAAGAATGGGAAAGATACTTATATCAAAGAACGTTGCAAACTCGACATCTGCTATGACAAGAGTAAAAAAAACTCACCTGTAGTAGTGTGGTATCACGGAGGCGGATTGACCAGTGGCCAAAAAGAGATTCCCGGACTGCTGAAGAAACAAGGCTTTGTTGTAGTAGGTGTAAACTACCGTTTACTTCCCAAGGTAAAAATAGACGAATGCCTAGATGATTGTGCAGCTGCATTGGCATGGGTATTCCAAAATATCAGTCAATATGGTGGAGATGCAAAGAAAATTTTTGTTTCGGGACATTCTGCCGGCGGCTATATTACAACCATGTTAGGATTAGATAAGACTTGGCTTTCACGTTATGGAGTTGATGCCAACAACATTGCCGGTCTGATTCCATTCAGCGGTCAGATGATTAGCCATTTTGCTTATCGCAAGATGAACGGCATCGATAATCTGCAACCAACTATCGACAAGTATGCCCCACTCTATCATGTTCGCAAGGATGCAGCTCACTTGGTGTTGATAACAGGCGATCGCAACATAGAACTATTTGGCCGTTATGAAGAAAATGCATATATGTGGCGCATGATGAATCTGATAGGACGCCCAGACACCCAGCTTTACGAATTGGGCGGATATGGTCATGTTGCCATGGCACAGCCAGCCTTCCACATTCTCATTCAGACTATCCATAAAATGCTAGGAGAAAAATACAATTTTTAATTCTCTGTCTATTTAAGCAATCCCGATTTATCTCTTCACTCTTCACCTTCTCGCCCGTAACCCCTCTGTTTATCGGGGTTTCGGGAGGTGAAGAGTTTTCTTTATCTCTTCACCCACTCTTCACCCCTCTTCACCCATATAGAAATACACTATACGCAATATGGGAAGAAAAAAAAGAGGAAAAAGCATGGCGGTTTGGGAAAATAATCGTAAATTTGCAATTGGAAAACAAAGATTAGGAATTATGGTAGAGACTAACGATAGAAAATTGCCGGTAGGCATCCAGTCTTTCGAGGAAATCAGAAAGGGTGGATATCTTTATGTTGACAAGACAGATATCATCTGGCAACTTGCCAACAGAGGGAAAAAGTATAATTACCTGAGCCGCCCACGCCGCTTTGGTAAATCCGTTCTTGTAGATACGCTCGAAGCCTACTTCATGGGCAAGAAGGAACTCTTTGAGGGGTTGAAGATCATGCAGATGGAGACGGAATGGGTGAAGCGACCTGTCATCAGACTGGATATGAGTCGTGCGGGCGCAGAGCCGGAAACATTGCGCTCTTATCTCAATAATATATTCAGACAATACGAAGGAGAATATTCATTGGCTCCTGACCCTACAGATAGTCTTGCTGACCGCTTTGATGCAATAATCGTGGGGGCATATAAGCAAACCGGACAGCAGGTTGCCATCCTCATCGATGAATACGACTCGCCATTGCAGCATTCCTGGAAGACTCCTTATCATGAAGCATGTACCGCTATCTATAGGGAGGTGTTTGCCATTCTCAAAGCAGACGACAAATACGAGAAGTTTGTCTTTATCACCGGTATTACCAAGTTTACGCAGATATCTCTCTTCTCTGTGCTCAACAATCTGAGCAACATCAGCTTCGAGCCGGAATATGCAGCCATCTGCGGTATTACAAAAGAAGAAGTTTTACGTGATTTCAAGCCGGAAATCAACAAGTTGGCAGCAAGCAAGGGATGGACTTTCGACGAAGCCGTTGCACAATTGACAGCCTATTATGATGGCTATCATTTCTGTTATGAAAATATGGTTGATGTCTTCAATCCATTCAGTCTTATCAATGCACTCGCTGATTCCAAACTGAAGAACTACTGGGCTTCATCGGGCGCAACCTCGCTACTCCCTAAATTTGTGGATAATATAGAAATGAGACTGAAAGATTTTGAGAATTGTCCGATAGACAGCGATACACTGGAGACTTCCGACGTAACAGGTGGCGGAGCGGAACTTTTCCTCTATCAGTCGGGGTATCTTACGATAAAGGGGTATATGGATGAGATTTATTTGCTAGGCATTCCAAACTATGAAGTTCGAAAGGCTCTATACAAGATTGTATTGCCTGCCTTGACTTTACAATCGAATGCACTAGTAATATCAACCCAGAATATGTTGTTGTACTCCCTAAAGCTTGGCAATCTCCCCGAAGCCATGAAATGCCTGAAGGCGCTTATTGCGGATGTACCTTACAGCAACAAGAAGCTTGCCAGCATGGATATGGAAGAGCGCTACCGCCTGATTCTGAGCACCATCTTCAATGCCATCGGCTGCCGGGTGGAAGTAGAGAAGATGATTGCTACGGGCAGGATTGATATGGTGGTAGAAACTACCAACTTTATCTATGTGCTTGAATTGAAACTGAGCAATAACGGCGGCGTGGATGCTGCCACAGAACAGATAAAAGCCAAGCAGTATGCCGAACCTTTCAAGGCTGATAAGCGAAAAGTAATTGCCCTTGCCATAGAACTGGATGATAAGGGAAAAGGATTGGTAGATTGGAAGGAAGTATAAGGAAGATTGGAAGGAAATATAAAGAAGAATAAAGAAGGAAACGGAAAAAAGCCCCCGGTGCCATACGCATCGGGAGCTTTTTTTATGCACCAGGCAGCAAAGGTGCTGCCTGATGGGGGTACGATAGAGATTCCGTTTGTCTGTATCTCACTTACCGCTTTTATTCGGGCTTTGTATCAAAGAAACCGATAAACTCATCAAAATCTCGAAGGATGTCAGTCAACTTAGGATTACTCTTTTGAACTATAATAGCTATGTAATTGTCAACTTCTTCATCTCTAAGAATAGAAACCTTGACACAAAACCGATCTCGTTTATCGAATTCGTTAAACCATCTGGTAAAAAGACGAGCTCGCATAGCCTGTCTGCTATCACCCGTTTCACATTGATATAAAAGAATGTCCGGATTCGTGAGAAAGAACTCTTCAATAATACTTTGTACAGTCTCTTTTACTTTAGAATCGTTAGGAGAATTCTTCTTGTTTTCATTGAGAATACCGAATTCATACGCTTTTTCATCCTCCCAAATATTATTATTTTCAACAAATTCTATTCGATACTGAACACCATAATCTGTCAAGAACTTATATGAGCCATTATCTATCCAGACCTTATAAGGAGAATGAAAATTGAGGCGCGTTAAGTTAAAGGCCTGCATAGCAGTTTGCAGCCTCCTTACGTGCTTTAGCAAAGTCTATTTGAGCCTTTGCCTCCATTTCTCTTTTACGTTTAACCATGTCTCGTAATACAGCAATTGCTTCTTCACGAGTTTTAATTTTTAAAGCCATATTTATCCATTTAAAAGTTCTACTTGTCGAGTAAGTGGAGGGAGTTTCACCCTCCCTTCTCTCGGAACCGTGCTTGAC
>JAJXAL010000150.1:0-5882 GCA_021628325.1 Segatella copri | reverse complement strand
CCAAGGAATATCAGCAGAATGTAGAGCAGATCCGCGATGCTGAGGCTGCGAAGAATAGCAGCGACAAGGGTATGGTGATGAAGAAGGAAACGCTGAATGAGGAAGCCCAGAAGACCACTACAGTGGTGAGCGGCATCGTAGTAGGTGTCATCGTCATCGTAGCTTTCGTTGTGCTCGCGGTATATTTGCGACGTCGTCGCAAAATGATGAGTGAAGAATAATTCAACACTTAACAGTGAAGAATAATTCAACATTCAACATTTAACATTCAACATTTTTAAAAAAAGTGGAGACATTAGTTTTAGTAATGATGATATTGGTTTGCTTCAGTTTTGTGCTGAAGCAGACCTTCCACGGAGTGAAGGAGATTATGATTATCTCGGTGCTCGTAGCCTTTTTCGTGGGAATGACCTGGCCATTCGCCATCGAGCAGTCGAAGACGCAGATTGCGGCTTGGATAGCCGACCAGAAGCTGATGCTCGATATGGCGGTGCTGCTGAGTATCGACGTGGCACTCACGATGCTTTTCTGTGTGCACCACGTAGATCTGAAGACTTCGGAACATGTGAGCCGCCGCAAATGGATGTTCTTCATCTTCCTGAAGTACTTCCCGGGTTTGCTGGTTTTCCCAGTGCTGTTCAGTGTTCTGGTGATGACCATCTTCCTGCTTCCCGGCGTATCGTTCCAGGTAGTGGCATGGGTGCTTGCCGTAGTACTGCTGGTCTTGACGCCGGTATTCACCTACGGTTTGAGATGGCTCTTGCCGGAGCGACCAATCCGCTTGGAACTGCTCTTCCTGGTAGAGGTGCTGCTCGGATTGATGGGCATCATCGGTACGGTGAATGGCAGGACAGCCGTGGCAGGATTCAACAGTTTCGATGCCCTCTCGCTTCTCGGTGTCATCGCCATCGTCATCGTAGGAATGGCAATCGGATGGGGCTACTATCGCATCAAGATGCAGCGCTTATCCCAGAAACTGTAAAGGCGCAAGCCAACTTAACATTCAACATTTAACATTCAACATTTAAAAAAAGATGAATTACATATCAGACGTATTGTTTTGGATTTCCACAGGCATGCTGGTTCCTGTGATTATTTTGTTGATTTTCTTCTTCCTCAGAGCCTTGCTGCTCCTTGGAGGTTTCTTCGGACAGTATCTTGTAAAGCGCAAGTCGGGTGCGGAGATTCGTGAACAGATGAACACCCTGACGCTCGATAACATCGATACCTTGGGCGATCGCTTGCCAAAGAATAAGCAGGCTGTCATCGTTTCCTATATGAAGAAACTCGTGGACAACCGTCAGAGCAAGGCGCAGGTGAACCGCATCCTCGACCAGTATGCCCAGTTTGTTGAGAAGGATCTTTCTCTTCCTTCTACACTCCTGAAGATGGGTCCGATGCTCGGTTTGATGGGTACCTTGATTCCGATGGGTCCTGCCCTGGTAGGTCTTTCTACCGGCGATATTGCTTCGATGGCTTACAATATGCAGGTGGCTTTCGCTACCACCGTAGTGGGATTGTTCTCTGCTGCCATCGGTTTTGTAACCAAGCAGACCAAGAACCGCTGGTACACCGAGGATATGAGCAACCTCGAGTTTATGGCAGACCTTTTGGAGGAAAAGTAAAAAGGCTTTTAAAGGTAAAAAAGTAAAAAGGTAAAAAAGTAAAAAAGGCTTTTAAAGGTAAAAACTAAAGATAAATAATTTATGAGACAGAGACGCAGAAATAGGCTTGCGCATGATGGCGAGGATGATGATCCGATGAGCGTAGTGAGCAACCTCTTCGATGTGGCGATGGTATTTGCCCTCGCCCTGATGGTAGCCCTCGTTTCGCGCTATAATATGACGGAAATGTTCAGCAAGGATAACTTCACGATGGTGAAGAACCCTGGCAAGGAGAATATGGAAATCATTACCAAGGATGGACAGAAGATCAATCGCTATACTCCTTCTGAAGACCAGAGCCATAAATCTGGCAACAAGGGAAAGAAGGTGGGCATTGCTTACCAGCTGGAGAATGGCGAAATCATCTATGTTCCGGAAGATAAATAATCGGGGATTACAAATCCCCTCAAACAGAAAATATTATTGTAACTAAAAGAAAAATAAAGAAAAATGAAAAAGTTTAAGACAATGATGGCCATGATGTTGGCTTTGGTTTCTATGTGTGTAGCATTCAGCTCTTGCAGCAGTGATGATGATGACAATAATGGTGCTGGATCTTCAGCAACAGCAGAACAGGTTGTTGGTACTTACGTTGGTGAAACAATGTCTATTGCTTTGGCAGGTCAGGGTGATATGGACCCATTGGAGAATGCAACTTTTAAGTTGGAAAAAGTTGATGATAGTCATGTAAATATCATCCTTCCTGCATTTGGATCTGCACCTATGGCTTTGCCTTCAATTACAGTGAAAAATCTTGCTGTAACAGAGTCAAATGGTACTTATTCTATTCCTGAAACCAGTTTTGATCAAACATTGGAAAATGGCAAAGGTCTTTCTAAAACTGCTATAAAAGCAACTATAAAAGATGGTAAAATGCAGATTACTTTTGTTTTAAAGTATGGTAATATGCCTTTTGTCATGAACTGTTCTTCGAATGCAACAAAGAAGTAATGATCGATGAAACAAAAGATATTCGCACTATTCCTAATCCTTTGCGGATTGTGCCTGAATCTGAAAGCCGAAACCCAGGGCGATGTCGTGGGTAGGGTGCTCGATGATTCGGGCGCACCTCTGGCGGGTGCTACCGTCCAGATTTTGCATGCAAAGGATGGGGTAACAACTGATGAAGACGGATATTTCCGCATTCCTTACAGCAAGGATGGAGCGGTGAGAGTGAAGGTGAGCTTTGTGGGCTATCAGACTCAGACTTTCGTACTGAAAGCGGATGAGAGAAAAGGTGAGCAGCATGTGCTTCGCCTTCAACCGGATGCTACTGCCCTCGATCAGGTGGTAGTTACCGCAACCCGAACTCCGAAGGCTTTGAAGGATGCTCCTGTGGTAACCCGTCTGATTACCGCCAATGATATCAAGATAGCTGATGCTACCAATATCCAGGACCTCCTCACCGAGCAGATGCCGGGTCTGGAATTCGGCTATGCCATGAATCAGGAGACTTCTCTCAACATGAATGGTTTCGGTGGAAATGCCGTGCTCTTCCTCGTAGATGGCGAGCGATTGGCTGGTGAAACCATGGATAATGTAGATTATAGTCGTCTGAACTTGGATAATGTAGGACGTATCGAGATAGTAAAGGGTGCTGCTTCGGCGCTCTATGGCGCCAATGCCGTAGCCGGAGTAGTCAACATCATCTCCCGTGAAAACAGCGAGCCTTGGACTGCCAATGTCAATACCCGCTACAATGACTTCAACAAGGAGTGGCGCCACGGTGGAAGCTTCAGCTTCAATGCTGGAAAATGGAATTCGCAGACCAGCATCCAGCGCACTACATCGGATGAGGTTCAGCTCACCAGTCCTTTCGATACAGAATCCAACATCCTCCATATCTATGGTGGAGAGACCTTCAATGTGAAGGAGCGTCTTACCTACAAGTTCTCTGATAAGGTAAAACTGATAGGTCGTGGCGGTTATTTCAATCGTATCAGCAAGCGCAGCAACTATGATGATCATTACATGGATTATTCTGCCGGACTGAAGACCGTGATGAATCTTTCGGAGAATGATAATCTGGAGATTTCTTACGGCTTCGACCAGTATGACAAGGCTCGATATGTGAATGATGAGCGTACTCACGACCACGATTATACCAACCGTCAGAACACCGTCCGTGCCCTCTATTCCCATATCTTCGGCAAGAATACATTGACGGTAGGTGCAGATTTCCTGAACGATTATCTTACCACCTATCAGTTTGCGGATAATGAATCAAAGAATCAGAATTCATGTGATGCCTTCGCCCAGTTCGATTACAATCCTTTGCAGTGGTTGAACATCGTGGCAAGTCTTCGTCATGATTACTTCTCTGCATCCAGCCAGCATGCTACTACCGGTCGTCTGGCTCTGATGACCAAGTGGAAGGGTTTCTCTATCCGTGCCAACTATGCCGGTGGATTCCGTGCCCCAACCCTCAAGGAGATGTATATGAACTTTGATATGGCAGGTATGCAGATGATTTACGGTAATCCGGATCTGAAGCCGGAGAAGAGCAACAACTACAACCTGGCGCTGGAGTATACCGGAAGGGTGAAGAATGCTGGCTTCTTTACCGGTCAGTATAGTCTTACTCTCATGGGCTATTATAATAAGTATGATAAGCGCATCACTACCGAGGATTATGCCGATTATATCCCGGGAACCGGTCAGCCGGATGTGGCTTCCCGTTATTGCAACGAGGATGGAGTAGAGGTGAGCGGCATCGACTTCAGTGCCCAGTACCGTTCGGATATGGGACTCGGTGTGAAACTCGACTACAGTTATCTCCATGTGGGTGGCAGAAGTGTAGATTCCCAGTTCTCCCAGCCTCGTCCGCATTCAGCTACCTGGCGTTTCGACTACGATCGTCAGCTCTGTTCGTTCTATCGCATCAATGCCGCTCTGTCAGGCAGATACCTGTCTTCTCCTGATACGAACATCAAGAAGCATGACAGCAGTTATCAGTTGTGGAAGTTCACGCTTCAGCAGCGATTCCTGGATGCCGTCAATCTGAACTTTACGGTAGATAATCTTTTCGGTTATACGCCTAAGAACTATTATTGGAGTTCTGCGATGACCACCGGCCGCACCTTCTCAGTAGGCCTTTCTATCGATATCGACCGTTTCGTAAAGGTATTCTAATAAAAATAGCAGGGTGGACCAGTCTTCCATCCTGCTTTTTTTTTATTAATAGCACCCCTCTAACTGTAAAAAAAAAAACAGGTAGTTAGGGCGGTGCTATCGCATTTTTAATGTCCGTTTTGGAAACTGATACTGCCCCTATGAGATAGGGATATCATCCTTTAATATCAGTTAAAAAGTAGGTGCTCCTTCATAAAATGTGATAGGAGAGTGAATCACTCCTTCATGATTTTTGGAAATGTAAATCTCCAATCTGCAAACTTCAACAGGTTGGGGATTTATGTTTTATATTATCTTCTTGTTTTACCAAAAACGTCGGAATGTGTGCCTGTAGTCAGCATGAGGAGCGTTAACTCCTCATCATTCTGTTCCCATACTAGCAGCCAGTCAGGTTTTATATGAGCCTCCCATTCTCCTTCGTGATTTCCGTGAAGAATATGTGGCTTATATTCTTTCGGCAGGCATCCTTTTTCTACCAGAATGGTTATGGCTTTTCGTAGGTCTTCTATGGGATAGCCGCGCTTTTTGCAAAGTTTTAAAGCTTTGTCAAATCTCTTAGTAGTGTCAAGTTTATACATTATTCCCCTAAGATAGTATCAAACATTTCATCAACAGAATTCCAATGGGTAACTCTGCCTTTCTCCTTGTCTTCTTCGGCAAGTTCTAGATTTGTTTTCTTTGGTTTCATGACAGAAATAGAACTAACGCCATTCAGCATTTTGATAGCGTTCTTCAATTTTGTCAGCATTGCTGGATCTGATACTGTTACCAGCAATTGAGGCTCGTTTATTGCTAATGTATTCATACTTACTCCTTTTTAAAAACATTCATCAATTTACAGCAGCAAAATTACGTTTTTTTCTCTAAACAACCAAGCAAATTAAAAGATTTTTTTAATTTTGGTATAGTGTACCCGTTTTTATGTGCTAACTTCAAGGATTTACAGTCTCCTGACGGTATGATGGATGGAAGTCTCATCTTAGGGCGATTTTTCTTGTTTTGCCTAGAACCATCTCTTCCTCATTTTCTTTAAGAAATCCTTGGTGATAGGGAAGCCGGAGGCATCACCTATTACGGAGTCGGTAT
>JAJXAL010000255.1:0-1321 GCA_021628325.1 Segatella copri | reverse complement strand
TCACTAGTGTCCCGTTAAAATGAGACGATTGTCAAATAAGTTATTAATACTCAAAAGTTTACGGACTTTTTATAGTGTATTCGATTTGATTTTGTACCTTTGCACGCATATTTAAAATACGTGTGCGATGAACAAAGGCAAAACTATATTCTCTCAGATTATGTCACTTATACCAGAACGTGATTTCAAAACTTGTGTAGACCGTTATAAGGGAAACTACAGAGCAAGAAACTTCTCTTGTAAAGACCAATTCCTAGTAATGAGCTATGCTCAATTAACAGGTCGTGATAGTCTTCGAGATATAGAAAACTGCCTTACGGCACTCTCCAGCAAACTTTACCATTGTGGTATTAGTTATGCTGTACCACGTAATACTCTAGCAAAAGCTAACGAGAAGCGAGATTGGCATATCTATAAAGATTTTGCAGACGTTCTTTTGAAAAAAGTACGTCCTCTTTATGCCAAAGACAAGTTCAGATTAGACCTTGACAACATGGTATATGCTTTTGATAGCAGTACTATAAGTCTGTGTCTCAAATTATGTCCTTGGGCAAAGTTTCGCAAAAACAAAGGTGGCATCAAAATGCACACATTAGTCGATTTGCGAGGAAATCTTCCAGTCTCAGTTTATTTGACATCAGCATCGGTTAATGATGTAAAAGCTCTTGATAATCTCTACATAGAACCTTCTGCTATCTATTTGATGGACAGAGGATATGTAGATTTTAACAGACTCTTCAAGTTGATAACTAAGAAGAATGCATTCTTTGTTACTAGGGCAAAAGATAACATGCTTTTTGAAGTTGTATCAGAAGCCGAAGTTGACAAGAGCACTGGTATCATTTCTGATGAACGTATCAAATTAACAGGACTACATACAGCCAAATGGTATCCTGAAGAACTTAGAATGGTAACCTATGAGGACTATGCAACCAATAAGGTGTATAGGTTTCTCACAAACAACATGGAATATGAAGCGCTTACCATATCTGAATTATACAGGGAAAGATGGAACGTGGAACTTTACTTTAAATGGATTAAGCAACACCTTCACATCAAATCTTTTTACGGAACTTCCGAGAATGCCATATATCTGCAAATCTGGATTGCCATATGCACATACTTGCTTTTAGCTTATGCAAAGAAAGTGATGCACATAGATCAATCGCTACACACTATTTCAAAGAACGTGGGTCTATTCCTTACGGACAAGACTCCTTTAAATGATTTGTTTAACAAAGCTGTTCCAACAGAAGAGACGGAGGATTGGCTATATCCTAGCCTTTTCAGGTCCGATGATTTCTAAACGGGACAGCAGTGA
>JAJXAL010000149.1:0-5959 GCA_021628325.1 Segatella copri | reverse complement strand
AGGAGTGAGTTTCTCGGATTTTATTTGTACTTTTGCCATGTCATTCAGAATTTTGCTTGTCTTCTTTTCGCAACACTAAGGTAAGTGAAAATTGTGACATGGCAAAATCCTGGGTAACTTTTTGTTGCTCAGGCACTTATAAATAATGTTAAACTATAGTGTTGCGGAATTAAGAAACATGAAAAAAAACAGAAAAAAGCAAATCGTAGTTTTGTGTATAGCTTTAGTTTGCATCTTCATCTTGGTGTTCTCATTGTCCCATAAATCAGCTACAAAAGGTAGCGCGAATCCTCCATTAACAGATGTTTTGACTGATAGCATTTCTCAGATTGTCTCGGCTTGTCCTGGTGAAATTGGTGTGGCGGTTATTATTAATAACACAGATACGGTTAGTGTTAATAATAAAAGCATTTATCCTATGATGAGTGTATTTAAGGTTCATCAGGCATTAGCTCTTTGCAATGATTTTGACAAAAAAGGCCTTTCCCTTGATACCTTGGTAAAGATAAATAGGGAAAAACTTGATCCAAAGACATGGAGCCCTATGATGAAAGATTATTCAGCACCAGTTATATCGTTGACAGTAAGAGATCTGTTGCGCTATACTCTTTCCCAGAGCGACAATAATGCAAGCAATATCATGTTTAAGAATATGCTCAATACTGCACAAACAGACAGTTTTATAGCGAAACTCATACCACATTCGAGTTTTCAGATAGCTTATACAGAAGAGGAAATGTCCGCTGACCATGACAAAGCTTACTCTAATTACACATCTCCTCTTGGTGCTGCAATGTTGATGAATCGTTTGTTTACAGAAAGTCTTATCAGTAATGAGAAACAAGATTTCATTAAGAATGCATTGAAAGAATGTAAAACAGGTATAGATAGGATAGTAGCTCCACTTCTTGATAAAGAAGGGGTTGTAATAGCACATAAGACAGGTTCTGGTTGTGTCAATGAAAATGGTATTCTTGCAGCTCAGAATGATGTAGCCTATATATGTCTGCCTAATAAGGTCTGCTATACCTTAGCTGTATTTGTTAAGGATTTCAAGGGAAATGAATCACAAGCGTCACAATTTGTTGCGCATATATCAGCGGTAGTATATTCTTTATTAATCAATACTGCGTTAAATTAATATTTAATCGTCTGTAAATCAATAACTTATATTAAGAAGTGCTTATGAAAACTTAACTGTAAAAAGTTGGTCAAGTCGCTGATTTTCAGTAACTTTGTAGATCACGACAAATACAATATTACATGAATACAGGACTTGACCAATATATGGATATCTTTAAAGATGCAGTTGAAGATTCAGCTGCAAAGATAACAAAAAGTTTCGAGAAAATACTCATCGAGGTGATAATTTTGTTCATGGTAATACCAAGAAAGATAAATTTCACCCAAATGGGGAGGTATGGCTTGCATGTTGAGCAAACCTATCGCAACGCATTCGGCTTGAAAAAGTCGAAGTGAATTGATTGGCTCAAACTTAATGTCTCACTTGCCAAGCGCTTCTTGGGTAAACAGGGAAGATGGGCTATTGCCATTGATCCCAGCTACATCAGTAAAGCTGGCAAGAAAACACCACATATCGGTCGTTTTTGGTCAGGATGTGCTCAGTCTGTTAAACATGGTCTCGAAATCATGGGTATTGGACTCATTGATATTGATACCAAAGACTGCATGATGTTAAGAGCCCACCAGTCGCTAAATAATAAAGAACTGAGTCTTAGAAACAAGACTATGGTAGATTTCTATATCAGCGTCATTAAGCGTTACCGCAAGGAACTTCTTAAACTCTCAACCCTCATAGTTGCAGATGCTTACTTCTCTACAAGTACATTTGTTAATGGGATAAAGAAAGAAGGTTTCTCTTTGATAAGCCGCTTTCGTGACAATGCTTGTCTCTTTTATGTCTATACTGGTCCACGTACAGGAAAACGTGATCGCCCCAAGACCAAGGATGGCAAGATTGATATGAAGAATCTTGACCTCACTCGAATGGAGAAGATGGAGATGAAAGATATAGAAGGAACAGCTTATACTTTGATTGCCTATTCCAAGGCACTCAAGTGTAAAGTTAGACTTGTCATCTGGCAGATGCCGAATGGCAAGAAGAAACTATTCTTCTCTACAGACACCTCACTTTCGGGTGAAGAGGTACTTCTTTATTATAGAACCAGGTTTCAGATCGAATTTTGCTTTCGTGACGCCAAGGCTATACTGGTCTTATGGACTGCCAGGCTCGCGATAAGTGGAAACTCGATTTTGCTTTCAATGCTTCGTTCACATCACTAAATGTTGCCAAGGTAACTATGAAGGAGATGGGAATGGAATATTCTATGTCTTCATTCAAGTCACTGATGACCAACATTTATCTGGTGAGACGAATTTTTAAAGCATGCGGGTACATCCCGAACCGCACTTTAATTAGCAAGATTTTCAAAGATCTCTCGTGCTTACAGCGTATAGCTGCTTAGCACATTATTGAATTATTAACGAACTATTGTACAAAATCAAGTCCGTTTCATTGCAAAATACTGCATAAAAGACTATAATTCAACTGTTTCAAAGATCGAATTGCCCTTTTTTATTGGACAGTAGTGAAATCGATTGACAAGACATGGAATCAGATTTAGCTATCTTTGCATCCCAAATGCATAATATAAAAGTACGCTACCACATTGTGGGAAAACAAGAAGAGTTGCAAGAGATATATGACCTCTATCAGACTTTCATACAGAAAGAACGCCCTGCTATGGAAGAAGACGAGGCCGATGATTGGGAAGGAAACATCATCTTAGCTCTTGGTGTGGACTATGGGACTTGCAATCTCTGTGGTAATATCAAGAAATGCGAACTTTCAGAAGGCTTTCTCTATATAGAAGCGGAAGAACTCGCATTGATTACTGACTTCCGCGTTCTTCTCAAAAATCGTTTCAAGGATTTGGAAATCTATTTCGCTACAGAAGATCCAGAAAACGAAACATATGTGACTAATGATACAGATGGCAAGTATTTTCACGACCTGCCTGATGATCATTTCATAGCTCCATTAGATTATTGACGTATGGGACCAAAAACATTTCTAGCAGCTCTAATGTGCCTAATCATCGTAGCCCTCATGTGCTCACCCATTTTCCTCGTATGGCACGGTTTTACTATGGGTGGTTCAGTAATAGTCAGAATAGCATTTATCGTGATAGGGCTCATTCTATTGCGTTTATTCAAGCCAATTTCTAAGCTTACTGGCAAGGACTACAAGATATTCTGATAGTTTCGACTATAAAGGCTACAAATTTGATCGAAGGTGGTATCACTCTGTTTAGCGTGATACCACCTTCTTTTGTTTGGCATTCATATCAGGAATGAAGCAGAAGCCAAGTTTGCTTACTACAGTCGCAAGGTTGTCTGGCAAGAATTCTGCATAAACTCGCTCTGTGACGCCTGTTGAAGCGTGACCTAACAATCTGCTTATCTCACTGATTTCAGCTCCGTGTGCAAGCGCTAAAACTGCCCAAGTGTGTCTTGATACATGGAAAGTCAAGTCTTGATTCCATTTTAAATCATGAGATATACAGCGAAGCGAAGTATTGATGGTATTATTCCAGGAATTTCTACGACGGTATATCGCCTCATGGTCATTTATATTGAAGTTCTCTGGCAATAGATCAAAAACAAAGACTTTGTTTCTACCCTTCCATTTTTCAAGAATACGAATGAGTGGTTCACTCAAAGGTATGGTATTTCGGTTTCTCGTCTTGACTTGTATTTTACTGATGAAATTCTTGTTGAAATCAATGTCTTTCCATCGGAGCGTCATCACATCAACCATTCGCATACCGCAAGCATGGAAGGCAAACAGCCACATCTCCAAAAACTCTTTTCGTCGAGGCTGTTCGATGGTATTATAAACGGAAACTAACTCAGCAAGTCTCTCTTCAGTGAGATACTTGATATTCCTCTCTTCTTCATCAAGCCGGTCCTCTTCTTTCATATACAAGTCCTGGAGAGATGCATTAAGCTGATGAGAGATATAACCTAACTGACAAGCATATTCACACGCCTGAAGAATCGGACATAGAGTCTTGTTGACTGTTGTTGCTTTCTTTTTTGCCAAGAGTCGATACTTACGGAAGTCAAGCAATAAGTCTTCACTAATATCTGAGACATAAATGAATTCCTTATGCTCACCATGTGTACCTTTGTGTTCAAGCAACAGGTATTCCTCAAACTGATTGAGATATGAAATACCATTCTTGCAAGTACTGAAACCTATCTTACCTTTCTCATAACGTCTTTCCATCAACTCCTTAGCAAACTCTATGAAGTCTTTTCCTTCATCAGGTCGCAAAGCATTGTCATTGTCTTCGAGAAAAGATCGAATCACATCACAAGTAATATGTTGATGCATTTCATAATACTTATGTATCTTCACATCTATGTCTTCGATACGCTTATGAAGAGCATGATTATAATACTTATAGTCAATATCAGTCGTGGCACGTATTTCACCAATACCGCAATAGCCTTTCTCATTCCATTCCTTTACTGACACACTTATACCAGTTGATTTACGAATAGAATCAGCATGCCAATTGTATTCTATATACAATGGATACTTTTTACCAGACTGCACCATCTTTGGTATACGCAGTCTCAATCGTCCTTTCGGATAAAGTCTTGAAATTCTTCCCATATTAAAATACCTTTTTATTAATTATGGCACTATGTACGCGAAGATAGTAGAAAAGTTTATCATATCACTCCTTTTTTATAAACTTCAGATGATTTTAGTATGAAGTAAGGAGAATAATAAGAGAAGAAAAGATGAAATTAACCGATCAGAAAAGAAAGAATTTCAGGATATACCGATTATTGATCATTTAATTATGTAAAATAAGGCCATTAGAACGGTAAAATTGGCGGTAAAAGACGGCAAAAAGCCATATAGGAATTTCATGAGAAATCACCTATATGGCTCATTTCCATTATCTTATACTGATAATCGTAATCGATGAACGATTAGTACTCGTCATCATTCCATAAGAAGTCATCCTTTGAAGGATAATCAGGCCAGATGTCTTCGATGCTTTCGTAAACATCGCCTTCGTCTTCTATCTCCTGCAAATTCTCTAGAACTTCTAGAGGCGCACCAGAGCGAGTTGCATAGTCAATCAACTCTTCTTTTGTTGCAGGCCATGGTGCATCTTCAAGCTTTGAAGCCAATTCAAGTGTCCAATACATAGCTCTATAATTTAACGTTTCTATTATTTTGGCTGCAAAAGTAATACTTTTATTTTAAATTCCAAATATTTATGGAACAAATTTACGCACAAATCAATAATTTACATTAAAATTCTGCTTAAATTTGGTTTTATCGAAGAAAACTATACCACAATCAACCAAATCAAAGGTCAAAACGGTACAATTATCAGCTACGAGACGCAACCATACTTTTTTATATTCTGCATCGAGATTGATATCTGTAACTACTAAAACCGTATCATCAGACACATTCAAGAGAAACTGCTGGAAATCCTCTCTCTTTAGCAGGGAAGAAGCAGAGAGTTCTACTACATTTGGATAAACAGTTCTGATGCGGAAGAGGAGACGTTTCTGTCGGGGTGCATCTTGGGGATAGGAGGAGATTCCAGCATGAGTCTGGCGATAATTTCTGAGAAATTCCTTTTCGTTAACCACCTTGCGCAGGAAAGAATAGGCTGTAGGTGACTGTACTCCGAATCCTCGGGTACGAGGCATCCGTAGCATACGCTGACCCAAATTAGCTAACTCCTTTTTAATTCTTTTCCTATTCATGCTGCAAAGATAATAAAAATCTGCGAAATTCCAGACCGAACAGGTCTAAAATCTGTGAGCATCTGTGAAATCTGTGGGAAAAACAAAAAAGCCTCAGAAATCTTTCGAAATCTGAGGCTCTTGATAAAAGGAG
>JAJXAL010000254.1:0-1325 GCA_021628325.1 Segatella copri | reverse complement strand
AGAAATCCGAAGTATAAATTCATTTATGTTGAACCAATAAAATAGAATGATTATGACAGGACTTGCATTAAGAGTGAGTGTTCCTAAGTGGAACGTTGAGAGTGAGCTTGGTTACAAACCAATCACTACTTTTTGGGAGGATTTCTCCATCGCTGATAAGTTCGGCAATGAGGCTGTAAATGATACGTTCAAGCGTGCTTTCACTGAGTGGAAAGGCAACTATGCCTATCTTACGGAAATGGTGATGGTGTTGAACCATAAGATTTGGCAATGGTATAAGAAGAACATCCTTCTTGCCAAACTCTACAACCAGTTGTATGATATGGCTGCTGAGTATGCCGAGAACAACTTGAAAGGGGAGGAACTTGATTATTATTATCGTATCACTGACTAACAAAGGTAACGGAGAGACTAACCACCTCTCCATAACTAAGCTACAGAATGGAAACAAGATTTAAAATGGCTGCAACGCAAAGACAGATGAACTATCTCCTCAGTCATTATGGTGTCAAACTTTACGAGAGAATGGATAAGGAAGAGCCTAAGTTCCCGATTCCTGGGGAAGCAAACGTTTATCTTTGGAAGGTGCTGCTTCGTCATCCAGAAGGATTGTCAATTCCTTCCTTGATAGGTTACTCTAAGTTGTTGCCAATGTTGAGAAACTCATATAAAAAGCAGAAAGTATGATAACGCTGATTCCTATCACATCAAGGTTGTTGCACCTGAATATGTGAAATTCAAGAGAAAGGTGCACGGATAGGAGAAATTTAAGAAAAATAACTTGCAAGTTACGAAATTTTTTCGTAACTTTGCCATCAAATTAAACAAAATGGGACAGAAAGAAGAAAAAGAAAAGATTAAAACGGCAAGAGAAACATTAGGAAGGTATTTTTATGACTTAAGTAAGACTTCATTTGGTACAGGCCTATTAGGAACGTTCTTGCCGTATTTTACAAAAGATGAGTCTGCAATGACAGAAAAAACAATATGGTTATTTGCAGGGTGTCTTATAGCAACAGTTGGTTTTGCATATGTTGGTAATAAAATTTTAAAAAGATAAAGTATGGATTCATTGTTGATTTTTATGACAGGCGTTGCAATAATAGCAGCAGGGCTTGCTTTTTGGGTAAACACCAAAATGGGGAAAAAATGGATTGATAGTTTGTAAGGTAAATCCAGAAATCATTAGCGTTTACAATGACAGAATTGGCTATTATTGCTGTTGGCATATTGCTGTGGAGCAATACAAGAGCTGGTAAGAAATGGTTGAAAGAACTTTAAGTGTTTATAGAGGTGGCAAGTTGCATTGCTGCCTCTTAATTTTT
>JAJXAL010000026.1:36682-38470 GCA_021628325.1 Segatella copri | reverse complement strand
TTGATGCTCTCGGTGATAATCTCCTTGGTATAGAAGCCTTGACGGAGATTGATATCGAAGATTTTGAGGATTCCTTCTCCCTCAGGCATGTGGTCGAGGAAGCGGTAGATGGTGTTGCGGGAAACCTCGTTGCGCTGAGCCAGCGAACCGAAGCAGGCTGCGGTGCAGTTCTTTGCCAATTCCTCCAGGGCTGGGGTGTAAGGAATGTTGTCCCAGGCTGCTCCCTCCTTGATGTCGTAGCAAGGAATGCCGTTGGCATCGAGTGAAACCTGGACGGTGCCTGTAGGGTAGGCTACCTTATCTATCTGATAGTTGAGATGGTGATCGTTGAGTTCCTTCTCCAGCTCCTTGCCCAGCTCATCATCGCCCATTGCACTAACTGCACAGCTCTCGAGTCCGAACTGCGAAACATGGTAAGCAAAGTTGGCTGGAGCGCCACCTAGCTTCTTTCCTTCTGGAAGCACATCGAAGAGTGCCTCGCCGATACCTATCACTGATTGTTTCTTTTCCATTGTCATTTTTACTTTAAGAATGTTAGAGATGTTACTTGATTTCTGTTGCAAAGGTAGCATTTTTCAGCTACCTTCACAAAGAAAAATCATCTAAACTTTCTGCAAACGTTCCCGCAATCGTTTCCAATTTCTGCAATCGTTTGCAGTATGTTTCTTCTCTTCTATCTCTTTACTTCTTCTCTCCAGGTTTCTGTTCGAAATCGATGAGAACCTTCATGCTGGTTTCGCGATGAGTGTCGATAAACTTGTAGGCATCATCGTATTCTTCGAAGGCAAAACGGTTGCTTACGAGTGGCTTGAGGTTGACGATGCCCTTGCTTACGTAATCTATGGCTGTGAGATAATCTTCGTGGCGATACATCATTGAACCGATGAGTCTCAACTCATGCTCGCCCAGATAGAACATGCTGAGGGCTGGGTCCTTGGCAAAGACTGCCACAACCACGATGTCGCTACCTTTCTCGATGGTCTCCATCAGCGAACGGATGGAAACTTCTACACCTGCTACCTCGAAACCTACCTGATAGCCTTCCTCACCGAAAAGTTCCTGGGCTGCCTCCTTCAAGGTCTTCTTGGTGATGTTGAGGGTGTGCTTGATGCCGCATTCGCGAGCCTTAGCCAGGCGGAGGTCGCTTACATCGGTAATGAGTACATTCTTGGCGCCACGGGCAATGCAGAACTGGGCTATGAGGTTGCCGATGGTTCCTGCACCGCTCACAACTACATTCTTACCCTTCACATCGGTGCGGTTGCTGGCATGGGCACCAACGGCTGAAGGCTCAATCATGGCACCGTAGTCAAGGCTCATGCCTTCCGGCAACTTAGCCACGCGGTCGTCATCTACTACAAAGAAATCCTGTGCTGCACCATCTGCCTGGAAAGCCTGAACACGCAGGTGCTCACAAACATTATACTGTCCGCGCTTGCAAGGGTTGCACTTGCCGCAAACCAACTGTGGGCGAGCGGTGATGTGGTCGCCAGGCTTGCAGACGGTAACTTCGCTGCCTACAGCCATAACCACTCCTGAGTACTCATGTCCCTGAACCACTGGGTAGAAGGTAGCTGGGTGAAGACCGTGGTAAGAGTGAATCTCGCTACCGCAGATGCCGATGCGCTTGATGTTGACGAGAACCTGATGAGCAGTTAAGTCTGCTGCCTTTGGTTCTGCTACTTCCTTGAATTCGATATGCTTTGGTTCTACCAATATTGCCTGTCTCATAATTATAATGTTTTGAAATTGTTATTGTTATGTTGGTGGGATGAAAGATCCCGTTTT
>JAJXAL010000026.1:0-36582 GCA_021628325.1 Segatella copri | reverse complement strand
TTATAATGTTTTGAAATTGTTATTGTTATGTTGGTGGGATGAAAGATCCCGTTTTATCTTTGTATTCTTTGCTGAACCCACTTTTTAAGTGGGCTCTTTTTTATTTCTTCTTATTCTCCAGATCGGTCATGATCTGCTTGTATTGCTTCTTGTTGAGCTTGTAGAAGCAGAGGCATCCTGCGGTGATGATCCACAAGACTCCCGGAATGGTGCTGAAGGCGTGGTGCATGATGCTCAATACGTCTGGATTCTGCACAGCGTTGCTTACATATCCTGCGCTGCCCAGGGCAATGGCGAGAAGCGATGTGCCGAGTGCCATTCCTATCTTGTTGCCCAGCGAGATGAAGGCGTATTGGAATCCGTCGTTTCTGATGCCCGTCTTCCACTCGCCATACTCCACACAGTCGGGGATGATGGCATAGATGGCTGTATTGAAGCCTGAGAAGAAGAACCACGACAAAGCTGAGAACAGATAGAACATGATGGCGCTGCCGTTAGGGCTGAAGAAGTACAGACCTATCATCGTAATACCGGTGAGGAAAGCGAAGATGGCTGCCGTGAAACCCTTGTTGCCCGTTTTTCTGAATACCAGAGGAAAGCAGGCTGCACCTATGATGCTTGGCACGATGATGGCCATGGAATAGTAGGAGAAGAGCGTTGCCGAACCTTCTACATAAGTGAAATAGTAGAGCATGTCGGCGTTGCGTCCGTAGTGGATGAAACCGAAGAGCAACTGTCCTAAGAGGGCGAGCAGATAGGGCTTGTTCTTCATCACGGAGCGAAGCTGCACCTTTAGAGGGAGCTTCTGTCCCACAGGAACTTCTACCACTTCCTTGGTCTTGTGAAAGCAGAACAGATGGCAGGCAGCGAAGATGATGCCGTAGAGTACAGCCACAGCCAGATAACCATATTTGGTATCGCCTGCGCCAAACCAGCTGATGAGCGGAACGGTTACGATGTTGATTACTCCGATGGCCATCATGGCGCTCACCGAACGGCTGGTGTTGAGCTTGGCTCTCTCATCGATGTCTTGCGTCATGGCTCCGCAGAGTGTGCCGTAAGGCAGGTTCACGCAGGTATATCCCAGCACCAGGATGCAGTAGGTTACTGCCATATAGATAATCTTGGCGGTCTGGCTCCATTCCGGATGAGCCCAGAAGGTGAGTATAAGTACCAGTGCCGTGATAGGAGCTCCGAAGAGCAGCCATGGGCGGAATCGTCCCCATCGGGTGTGGGTCTTGTCGGTAAGTGTGCCGATGATGGGGTCGTTGATGGCGTCCCAGAATCGGGACACAAGCATCAGGGTTGCTACGGCACCCATGCTGATTCCGAACACATCGGTGTAGAAAATCATGAGGAAATTGCCCACGAACATCCAACTGAAGTTGCAGCCCACATCGCCCATTCCATAGGCGAGCTTACTGATGAAGGGAACCTTTCCCTGTGAATTGTTCTCTAGCGAAGTGTTCGCTTGAAAATTAGAATCTTGTTCCATATCCTTTTTCTTAGGTTTGATTGTGATACTTAATGTTGTTTATTCTTTGTCTTGTGAAAAAATAGAGCGATTTGAGAAATCGTTTTTCCTTTTCACGTTGCAAAGATAGAACGATTTTGCTGGAAAAACAAGAAAAAAATCGACTCTTTTTTCGCAACCGTTCCCGCAACCGTTCCCATTTTCCGCAACCGTTCCCAAAAAGATTTCTCAGTTTTTTGTTGTTGCTTTCATAGAAAATAAGTATCTTTGCAGGCGCATTTAACTAGAAAGAAAAAGGGATATGGCAAAATATGTAACCATCATGGATATTGCAAGGGAACTGGGGATTTCCAAGTCCACCGTTTCGCGTGCTCTTTCGGGAGATACGGGTAATGTGAAGGCGGAAACCTTGCAGAAGATATTGGCAACTGCCGAGCGGATGGGCTATCATCGCAACGAACTGGCTGTGAATTTTCGCCAGCAGAGTACTCATAACATCGGCATCATCATTCCCGAAATCGTCACCACTTTCTATATGACCTTTATCAATGAAGCTCAAGCCATCTTGCGCAAGCAGGGGTATAAGGTAATGATTGCCATTTCTAACGAGAATCCTGAGCAGGAGAGAGAGAACATTCTGATGATGGAGCAGCTGCGTGTGGATGGCATCCTGATGAGTGCATGCGATAAGGAGCATAATGTGGATCTATATAATAAGGTGATAGAAAGGGGCATTCCCATCGTGTTTTTCGATAGAACGGTGGAGAAGGTAAAGGCTTCACAGGTGCACATGGACGATTACATCATGTCATTTTTCATGGTGGAGACTTTGTTGCGCAAGGGGTATAAGCATATTATTCATATCCCGGGACCTGCTTATATCCGAAACAGCTATGAACGATTGAGGGGCTATCGGGATGCGCTGGAAAAGTTTCATATAGAGTATCAGGCGCAAGATGTCTTGTCGCCAGCCTTGTCGGCTGAAGAGGGTAGTTGGGTGATGGAGCGTTTCCTGGAGAAGGATGTACCTTTTGATGCGGTCTTTGGCTTTACGGAGACTGCTGTGTTGGGAGCCAAGAGTGCTATCCAGAAGCGTGGCTTGCGCATTCCGGAGGATGTGGCGCTTTGCTGCATGTCGGGCACAGCCCTGGCTACCTTGGTTCATCCTCAATTGACGGTAGTGGAGCAGCCTATTGAGAAAATGGCGCAGGAAAGTTGCCGACTGCTGCTCGAGCATATTGCCGATGGTTATAGAAGGATAGAGGAAATTGCATTGAGAGGTGAAACTGTGATAAGAGAATCTACTTAATAGAGGTATCGGCTTCTGGAACCTGCATAAAAGAAACTGTTTTGGAAGACAGTATAAAAGAAGCTGTTTCTGAAAACAGTAATAAAAGAAACGGGTGTATCATCTATTATAGAATGATACACCCGTTTTCTATCTCGTTATCTTAAGCATTTAAACTTAATCTATCTCCTTATCTTAAGCTTCCTCTTCCTCTTCTTCATTCTCCAGCAAGTCGGTGCCGAGGTGAGTGGTCTGCTCACGCTTCAATCGGTCGCGCACCTCTTTTGGTTTGGTGGCGTAGGTAATCATTCGGATAGAATCGTTGTAGCTCACGTACTTCCAGAGCCAGTTGAGCAATACCATTACCTTGTTCTTTACGCCGAGGATGGAGCGGAGGTGAACTACCAGCCACAATACCCAGGCAAAGAAGCCTTGGCTGTGGAACTTGCCAAGCTCTACTACAGCCTTGTGTCTTCCGATGGTAGCCATAGAACCCAGGTTCTTGTAGCGGAAAGGTTTGAGCTGCTGGTTGATGTTTTGGGCTGAAGAACCAGGATGCTTCTCATTCTCCTCATCTGCCTTCGCAATCTTCTGGATATTCTTAGCCAGGAGTGCTGCCTGCTGAATGGCTACCTGCGCCAACTGTGGATGACCGCCAGGATAAGCTGGGTCTGTGGTCTGGATACACTGGTCGCCGATAGCGAAGAGACCGTCCATGCCAGGGATGCGGTTGAATTCATCTACTACGATTCGGAAACCACGACCCAGATGGTCGCCATCGATACCTGTGATAGGCTGTGCCTTTACACCGGATACCCAGAGGAAGGTGCGGGTAGGAATCTCCTGACCATCCTTCATCAGAACCTTGTGGTCCTTGTAGTCGGTTACCATTTTGCCAAACTGTACATCCACACCCATACTGGTAAGGAATTCGTATGCTTTCTTAGAAGAGTCCTGTGACATTCCGGCGAGCAGTCTGTCGCCAGCTTCCAGGAGATAGATGTGCATCAGAGATGAGTCCATATCCGGATAATCGTAAGGAATCACGTAGCGCTTCATTTCAGAGAGGGCTCCAGCTATCTCCACACCTGTGGCACCACCGCCCACAATGACCACGTTCAGGAGTTCCTGGCGCTCCTCTTCTGTGGCACAGGTCAATGCACGCTCCAGGTTACTCAGCACAGCGTTGCGCAATCCCATTGCCTCTGAAACGGTCTTCATCGGAATCGCCCACTTCTCGATGTTGGCATTGCCATAGAAATTGGTAGTGGTTCCTGCTGCGAACACCAGGTAATCGTACTCAATCTTACCGATGGAAGTCTGCAGAATCTTCTTGTCTGGGAATACGGCTCTCGCTTCTGCCATGCGGAAGTAGAAGTTCTTGCGCTTGCGGAAAATCTGGCGGAAAGGGAAGGAGATGGAACTTGGGTCGATACCTGCTGAGGCAATCTGATAGATAAGTGGAGGGAACTGATGGAAATTGTTCTTATCGATCAACACCACCTGCAGGTTTGAATTGCAGAGGTCTTCTGCCAAACGAAGACCACCGAGTCCGCCACCTACGATAACTACTCTCTTCAACTGATTTCTCTTGATATTAATGCTCATAACTACTGCTGTTTTTACATATTAATTACATATATTTGCTGAAAATTCTGTTCTCTATAAGGCGTAATGCCTGGTTCTTGCTGAAAATTCGACTGCAAAGGTACAACTTTTTGATGAGGAGGCAAAGGAAGATGGGTAGAAATATGGGATTGAAGCTTGTTGCAATCGTTCTCATTTTAGATTTAGTAAGATGAACTTGTAAAATGTAATATTCAGATAGCATTTTTATGAGCATTTTTTCGAGAAATGTTGTCGGTTTAAAGGAAAAGTTGTATATTTGCATCGACAACTTCAAAAGACGAACGATTTTTTAATAAAAAACATCATTATGAAACATGTTACAATTAAGGATATAGCCCGTTCTCTCTGCATCTCGGTCTCCACTGTTTCCAGAGCGTTGACGGATGACAAGAACATTCGCAAGGAGACGCGCGAGATGGTGGTGGAAGAGGCAAAACGACTCGGCTACAAGCGCAATCCGGTGGCGATGAACCTGAAGATGGGGCGTACGAACACCATTGGTGTCATCGTGCCGGAGATGCATACCCCTTATGCTTCGCAGGTGATTAATGGTATTCAGGACGTGCTCTACAAAAAGAACCAGAAGGTGATGATTGCCGAGAGCGATGAGAAACCGGAGCGGGAGTTGGAGAACCTGAAGATGATGGAGCAGTTTATGGTAGATGGTCTGATTGTGAGCCTCTGCAGCTACCGCAAGAACATAGAAATGTATCAGCAGTTGGCAGCAGATGGTATGGCGATAGTCTTCTACGACCGCATTCCATACGGATTGAAAATGCCGCAGGTGATGGTGGATGATAATGTTGATTCTTATTTCATGGTAGAGCATCTTATCCGCCTGGGCAGGAAGCGCATCGTCTATCTGCAGGGACCCGACGACATTTATAATGCCTATCAGCGAGGCTTGGGTTATCGTGAGGCGATGGAGAAATTCCATCTCTTCGACCCGGAGCTGATTGTGAAGACGGGAATGACCTTCAAGGATGGAGCTGATGCCATCGACCGTCTTATATATAATAAGGTGGAATTTGATGCCGTCTTCGCCTTTACTGATACTTTGGCGATAGGTGCGCAGAATCGACTCCGTGCCTTGGGTAGACGGGTGCCGGAAGAGATTTTCGTGGCTGGTTTTTCGGGTACCGAACTATCAACCATCGTATCTCCTCAGATTACTACTATGGAGCCTCCGTTGGAGGAGATGGGCAGAAAGGCGGCAGAACTGGTGATGGAGAAAATCAATAATCCGGAGATGGAAGATAGACAGGTGGTGTTGAAGACCACGATGAAATGTAGAGAATCTACGGGAGAATAATCAAACTTCGTGGTTTCCGGTAATCACTAGAAAGTGGTTCTCGGTAATCGCCTGAAAGTATTTAAAACGTTTGCAGAAATTGGGAACGTTTGCGGGAACGTTTGCAAGTTTTTTTCGAAAAAAATATCTTTTTATCTCGAAAAAACGCAATATCTTTGCCATCGGAAACGGGAGATAAGATAGCTGAGGAAACTCCTCGGCTACTTGCTTCCCCAAAAATGAATAAACAATTAATATTTACAGCTAACAATAAAAGAATTATGGCAAATTTAGTGAATGCAAACGCAGCAAATGCAGCTCAGGTAGTAAAAGGTTATGCTTATAACCGCAGTTTGGTAAAGGCAGGTATCCTGCACTTCGGAGTAGGTAACTTCCATCGTGCTCATCTGGAGTTCATGACCAACATGCTCCTCGAGAACAATACCCAGCAGAACTGGGGTATCTGTGGAGCAATGATTCTCCCAGGCGATGAGCGTCTCTACCACGCCCTGAAGAAGCAGGACGGTGAATACACCCTTACCGTATGTGGATGCGACGACAGCATCCAGGTTTTTCAGTTGGGTGCGCTCGTTGAACTCTATTGGGGCATTGAGGAGCAGGAACAGATTCTGAACAAGATTGCGTCTAAGGATATCAAGATCATCACCCTCACTATTACCGAGGGCGGATACAACATTTCACGTCAGAGTGGCGAATTCATGCTCGACAATGCGCAGGTGGCTCACGATATTGAGAATCCTGCCAAGCCGGTTACAGCCTTCGGATATGTAGCCGAGGGATTGCGTCGCCGCAAGGCAGCAGGCAATGGTCCTATCACCATCCTTTCCTGCGATAATCTGCAGCACAATGGCAATACAGCCCGCAAGGCTTTCATGGCTTTCGTGGGAGCTCAGGATAAGGAACTCGCTGCCTGGATGGAGGAGAACGTTACCTTCCCAAACTCAATGGTTGACCGCATTACTCCAGCTACCCGTCCTGCCGACATCGAGCGACTGAATGCTCAGAACGGCACTTGCGATGAGGCTCCTGTTTATTGCGAGGATTTCATCCAGTGGGTAGTAGAGGATAATTTTGCAGCCGGTCGCCCAGCATGGGAAACCGTGGGTGCTCAGATGACCGACGATGTGACTGCCTTCGAGAATATGAAGCTTTCTCTCCTGAATGCTTCTCATACATTGCTCTCTTATCCATCTTTCCTCGGCGGTTACCGCAAGGTAGATGCAGCCATGCACGATGAGAGAATCCGTAAGTTTGTACGTGCCTTCATGGACGATGACATTACTCCTTACGTGCCAGCTCCAAAGGATACTGATCTCGAGGCATACAAGCAGTGCCTGGTTGAGCGCTTCGGCAACCGCATGGTCAGCGACCAGGTGGCTCGTCTCTGCTTCGATGGTGCCAGCAAGTTCCCGGTTTACGTAATGCCGAACCTGGAGAAGATGATTGCTGATGATGCTTCTGGCAAGCGCCAGAATGTGGAGTTCAAGCGTGTGGCTTACCTCTTTGCTGCTTACCGTCATTATCTGAAGTATCAGGTAGATGACAATGGTGATGCATTCGAAGTGGCAGATCCATGGCTTACCGTTGATGACCATAAGGCCGTCGATAGCGATGATGCGCTCGATTTTCTCGGCATTTCAGCCTTTACAAGTACCGATCTCAAGGCTGCTCCTCATTTCGTAGAGCTTTACTTGAAGATGGTAGAAGACATCAAGGCAAAGGGTGCCATGAAGGTTTTGGAAGATGAAATCTTGTAATATAGAGAGAAACTCTTGAAAATAAGAGTCAGGTGTTTTTATGGATTGTTTAATTCGTCGAAACACCTGACGATAGCGTAACTTTCTCTAATTTAAACCTAGATAAACATGAAACAATCGATAACGCTTAGGAGTGCAGGACCATTTCTACTCCTGACATTCATCTATTTTATAGTGGGCTTCCTTACTACCGTCAACGGTCAGTGTCAGGGCCCCTTGAAGATAGCCTTCCTCTCGGAGGTTACCACTGCCAAGAACTCCCTGGCAACGCTCATCTCCTTCGCTTTCTTCCTGGGCTATCTGCTCAATAGTGCGAAGACGGGACGCTTGCTCAACAAAGTGGGCTATAAAAAGACGCTCATCCGTTCGATGCTGGTAATGGTGCTGGGACTTGCCTTCTATCTTGCTTCGGCGCTGATTGCTGAATATTGGGGTGGGGCAGGCGTGCATCTCTCGCAGGATTTCGTACCATTCGGATATTTCGTTTTCCTTTTCGGATCTTATCTGATGGGTACGTCAGCGGCAATGCTTCAGGTGGTGATCAATCCTTACATTGCTGCCTATCCTTTGCCGGGAACCCAACCGGTGCAGCGCATGAACTTCACCTGTGCGGTGAATTCTTTCGGAACTACCATCGCTCCATTCTTCGTAACGGGCGTGATGTTTGCAGGTGTGTCCCTGGATTGTGTTTCTGCCGACCAGCTCACCATTCCATTCCTGGTAATGATGCTCATCATTGCCTTTACAACATGGAGCACTTCCAAGGCGAATCTTCCAGACATTGAGGGTACGAGAGAGGAGACTCAAAATGTGGAATCTGAAGGAAAGACAACTCCTTTTGATGATTCCAGAAATGCGAAGAAACGCAGCATCTGGTCGTTCCGCCATTTGAAATATGGTGTGATTACCATCTTCTTCTATGTGGGAACCGAGGTGGGAATCGGCAACAATATGAATCTCCATGCAATGGATTTGATGGGACATGGTTACGATTTTTCTCCAGCCCTTCTTGCCACACTCTATTGGGGTGGATTCATGATTGGCAGAATGGTTTCTGCCGGTTTGAAGAACGTGGCACCTCGCCCTATGCTCATCACCGTTACGGTGGCGGCAATCGTATTGATGTCTGTTTCCATGTTTACCGAGAATCTCTGGCTGATGGCTGCTGTCGGATTATTTCATAGTGTGATGTGGAGTTGCATCTTTACTTTGGCGGTGGATGGCTTGAAGGAATATACTTCCAAGGCTTCGGGCGTGTTTATGATGGGAGTTTTCGGTGGTGCAGTATTCCCTGTGCTTCAGGGTTTGCTTGCCGATTATATCGGTTCGTGGCAGTTCACCTGGCTCGTTCCTCTCTTCTGCGAGTTCGTTATCCTTTGGTACGGACTTGTGGGGTATAAGAAGCAGAAAGCATAAAAGGCAATAGTTATAATAAATAATCGTTATAATAAACATAAAAACCGGGATGTTTTTTATTCGAAGCATCCCGGTTTTTCTATCTCTTCAATTTCTCTTTTTTATCATTCCGCAATCTGATGAATCACATAGGTAACCACGCCCCAAATCATGAATCGGTTGGTTTCATCTACCCTGATAGGGGAGAAGTTCTTGTTCCATGGGATGAGCCAGCCGAAGGTGCCGCTCTCGTCCATCTTGAACTGCTTGATGGTGAATTCGCCATCTACGAAGGCGATGACGAAATTGCCGTTTGAGGGTTCTATCTGCCGGTCAACTACAGCGAGATCACCGTCCAGAATGCCTGCATCCTGCATGCTGTCGCCAGATATGCGCACGTAGAAGGTGGCCTCACGATGGCGAACCAGAATATCGTTGAGGTCTATCTCTCCCTCCATATAGTCTTGGGCTGGCGAAGGGAAGCCTGCTTTTACGCTTTGCTCTGCCAGCGGAATAGGCATCTTGGCTCCGAATTCCGCAGGGTGAAATGTCAGTTTTATCTTGTTATCGTTATTCTTATTCATCTTGTTTTTACTTTCAGAATATCATGGATGTTCGTGGTAAACTGCTTCGACATGTACTCGCGTTTCAGGTCGAATCGGCAGTCTGTGCCTTGTATGGCCTGGCGTATGGTGCCATAACCATTCTTCCGGTTGATGGCGTCGATAGCCTCCATCAGCTTTTTTTGCTTGCTTCGGTCGATGGGGTCGAAGAGGTCTTGCTGGCGAGGATGGTCGGGTGAGATTTGCCACAGGATAACGCCAGCTTTCTTGAAGTGAAACGACATGTCGGAGCGATCGGGCCTGCTGTCTGCCATCGGTTTCGGGTATTTAGCCCGGAGAATGCTGAGGGCAGCACCTACTATTTCTTCCTGTGCATTGGTGGCGATGGGCAGGGTGAGGGAATCGTGGATGGTATATTCAGGCACATGCTCGTTAAAACGGGAAGTCCATGCGAACACCGTGATGCCCTGACATACGCTACCTTGTCTCCTTAATTTTTCTGTACAACGTACAGCGAAATTAGCCACGGCTTCTTCTATCACATTTTTGTCGGTAATGCCCTCGTCGGCAAAACTTCTGCTGGTGCAGATGCTCTTCTTCTGCGGCAATTCCTCGATGCTGATGCAGCTTTCGCCATTCAGTTCTTTCCATGTTCTTAGGGTGGTGATATTGAAATGGCTGCGGACCCAACTTTCTTTCTTGTCGGCAAACTGAGCGGCGGTCCTGATGCCCATATAATCGAGCTTTCGGGCTATCTGTCTGCCTATTCCCCATACATCTTCTACGGGGAAGAGAGACAGCGCCTTGTGTCTCCGTTCATCCGTGTCGATGAGGCAGCAGCCTTGGAAGCCCTTGTATTTCTTGGCGAATTTAGAGCCGATTTTCGCCAATGTCTTCGTTTCTGCAATGCCTACGGATATCGGGATTCCAACAGCCCGAAGTACATCTGCCGATATTTTGGAGCCATAGCGATGGAGCAGGCTATCGGGCTTTTCTGACAGCTCGTCTATTGTTATTTTATTGAACAAAGTAGGATGGTCTTCCGCATGCTCCCGAAAGAAAACTTTCGCCATTGATTCGTCTGCCTCGAAGAAACTCTCATCGATAGAGTATTGGTCGATGCGTGGGGAATAATGGGATAGCATCGACATCACGCGGTTGGAGAGCGAACCGTAGAGCGTGTAGTTGCTCGAGAAGATAGCCACTCCTTCAGCCTCCAGTTTTTCCTTCACCTGATAGAACGGGTCGCCCATCTTATAGCCCAATGCCTTGGCTTCTTCAGAGCGTGCGATGACGCACCCGTCGTTGTTGCTCAATACAACCACGGGCTTTCCTGTCAGGTCGGGGCGAAACACTCGCTCGCACGAACAGTAGAAGTTGTTGCAGTCTGCCAGTCCTATCATATCTTATCATTAACACCTCTTGTTATCACCAGAAATCCTGGTATGATGTGCAAAAATACAAAAAATAATCCGAAAAAGATAGTTTTTCATTCAAGTTTTTTGTCGTTTCGTAATTTATTCTTACCTTTGTGGTCATAAGCTAGTATTGAAACATCATAAAACTGAACGATATGAATGATAAGAATAACATGTTGGCATTGAGCCAGGAGCGTTTTTCGGCTCGCAAGTTTACTCCGGAGGCGGTGAGCCAGGAGGATCTGGACTATATCATGGAGTGTGTGCGCCTGGCACCATCGGCAGTGAACAGGCAGCCTTGGCGCTGGCTCATCGTGCGCTCAGAAGAGGCGAAGAAGAAACTGCAGGATTGCTACGACCGCGAATGGTTCAAGACGGCTCCTATATATATGATAGGTATGAAAAACGTGAATGAGAATTGGGTGCGCAGATATGATGAGAAACCGCATGGAGATATTGATGTGGCGATAGCGGCAGAGCATCTCTGTCTGGCTGCCACCGAAAAGGGACTGGGTACTTGCTGGGTCTGCAATTACGATACGGCGAAGATGCAGCAGTTCTTTCCGCGTGAGGGCTATGAGGCGGTGGTAATCATTCCTGTAGGTCATATTGCTGAAGACTGTCCACGCGCAGAGAAGAAGCGTAAGGAGATGAGCGAAATCACGGAAGAAATCTAGATCTAAATATAAGAAGAAATCTAGTTCTGGTATAAAATCTGGTACAAAAAAGAAGCTGTATGGAAATGAACGAAGAATCCATCCTGGCATGGAATATCATAGAAAAGACAAATGCCAACCTCTTCCTTACTGGAAAGGCGGGCACAGGTAAGACGACCTTCCTCAAGCGATTGAAAGAACTGTCGCCAAAACGAATGATTGTGCTTGCTCCTACGGGCATTGCAGCCATCAACGCCGGAGGAATGACCATCCATTCGTTCTTCCAGCTTCCCTTCTCGCCATACGTGCCGGGCACGACCTTTGGCAGCGGCGAACAGAAACGCTATCAGTTCAGCAAGCTCAAGCGCAATATCATCCGCAGTATCGACCTGCTCGTTATCGACGAAATCAGTATGGTGCGCAGCGATCTGCTCGATGCTGTAGATTCTGTGCTTCGCCAGTATCGCAAGCGCCACGATTTGCCTTTCGGTGGTGTGCAGCTCCTGATGATAGGCGATTTGCAGCAGCTGGCACCCGTGGTTACGCCACAGGAAGAGCATCTGCTGGGGCAGCATTATGATACTCCTTTCTTCTTCAGCAGCAACGCTCTGAAGCAGGTGGGTTATCTCACCATCGAACTTAAAAAGGTGTACAGGCAGCAGGATGAACAGTTTATCTCGCTGCTCAACCAGATTAGGGAGAACAAGGCTTCTGAAGCTACGCTGCAGGCTCTGAACCAGCGCTATATTCCAAATTTTGTACCACCTAAGGAGGGCAATTATATCAGGCTTACCACCCATAATGCGCCTGCCCAGTATATCAACGAACAGCAGCTTGCTGCCTTGCCTACGCAGTCATTTTCTTTTACAGCAGATATAGAGGGCGATTTCCCGGAAACATCTTATCCGGCCGATTTCAAGCTCACATTGAAACCTGGAGCCCAGGTGATGTTCATCAAGAACGACCCACAGCACCGTTTTTATAATGGTATGATAGGCGAGGTGATAGGGGTTAGGACCGATGAAGACGGCAGCAAGATTACCGTTCGCAGTAAGGATTCGGGCGAGGAGTTTGACCTGGAGAAAATGGAGTGGACCAATGCGAAATATATGCTGAACGAGAAAACCAAGGAGATAGAGGAGACGGTGGAAGGAAAATTCATGCAGTATCCTCTGCGTCTGGCGTGGGCGATAACTATCCACAAGAGTCAGGGACTTACTTTCGAACATGCCATCATCGATGCTTCTCATTCTTTTACCCATGGTCAGACCTATGTGGCACTGAGCCGCTGCAAGACTTTGGAGGGTATGGTGCTCAGTCAACCGCTTTCTCGCGGAGCCATTATCAGCAGTCAGACGGTGGATGCATTCACCAGCCAGCTTACTGCGCCTAGTCAGGAGCAAATCAGCAGTCTGGAGCTGCAATACATCATTTATTGCATCAGCGAACTCTTCGATTTTTATTCCATCAGAGCCAGTTATGAGCATCTGATGCGCTGCCTGGTAGAGTTTTTTAATGGTAAATATCCGCGCGTGGTAAGCGAGTATCAGAAGCTGCAGGTGGTGCTGAAGAGTCTGATAGCCGTATCGGATAAATTCCGTGTGCAGTATACGGGTATGCTTGCCCGAAATCCTGATGTAAGACAGGCTGAGCTGCAAGACCGTATTCATAAGGGAGCTATGTATTTTCTTGACAAAATCGGCATTCTGAGTGATTTAATCAGAAAGTCGAATCTTGATACAGACAACAAGGTGGCTAGGAAACAGTTTGAAGACCGCTTCTCTGTTTTCTCAGAGGATGTAAAATTAAAAGAACGGCTTTTGAAGTATGAATGTAGTGCAGAATTCACGGTAACAGATTATCTGAAAAAGAAGGCGCAGTTCTTGCTGTTGGATGCAGATGCCTCATCAGATAGCGGTTCGGGCAGAAAGTCAAGGAGACAGAAAAAACCGAATGAACCGAAGGTGCCGAAAGTCGCTTCGAAGGAGGTAAGTTATGATTTCTATATGCAGGGAATGACGGTAGATCAGATTGCTGCTAAGCGGGGTTATACCAAAGGTACCATTATTGGTCATCTTACTCCTTATGTGAAAGAAGGAAAGATTGGACTGCGGGCGCTGATTTCAAGTGCCCATGAAAAGAAAATCCGTGATTTCATGAAGGCTCATCCTGAATTGGAGCATTTTGGCGAAATAAAGGAAGCTTTGGGAGCAGGTATTGAATATTACGAAATCAAACTGGTTCATGATTTGATGGAGGGGGAATAAAGCATTCTTCCGCCATATTATGATAATAGCCGTAACTATATTTGCAGTAGTTACGGCTATTTTTTTTAAAATTATCTAGAGTTGGCTCACAGCCTCTTCCAGCTGCTGCAAAGCCTGTTTGATAATACTTCTTGGTGCAGCTACATTCAATCGCATGAATCCTTCTCCGCCAGGACCGAACATCTCTCCATCATTCAATGCCAGATGTGCCTTGTCGATGAATAGGTCGAGAAGTGCATCGTGAGAAAGATGCAGATCACGGCAGTTGAGCCATACGAGGAAGGAAGCCTGTGGACGCAAAGGGCGAATGCCCGGAATATGTTCACGGCAGTAATCTTCTACGAACCGGATATTGTCCTCAATATAGGCAAGCATCGCCTTGCGCCATTCTTCTCCCTTGCGGAAGGCTGCGATAGTGGCGATAGGAGCAAAGAGGGTTGGCTCATCCAACTCGTTAGCGCTTAACCATTTGTAAAATCTATTCCGAATATCTTCGTTTGGAATAATGGCGTAGCTGCTCACGATTCCTGCTATATTGAAGGTCTTGGAAGGAGCCTGGAAGGTGATGCTGATGTTGCGTGCCTTGTCTGAAACCGAAGCAAACTGGATGTGCTTGTGGCCGAAGAGCGCCATATCCGCGTGAATCTCATCGCTGATAACGAGCAGATGGTGCTCATAGCAGAAGTCGGCAAGCTGCTGCAGGGTTTCTTTGCTCCAGGTAATACCGCCCGGATTATGAGGATTGCAGAGAATGAGAATCTTGCATTTCTCATCGCAAACCTTCTCGAGATTTTCGAAGTCCATCTCGTAATATCCGTCTTCCCTCATCTTCAGCGGATTGAAGACCACCTCTCTGCCATTACCCTCTGGGGTGAGGCGGAATGGGTGATAAACGGGAGGCTGGATGATGACTTTTTCGTCAGGCTGGGTGAAGACATTCACCACGAGTCCGATGCCTTTAACAATACCAGGAATGAATCTTATCCACTCTCGCTTCACATCCCACTGGTGGTGGTCGCGAACCCAGTCGATGATGCTAGGCAGGTAATCTTCCGGCTCCATCGTGTAGCCGAAAAGAGAGTGTTCCAGACGTGCCTTGAGGGCATCTGTAATGAAAGAAGGGGTCTCGAAATCCATATCGGCTACCCAGAGTGGCAGCAGGTCATCTTGTCCCCAACGAGGTAACAGGGCGCCATGTTTCAGGTCGTCGCTGCCCGAACGGTCTATGACTTTATCGAAATTGTACATTTTACTTTGAGTCTATTAACTATAAACTATCAATTATAAACTATCAACGGCCTGCTTGATGTCTTCGAAGAGATCATCCACATCTTCCAAGCCGATGCTCAATCGGATAGTGGTGTCTTTCACGTCCATCGATTTGCGCATGTTCTCAGAGAATGCTCCGAAGATGGTGCTTGCCGGATGAATGGCGAGCGAACGGTTGTCGAAGAGGTTGGTGGCGCGATGGATGAGCTTCAGATTGTTCAGAAAACTGAAGCAGGCTTCCTTGCTCTCCAGGTCGATGCAGATCATGGCTCCCGCAGTTTTTCCAAACTGGCGCTGCGCCAACTCGTGATAAGGATTATCCTCCAGACCAACATAGTTTACATATTTTATCTGAGGCATAGAGCGCAGCTTCTTGGCAAGCTCCAGGGCATTGCTGCTCTGCACACGATAGCGAGCATCGAGCGTTTCAAGTCCGATGGTTTGCATATAAGCTACCTGTGGGGTCATATAGGCTCCGAAATTGAAGAGCATTTCTCCATAAAGACGTTTGGCGAAATCGCCGTTGTAAGGAGTACCGTAGTCGATGACCAGACCGCCGAGCGAAGTAGCACCGCCGCTTACATATTTAGAGCTGGAAACCACCTCAATATCTACTCCCAGACTCTTAGCCGAGAATTGTGTGAAAGGAATCACGGTAGAATCCACCACCAGCGGAACATTCTTTTCGTGAGCCACTACCGAAATGGCTTTCAGATCAGCAACCTCCAGCTGCGGGTTGGTCAGGATTTCGAGAAATACGCAGCAGGTGTCATCATCAATGGCTTCGCGCACGGCTTCGATATTGGTCAAATCGCGCAAACGCACCTTTACACCAAAACGGCGCAGAGTGGCTACGAGCAAGGCATAAGTATTGCCGAAGAGATGCTTGGATGTAACAATATTTTTGCCTTGTGCTGCCAGCGCCATGAGGGTGTTGCTGATGGCCGCCATTCCTGAGTTGAAGGCGGTGGCATGAGCAGCATCGGTAAGGGCTGCCACACGGCGCTCCAGGTTGGTCACCGTAGGGTTCTCTACGCGCGAATAATCTGGAGCCTTGATCTTGTCGGTGAATGCTTCAGCCATGACGGCAGCATTGTCGAATTCGTAGGCAAGGGTGTTATATACTGGCACGCTCAGCGAGTCGTATGCATCGCGGCGCTCATATTCCAAATGAATAGCTTGAGTCTGTTTCTTCATTATTCTGTTATTTTATGTGATATTTTGCGTGCAAAAGTACAAAAAAGAAATTGAATAGACAATAAATCGTATAAAAAAACGAGTTGCGAATGCTTTTTTTATGCATTGCAACTCGTTGGAGAGAGTATAGTTTATTCTATTCAACGTTTTCTATTGTTTCTGATCTTGTTAATTTTCATTCATTCCACCCGTCTGGATTCCCTGCTTTTCTTCCTGGAAATCATTCTTGATGTTGGATTTCACCTTTTGGAATTGCTTCTTGGTGTTGCCGAATTTCCAGGTAAGGGTGAGGCTGATCTGGCGCAGAGGCACCTTTACCGTCATATTCTGTACATAGTCTGAACCCACGGTTTTCTGCTTGATGTTGAGTTTGTCGTCGGTTGGTGTGAGGAACATCAGACTCAAGTCCAGCTTATCCTTGATGATGGATTTGGAGAGGGTGGAGTAGAAGAATGACATTCCGCTCTGATAGCCTTGCAGGTTGTGCTGTTTGCTCTGAATGATACTTCCTACTGTCCATTGCAACTCCCAAGGAAGTGTCTGTTGCAGATTGATCATCGTACTGCTGTTCCAGCCATGATTCTTCCATCCCAATACTTCGCTTCGCAAATCATTGTAGCTTAGACTCTCGTTCAGCATCAATCTCGTCTTCTTGAACACCAGCCAGTTGGCAAAGATATTCAGACTGGCGTTGCGGGTTTTCGAAACATTGCCGTAGGTGGTGTTGAGCAGGTTGTCTGCATCGATGAACGAATACTGCTCTATCTTGTTGTTGCAGAATCCGTAGCCCAGAGTTGTACTCAGAATGAATCGTGAATTGTAATAATTAAATACCATGTTCACCTGATGCGACTTCACTACGTCGAGGTCTGTATTACCATAGCTGATGGCGGTAGGATTACTGCGGTCAACATAAGGGTTGAGGTAGGTAATTCCCGGACGGGTGATGCGCATGCTGTAGTTCACACCGAGATTCATGCCTGGAGCGATGGCGTAAGAGATGCTGGCGCTCGGTACGAGATTGCCGTAATCTTTATCAAAATCATCACCCTTACCCTGTTCAAACTTCGCTTTCTCCAAGGTCTGTTCGTATCGGGTTCCCAGCATGGTTCCTATCTTTCCGAAGTTTCCCTTCCATTCTGCATAGGCGGCAAGAATGTTCTGGGTGTTCTTATACTCCATACTGTTGGCAGGGTTCAGCGTCTCAGTTTTATCTGCCGCCACATCGTAGTAGCGTGAATCGCTTCTGTTGATGCGGGCTATGTATTTGGCTCCGAAATTCAGGCGCTGGGTGGCGCTGAGCGAATGGGTAAAATCTGCCTGGAAAGTATGTTCAGTGCCTCGGGTCTTACTTTTGGAGAGCAGATCGTTGAGCTGGAGAGCCGTCACATGGCTGATGTCGTCGTAGAACGTATAGTTGTCTGTGTGAGATGGGTTGGTACTGAATAGATAGCTGAGAATGAGGTAGTTCGTGCGCTCCTTGTTGAAAAATCGCTGATAATCGATGCTTCCGTTGAAGGAGGTATTGCCCAGATTCTGTTTCATCTCATTGCCGTATTCGAATCCTTTGCCGTAGATTCCGCCTGTCATCTTTGTGAGTGGGTGACCTGTAATCTTCTGGTTGAAGGTGGTCAGTCCTGCAGTAGCGCTGATGTTGCTCAGTGAATCAAGTTCGTAGCTCAGACTGATGTTGCCCATAGAGAAAGGCTGCTTCATATCCGAATTCTGATAATAGTTCATCGTGCAGCCATCCTTCTGGAATCGGTCGAAGGAGATGGTGGTTCCATTCATGCGCTGATGATTGTACATTCCGTTGGCACTATAGGTGAGCTTGCCCTGCTGACCGCTGATGAAGGCGGAGATGCGCTGTGCCTGGTTGCCGGCAGCTGCACTGATATTGCCATTATAGCCATTGCTGAAGTCGTTGCCTCTGTCTCCATTCACTGCTTGCTTGTTGAGTACGATGTTGAGCACGCCGCCCGTACCTTCAGCATCATATTTGGCTCCCGGGTTGGTGATTACTTCTATGTTTTTTACCATAGTTGCCGGCATTGCCTTGAAAATCTGCGAAGGGTTGGCTGAGAACATCGGATTCGGTTTTCCATCCACATACACTTTGAAACTGGATGAACCGTTCACGGTGATATTGTCCTGTCCATCCACCGTAACCATCGGCACCTTGCGCAGCATGTCGAGAACGGTAGAGGCCTTGGCGTCAGCATCCTGCTGTACGTTGTAGGTCATCTTGTCGGTCTCCATCTTTACCAGTGGTTTCGAGGCAACCACGGTAACGCTTGCCAGGTCGAAGTCCTTCCATATCGAGTCGTTTTTCTCGACATCACTCTGTGCGAAACTTTCGAGTGAGCAGACGAGCAGGGTGCTCATCAATATCAATGATTTCTGTTTCATATTCTTTTCCTTTTCTTTTGTTAATGCTATCTTTTTCTTATTCTTTTTAAGTTCATGCGCCTTTCTTCTGTAGATTGGCGATGCAAAGATAAGGTGTTTTCTTGAAACAGCAATGAATGGGAGAGGGGTTTAACCCAACAATAACCTACTGGCTCATCCGATTAACTTAAAGATAACATTTGTAAGGCAAAAATGCAGTAAAAAGAGCAATTTGTAACACAAATATTCGTTTATCTCGATTTTTATTTGTAATTTCGCACCAAAATCAAAATATGGATATTTATGAATAAACTGATTCAGAAAACAACAAAAAGCGGGCTGCTGGCAGCTGCCCTGATGGCTTCAATCTCTGCCAGTTCCGAAACCATAGAGGTGAAAACGCTGAAATATGCAGGCCCCTATGCCGTAGCACAGCCTTGGATGGCTGACAGTGTGAACATCAAGGGCGAAGCGTTCGACCTTAAGCAGCTGCTCGATTCGCCGCTGTCTTTCACCTTATTAAATAAGGGTAAGGAGGTGAGTGCAGCCCAACTCCTTGCCGACAAGCAGGATGCGCTCCATCTGGCTTCTTTCTGCGTTTCTAACACCCAGCGCACCAAAGCAACCATCGCGGTAGAAGGATTGGAGCAATACCGCCTGTTTGTAGACGGCGAACAGGTAAAGGTGAACGGCGATAAGGCTGAAACCATCCTGACTCCTTCACAACATACAGTTGTCATCAAATATCTTACCCGGAAGAATGCATCTTCTGATAAGAAATCTATCAAGTTGACCGTAACCGCAGCCAACGGCGCTCCGCTTTCTGTAGGCGATGCGGCAGCCAAGCGTGCCTATAACATCTATGATGTGATTTGTGCGCCCAACTATCCGAGTGTTTCTATCTCACCAAACGGAAAGTTTATCGTAGTTCGGAAAACCTGGGTAGATAGAAAAGGTAATAACCATAGCATTAGCGAATTGCGCAACGCTCAGACTAACAGAGTGATGGCTACATTTGAGGAGAGTGTAAAATGGATGCCTGTAAGCAATAAACTGTATTTCACCCAGAAGGCGAGCGACAGCAGTATTGCCGGAGAAGAAAAGCAGGATGGCACATTGCAGCTCATCACCATCAATCCGCTGACGATGGAGCGCGAAGTGCTGGCAAGCAATCTTCCTGAAGGCTGGTTCCAGTTTACACCCGATGAAAAAACGCTCATCTATACGCTTACTACTGAAGGCAGAAAAAAGGATCCGCAAGTTTATGATGTAAAAGAACCGGAAGACAGACAGCCTGGTTGGCGCGAGCGCAGCAATCTCGCCAAATATGATCTTGCATCGGGCATTCTCCAGCCGCTTACCTTCGGTTACCACAACATCTATCTGATGGATATTTCTGCCGATTCGCGTTATCTGCTCATAGGCAAGGGAGAGGAGCGACTCACCAAGCGTCCTACAACCCTGACATCATTCTACCGCTTGGATTTGGGCAGTATGAATGCATCTTCAGCCACAACGCCAAAGGTAGAAACCCTGATAGAAAAGGGCGAATTTCTGAACAGCGCCCAGTTCTCGCCAGATGGCAAGAGCATTCTCGTGAGCGCTTCGCCGGAAGCTTTCAACGGCATTGGAAAGAATGTGGAAGAAGGACAGACACCTAGCATGATCGACACCCAGCTCTATCTGATGACCTTGTCGGATAAGAAGGTTCGTCCGCTGACCAGGGATTTCAATCCGAACGTGCAGAGTGTGAATTGGAGTAAGGTCGATGGAAACATCTATTTTACAGCCGAAGATAAAGACTGCGTGCACCTCTTCCTGCTCAATCCGAAATCGGGCAAGTTTACGCTTCTCAAGACTCCTGAAGAGTACATCAAGAGTTTCTCGCTTGCATCTTCTGCAGCAGAAATGGCTTTCTCCGGTCAGAGTGCATCCAATGCCGACCGACTCTATAAGATGAATACGAAGGCGCTGAAATCGCAATTGGTTGACGATTTGAGTGCGCGCGAACTGAAGGATGTTGAACTGGGCGAATGCAAGGCTTGGAATTTTGTCAATTCAAGAGGCGACACCCTTTGTTGCCGTTACTATCTGCCACCTCATTTTGATGCTGCCAAGAAGTATCCGATGATAGTGAACTATTATGGCGGATGCAGTCCTACGAGCCGCATGTTCCAGAGCCGTTATCCTCATCATGTTTATGCAGCGATGGGCTATGTAGTGCTGGTTGTGAATCCTAGTGGAGCCACCGGATTCGGTCAGAAATTCTCTGCCCGCCATGTAGATACGGCAGGCGAGGGAGTGGCTGAAGACATCATCTCCAGCACCCAGGCTTTCTGCGATGAGCATGCTTTCGTAAACCGCAAGAAGATAGGCTGCATCGGCGCAAGCTACGGCGGATTCATGACTCAGTATCTTCAGACCAAGACCGACCTCTTTGCAGCCGCCATCTCGCATGCAGGCATCAGCGACCACACCAGCTATTGGGGTGAGGGCTATTGGGGCTACAGCTACAGCGAAGTTTCTATGGCGAACGAATATCCTTGGACCAACAAGCATCTCTTTGTAGATCAGAGTCCGCTCTATAATGCCGACAAGATTCATACTCCGCTGCTGTTTGTCCACGGTACGGCAGATAATAATGTGCCTGTGGGCGAGAGTATCCAGCTCTATACGGCGCTGAAACTCCTTGGCCGTCCTACGGCGATGGTTCTGGTAGATGGTCAGGATCATCACATCATCGACTACGAGAAGCGACTGAAATGGCAGAACACCATCTTTGCCTGGTTTGCCAAGTGGTTGCAGGATGATGCTTCCTGGTGGACGGAAATGTACGGAGATGAAAAGATGTAGTTGAAGCCTCGGCAGAAATGCCGGCTTCAGTCTCTATCAAATAAGAAAAGAGATTATGTTCCTGTAAGTCGGGAATATAATCTCTTTTCTTTTTATATGTTTATTTCTTGCAGTTTAGCGTGATAAGCAGAGAAATCATGGCGAAAGCGATTCCTACGATGCAGACACCGAGCCAGTCGGCTTGCGTCCAGATGTAACCGGCGCAGAAAGTGCCTAGCGAACCACCGATGAAATAGCTGGTCATGAAGATGGTGTTGGCGCGGTTGGAAGCCTGCGGAACCTCCTGCAGACAACCACTCTGATTGCTGAGCTGCTGACATTGCAGACCGATGTCAACCAGGATGATGGCTGCGATGAGTCCGGCGTAAGTGTCGCCGAAGAGCAAGGCTATTGCCCAGGCGATGATCTGCATTCCTGCGCCGAACAGATTGAATTTTCGAATGCCAAACCTAGGAACCAGTTTTCCCACACCACTGGCAGCAACGGCTCCCATGATTCCGCAAAGTCCGAGCATTCCTACCATATCACTTCCTGCGCTGAAAGGTGGCTGCGCCAGATGGAACGCCAGACAAGACCATATTGCCATCATACTGCCGAACCCGAAGGCTGCACGGATGGAATAGATGCGGATAGAAGGATGGAAAACGAAAATTTCTGCTATCGTGGTCATCAGTCCTCTGTAGGTTCCTACATAGTTGCGCTTCATTTCAGGCATCATCAGCAGCATGATTCCCATGCAAGCCACCATCACGAAAGCAGCTATGATAAACATCTCCCGCCATCCCAGCCATTCGCCGATGTAACCGCTGATTACTCGTGAGGCAAGAATGCCCGTCAGCAGTCCGGAGAGTACAATGCCCATATTCCTGCTCTTGTTCTTGGGTTCCGAAAACTGTCCGGCTATCGGAATGAAGAACTGCGGAATCACCGAACAGGCGCCAATCAGCAGTGAAGCTCCCCAAAGCATCCATACGTTTTGCGCTGCAGCCATCACAATTGCCATCAATGCAGCAATGGTCATATTGACAAGGATGAGTTTCTTGCGCGAAAGCATGTCGCCCAAGGGGATGAGGAAGAATAAGCCCAGCGCATAACCTATCTGGGTAATGACGGTGATGAGGTTAGCCTTCTGCTCGGTAATATCCAGGTCGTGGCGGATGAGTTCGAGAAGCGGCTGATTGTAGTAGCAGTTGGCTACGGTGAGTCCTGCGACGATAGCCATCATCAGAAGAATGCTGCGGGGAATGCCCTGATTTTCTTTTAGCTGTATCATTTTCTGTCTGTTTGTTTCTTTGTTTTGAGTGCAAAGTTACGAAAAAATTCTCGGCAATCAAAGTTTTTGGGGACGATTTCTTGGGAAAATCTTCTCTTCTTTCCCTCGCGCGCGTACCTTATTATATGTATATAGTGCTGCTCTGAAGAGGTGTTGGCGCGCACCCTTGTTACGCTAAAAAACACCGAAAAGTGTTAAAATTAGGCTGTTTCCGAGCACATCAAAAACTTTAACCTTTGTTAGCACTTTGTAAGTAGCTGATTTATAGCGATTTGTAATTTTGTTACAAAATCGCCTAAAAAAAAGTCGCAAAAAAAAGAACAACGTATCAAAAAAATGCTTACCTTTGCATCGTTCAAAAGAACAAATGATTGTTTTACAGATTTTAAAAAAGCAAAGAAAATGAAGAAATTAGTTTTTATGTTCGTAGCTATCGCAGCTATCTCTTTCGCATCATGTGGTAACAAAACAGCTCAGAACACAGCTTCTGCTGATTCTGACACAGCTCAGGTTGATACAACTGCTGCTGACACTGCTGCTGCTGATACAGCTGCTGCTGATTCTGCTAAGTAATTTGAAATTACTTGCGAACGAAAAAATGAGAGAAACAACCGCTGGACTTCGGTCTAGCGGCTTTTTCGTTTTATAGAGACTATGTTTCATTTTTTTAGGTTACCTTTTAGAATATTAGAAAAGATAATTTATGATAGATTCAAGTGCCTTTCAAGGTAAAAAGGCAGCTTACTATACGCTAGGCTGCAAACTCAACTTCTCTGAAACTTCCACTTTTGGCAAAATGCTCGAAGACATGGGCGTCATTACTGCTAAAAAGGGGGAGAAAGCTGATATTTGTCTTATTAACACCTGCTCGGTAACAGAAGTTGCTGATCATAAATGCCGTCAGGCTATCCACCGGATGGTGAGAAACAATCCGGGCGCATTCGTTATCGTGACGGGCTGTTATGCGCAGCTCGAATCTGAGAATGTCAGCAAGATAGAGGGTGTAGACCTCGTGTTGGGTGCTAACGAGAAGGCGCACTTGATTCAATATCTCAGCGATGCATGGGCGCAGAAATTTGCTCAGGAAAACGGATTGGCTGCTCAGACTCCTCAGAATGTCGATGCTGAAACTTCTCAGAACGTCGATGCTGAAAACTCTCAGAACGGCGATGCTGCGGCTCTTCATCAGCATTATAGCGTGAAGACCAAGGAAATCAAGACCTTCCAGCCTTCTTGCTCGCGTGGCAACCGTACCCGTTATTTCCTGAAGGTGCAGGACGGCTGCAATTATTATTGCACCTATTGCACCATTCCATTTGCCCGAGGCAATTCGCGCAACCCGAGCATCCAGTCGCTTGTGGCTCAATGTGAGCAGGCGGCTGCTGAAGGCGGTAAGGAAATCGTCATTACCGGTGTGAATATCGGTGATTTCGGTCAGACTACCCACGAGCGATTCATCGACCTTGTCAAGGCGATGGATCAGGTAGAAGGAATCAAGCGTTACCGCATCTCGAGTCTGGAGCCTGATCTCTGTGATGATGACCTCATAGAGTATTGTGCCCAGAGCCGTGCCTTTATGCCTCATTTCCACATTCCTCTGCAGAGCGGAAGCGATGAGGTGCTCAAGCTGATGCACCGCCGTTACGACAAGGCGCTCTTTGCCCACAAGGTGAATCTTATCAAGGAGAAAATGCCTGATGCGTTTATCGGTGTCGATGTGATGGTGGGCTGTCGCGGCGAAACTCCGGAGTGTTTTGAAGAATGCTATGAGTTCCTGAAGAGTCTGCCTGTTACCCAGCTTCACGTCTTCCCTTATTCTGAGCGTCCGGGCACGGCTGCCTTGAAGATTCCGTATGTGGTTGACGAGAAGGAGAAGAAGAAGCGCTCCAAGCGACTGTTGGAGTTGAGCGATCAGAAGACGCAGGAGTTCTATGCCCAGTACATCGGTACAGAGGCTGAGGTTCTCTTTGAAAAGGCGCCAAGAGGCAAGGCAATGCATGGATTCACCAAGAACTATATCCGCGTAGAACTTTCGCCGGCTCTCGCCAAGGAAGAATACGACAACCAGCTTATCAAGGTTCGTCTGGGTGATTTCAATCACGATAAGACGGCGCTGAAGGCAGAGCTTCTTTAGTTGATAGTTAATAGTTTATAGTTTATAGTAAAAAGGGCTAATCATAAAGTTCAATGTTCAAAGCTCAAAGTTCAAAGTTTCAATGTATTACAACGATTTTGGAACATGGATCCGGAAGCAGTTTCCTGATTTCCGTGTTCAGAAGATTTCGATAGACGCGGGATTCTCCTGTCCTAACAGAGATGGGAGGATTTCGAGTGGCGGATGTACGTATTGCGACAACCGCACCTTCAATCCGAGCTATTGTGACAGGAAAAAGTCGATTACTGAACAGCTGGAGGAGGGAAAGGCTTTCTTCAGCAGGAAGTATCCTGATATGAAATATCTGGCTTATTTCCAGGCTTATACCAATACATACGCCAGGGTGGAGCAACTGAGGCAGATGTATGAAGAGGCTCTTGAGGTGGAAGATGTGGTGGGAATCGTTATCGGAACCCGTCCGGATTGTGTGAGCGATGAATTGCTCGATTATCTGGAAGAACTGAACCGCCGCACCTTCGTGCTGGTGGAATACGGCATTGAGAGTGCCAATGATGAAACCTTGAAGCGCATCAACCGCGGACATGATTTTGCCTGTTGCCGTAGTGCCGTGGAGCGTACTCATGCCAGGGGAATCCTTACGGGCGGCCACATTATCATCGGTTTGCCGGGAGAAGATGCGGAAGAAAGTCTGCGCCAGGCTCCTCTCATCTCTTCCTTGCCGCTTGATATTCTCAAGATTCATCAGATGCAGATTATCAGGGGCACCCGGCTGGCACAGGAATATGCTGAGCATCCCTTCCATGTTTACACGGTAGAGGAGTATATTGATGTTATCGTGAAATACATCCGTCTGCTCAGAAAGGATTTGGTGCTGGAGCGCTTCGTCAGTCAGTCGCCCAAAGAACTGCTGATTGCTCCCAAATGGGGACTCAAGAACTATGAGTTTACCAATCTCCTGAATAACAGATTAAAGAGTTTACAATAAATATGGCAAAAGTAGCAATCGTTATATTAAACTGGAATGGTCAGAAGATGCTGGCAAAGTATCTTCCGAATGTCATCGAATATTCCCGTCAGGATGCTGAAATCTGGGTGGCAGACAATTCTTCTTCTGATGGTTCGATGCACCTTCTGGAGACTCAGTTTCCTCAGGTGAAGACCATCGTGCTGGAGCAGAATTTCGGCTTTGCTGAAGGCTATAACCGTGCCTTGAAGCAGATAGATGCAGAATATTACGTGCTCCTGAATAGCGATGTGGAGGTTTCGCATCATTGGCTTACACCGCTCATCGAGTTTATGGATTCGCATCAGCAGGTGGCTGCCTGTCAGCCTAAGCTGCTTGCGGAATACGATAAGGACAGTTTTGAGTATGCTGGTGCTTGCGGCGGATTCCTCGACAAATACGGCTATCCGTTCTGTCGCGGCCGCATCTTTGATACGGTAGAGCGCGATAATGGGCAGTATGATTACCAGCAGGAAATCTTGTGGGCTACGGGTGCCTGTATGATGATCCGCTCAAAGGATTATTGGACTGCCGGCGGTTTAGACGGCCGTTTCTTTGCTCATAATGAAGAGATAGATCTTTGCTGGCGCTTGCGTCTGATGGGCAGAAAAATCTATTGCATTCCTGAGAGTGAGGTTTATCATGTGGGTGGTGGAACCCTGCCGAAAAGCAATCCGATGAAGACTTATCTGAATTTCAGAAATAATTTAACCATGCTTTATAAGAATCTGAGTGATACGGAGTTGGTCCATGTAATGCGTATGCGTAGATTTCTGGATTACCTTGCTGCTTTCGAGACATTGGTTCTGAATCGCAACTGGGGTGACTTCAAGGCTATCTTCAAGGCGCGCAGGGCTTTCAAGGCATGGAAACATGAGTTTGACGAAGATCGCAGAAAGATACAGGCGGGTAGGGTGAAGGAGGAGATTCCGCAGGTTTACAATCTCTCTATCATCTGGCAATATTACGCCAAGGGCAAGAAACTCTTCTCGCAGTTGTAGACTATTCATAAACAAACTTAAAAATAAAATCTATGAAGAAAAAACAAATGATGATGGCGCTGGTTTCGCTGATGGTTCTGTCAGCCCAGGCGCAGGCTAATTTCCAGGTGTCGGTTTCCAATCCTTCCAAGGTGGCAAGAACCGATGCTCCGGTGGTGGTAGATCTCAGCAAGTTGGGAGCTATTGGCGACATTCAGCGCGCTGTAGTAACCGTTGACGGCAAGGAGATTCCTTCACAGCTCGATGACACCAACCGCGATTGTACCAACGATGAACTCTGTTTCCTTGCCGATTTGGGCAAGAAAGAAACCAAGACCTATCAGGTGCATCTCTATCGTGAGGGCGAGCAGGCACAGTATCCGGCTCGTACCTTTGCAGAACTCTGTTTGCCAAGCAAAAACAGGAAGCTGGCTAAGAACAGGCAGGATATTTATCTGCGCAGCATCTCGTTTGATAAGAAGACCAAGGACCCTTATCACTACGTCCATTCTCATGGCATCTGCTTCGAAAGTGAACTGATTGCCATGCGTGTTTATTTCGACCATCGTCAGACCATCGACCTTTATGGCAAAATCAACAAGGGACTGGTGATTCAGGATACACAGTTCTATCCTTCAGAAGAGCAGATTCAGGCTGGTTCGGGCGATGATTGCCTCTGGGTAGGCAATACCTACGGACTGGGTGCGCTCCGTGGCTGGGACGGTAAAGACCAGGTGCTGTTCAACAACGTGAAATACCAGGAGCAGCGCGTCATTTCAGAAGGTCCGCTCCGTGCCATCGTCGAGGTAGTGGATAAGGGTTGGGTTCCGGCTCCGGGCTTGCAGCCTGTCAATGCCACCATCCGTTACACCATCTATGCCGGTCATCGCGATTTCGACGTAGATGTATTCTTCAACAAGGATGTTTCTGATTATCAGTTTGCTACAGGACTCATCAACGTAAAGGGTTCCAGCGAATTTGCTGATGGCAAGGGATTGCGAGGCTGTTACGGCAGCGACTGGCCAACAGGCAAGGACGATGGAAAGCACAAGCTGGAGACCGTAGGCTTGGGCATTTATGTGCCACAGTCAGCCCTGGTAAGTCAGCAGCCAGCCAATAAGGATTGCTATACTCAGGTGGTGAAACCTGCAGGCAGCCAGCTCAGTTATAAGCTTGCTTATACCAGTGCCAACGAAACCTATGGCTTCAAGGGCGAGAAGGAGTGGTATGAGTGGTTGAAAGCCTGGAAGAAGCAGATAGAAGAGCCGGTTCAGGTTTCAGTTTCTGTCATGATCCGATAAGCAGTTTCTTTTATCATCTGATAAGCAGAAAAACTGCGCAAATAGCCAGCAATGAGCAAAAAAGCCTTACGTTTTGCTCATTGCTGGCTATTTTTCAAACAAATCTAAGAGAAAAACCCATTTTTTTGCGAATGCGTATGATTTTTTAGCAAAAAAGCTTGGTAATTTAAATAATTTTTAGTATTTTTGCAGTCGTAACTCGAAGATTTGTAAATTATCGTGAAAAGGTTTTTAAATTATATAGTCATATTAGCAATCGTGCTTCTCAGTTCGGCCTGCGAGTTTAAGTTCAAGCCGAACGAGGAAGGAGAGGCTGTGCCCCTGTCGGTACAGCGTTACGACCGATTGGAAAGCAGATATCTTACTACCGGTGATTTCTCAGCCCTGCAGCAGATGAACACCGATTACCCGATAGAAACCCGTACGCTGATAGAGAAAATGCTCCAGCTTGGCACCATTACAGACGCCAATATCAGCAACCGTTTCCTCATGTTCTATCAGGATTCTACCTTGCAGGCGCTTATTGCCGATGCTGAGGCAGAATTTGCCAATATGGAAGACATCAACGAGCAGCTGAAAACTGCCTTCTCGCGTCTGAACAGTTGGATTCCGGAGCTCCAGCAGCCTTGTTTCTATGCCCAGATTGGCGCTCTCGACCAGAGCATCGTAGTAGGACAGCACTCAGTAGGAATTTCGCTCGATAAATACATGGGCGAAAACTATCCGCTCTACAAGAAATTCTATACACCGCAGCAGCGCAGCACCATGTCGCGCCAGTATATTGTGCCAGATTGCCTTACCTTCTATCTGCTGAGCATCTATCCGATGGATCAGTTCGACACCCGTCCGCAGCTCGACCGCGATCTGCACATGGGCAAGATTATGTGGGCTGTCAACAAGGCGATGGGCAAGGAGATTTTCAAGACCAAGTATGTGAATACAATCAACGCTTATGTAAAGCGCAACCCTAAAGTAACGGTAAAACAACTGCTCAAGGACGAAGATTATTCGCCTATTGAGGCATTACATAAAGATTAACACATGAAAAGATTTCCAGTTTTTATTGCAACTGTCATGATGGTTTCAGCAATGCAAGCTGCAGATAAACTCGACCTGAAGGCCATTACCTCCGGCGAGTTTGCTGCCTCTTATGTTACCGGTATTAACCCTATTGATGGCACCGATTTGTACGCTTCTATCAGCAATGATGGCAAGCAGGTTATCAGTTATTCGTTCAAGACGGGCAAGCAGATGAGCATCCTCTTCGATGTGAACGCAGTCAAGGCTCCCTTCGAACAGATTGAGGGTTATGTAATCAGTCCTGATGGCAAGAAATTGCTTATCATGACCCATCGCGAGGCTATCTACCGCCGCTCGTTCAAGGCTGAGTATTTCATATATGATATTGCCAAGAAGAGTTTGAAGAAGCTCTCTCAGGGCGTTAACCAGCAGGTGGCTACCTGGTCGCCTGATTCACGCCACATCGCCTTCGTAAAGGATAACAATCTCTTTGTTACCGATGGAGATAAGGAAACCCAGATTACCCGCGACGGTAAGTTCAACGAGGTGATCAATGGTATTCCTGATTGGGTTTACGAAGAGGAGTTCAGCTTCAACCGCGCCTTTGCATGGAATGCGGATGGAACTGCCATCGGATGGATACGCTTCGACGAATCTCACGTAAAGACTTATTCTCTGCAGATGTTCGAAGGTTCTCATCCTGCCCGTAGCGAGTATCACGACTATCCGGGAGAGTATTCCTATAAATATCCTAAGGCAGGACAGGACAACTCTAAGGTGAGCCTCTGGAGCTATGATATGAAGAACGGCAAGACCGTGGCGCTCGATGTGCCTGTAGATTCCGACGGCTATTATCCACGCATCAAGACATCGCCAGACGCCAACAGTCTGATTGTCTATACGATGAACCGCCATCAGGACGACATGCGCCTCTATGCAGTCAATCCTTTCACCGGCAAGAGCAGGATGCTCATCAAGGAGAGTGTGCCTAAGTTTGTAAAGGAAGAGGTGATTGAAAACAGCATCGTGGGCAAGAAGAACATCCTGCTGCCTAGCGACCGCGACGGCTTCATGCATCTCTATCTCTATGATATGAACGGCAAGCTCCTGCGCCAGGTAGAGAAGGGCAACTATGATGTTACCTCTATCTACGGAATGGATGAGAAGACGGGCGATGTTTATTTCCAGGCTGCCAAGCTCAATGCGCACGACCGCCAGGTTTACGTGGCTCATAAGAACGGAAAGGTGGAGCGCCTTACCGATGCGGCTGGTTCCAACTCGGCTTACTTCTCGGGCGATTACCGCTATTTCGTCAATACCTGGAGCAGCTACAGCCATCCTTATGTCTTCACCGTACGCAGCAACAAGGGCAAGCTTATCAAGACATTGGAAGACAACAAGCAGCTGCTCGAAAAGACCCGGAAGTATAATTGGGGCAAGCGCGAGACTTTCTCTTTCACCACTTCCGAAGGTGTGAAACTGGACGGCTGGATGGTGAAGCCTGTAGATTTCGACGCCAGCAAGAAGTATCCTGTCATCCTCTTCCAGTATTCCGGTCCGGGCAACCAGCAGGTGCTCGATTCATGGAGCACGGGCAGTATGGGCAATGGCGGTGCTTTCGATTATTATCTTGCTCAGGAAGGTTTCATCATTGCCTGCGTAGATGGTCGTGGAACAGGTGGTAGAGGAGCTGAGTTTGAGAAGTCTACCTATCTCCGTCTGGGCGATTTAGAGTCGAAAGATCAGGTTGAGACAGCTCTCTACATGAGTTCTCTGCCTTATGTAGACAAGGATAATATCGGCATTTGGGGTTGGAGCTATGGTGGTTTCAATACGCTGATGAGTATGAGCGAGGGCCGTCCTGTGTTCAAGGCAGGTGTGGCTGTGGCTCCTCCTACCTGCTACCGCTTCTATGATTCGGTTTATACTGAGCGCTACATGCGCACTCCTAAGGAGAACGAAGAGGGTTACAAGGTGAACCCTATCGAGCGAGTAAAGCAGCAGCATGGTGCGTTGCTTATCTGTCACGGATTGGCAGATGACAATGTTCATCCGCAGAATACCTTCGAATATACTGAGGCGTTGGTTCAGGCAGACAAGGACTTCAAGACCCTGTGGTACACGAACCGTAATCATGGCATTTCGGGTGGCAATACCCGCAACCATCTGCTTCGCCAGATAGCTAACTGGTTCAAGCAGAATCTGAAGTAGAAAATGATATGATATAAAAAAGTGAAGCCATTCCCGGCTGAAAGGGAATGGCTTCTTAATTTAATGTTATCCTCATTACTTTGCAGAGTAAGGATAAGTTTGATTTCTTATTCAGTTTTAGCGCCTTTTCTGCGCTTTTCTTTCTTGGCTTTCTTAGCCTTCTTCACTTTTACCTCTTCAACCTCTTCATCGTTTGGCTGAACAGATGAAAAATGAAAATCTGTAGAGTTGATGGTCTTCACCTGATAAGGGCTAGGCGCATCGTTCATCTGCTGTCCGTTCTTTGCCTTCTTAGCCTTTGGCTTCTGAATGTATCTTGCATAGAGCTTGTTCCATTTCTTTTCAGCCTTCTTCTGGTTGAAGTCAAACATCACGATACACGTGCGGTTGCCGGCACCTTTCTGCTCCAGATAGTCGCGCAACTGGTATGAATAGTTCTCGCGGCTTACCAGAAACTTGCTCTTGCGGGTGAAATAGGCAGAATCAACCTTCTGAACGTCTGTGAAATAGACTGTAGAGTCATTAAACGACGAGGCAAATCCAAAGATGTATGCAGTCTTAACGTCGTTCTTGGCTGATGCAGAGAGCGGGCTGAAACATGCTAATGCAATAGATGCTAATGCAATTTTTGTAATTTTCATTTCTTTTTCTGTCTTATTTTGTTTTGTGCTGTCTGCCCCATCAGTCATGCAGGATCTTTCCTTATCCCAGATAGGACTTCAGCAGTTTATCTGTCGTACTGTTCCGGAGTCGCCTTATCGTTTTTTCCTTGATCTGGCGTACTCTTTCCCTGGTGAGATGATACTTGGTTCCGATTTCTTCGAGCGTCAGTTCAGGTGTTCCTATGCCATAGAAGGCAGCAATGATTTTCTGGTCTTTGTCCGGCAGCGTCTTGAGCAGTCTTTCTATTTCAGCTCTCAGCGATTCTGTCAGCAGTTCATTGTCGGTCGGATCATCCGAATTGGCCATCAGGTCGAGCATGCTGCCATCTTCATCATCAGAAAAAGGAGCATCCACGCTCAGGTGGCGACTTGTCGATGTAGCCTTCATGGCGTCCTCTATCTTGTCTTCCGGCAAGTCTACGCGGTCAGCCATTTCATCTACACTCGGTTTGCGTTCAAATTCCTGTTCGAACTTACTCATCTCTCTGTTAATCTTGTTAACGCTTCCCACCTGGTTGAGCGGAAGGCGCACAATTCTGCTCTGCTCGGCTATGGCCTGCAGAATGCTCTGGCGAATCCACCATACGGCGTAAGAGATGAACTTAAAGCCTCGGGTTTCATCAAACTTCTGTGCGGCTTTGATAAGCCCCACGTTTCCTTCGTTGATAAGATCAGGCAAACTGAGCCCCTGGTTCTGGTACTGTTTGGCAACAGACACCACGAAACGGAGATTGGCTTTTGTTAATCTCTCCAATGCCCTACGGTCACCTTTTCTTATACGCTGAGCGAGCTCCACCTCTTCATCTGTAGAGAGCAGCTCCTCACGAGCAATATCTTGAAGATATTTTTCTAACGATGCGCTTGCGCGATTCGTAATTGATTGAGTAATTTTTAATTGTCTCATGCTGGCATCAAATTTTAAGTAGTTGCAAAAATACACTTTTTTGTTTAAATACCAAAAAAAATAGTAGATATTTTTCAGAAATACCTACTATTTTATTGTTTTTTGTCTGTTTCTTGAGTTTTTTGGCAGTAAAAATGCCTTTTTCACTACTCAATCATGAGACGTTTCTCTTAAAACTCTTACCCTTAGTCTTTCTGCAGCGGAACAGCGAAGTAAGCCTTCTTGCCTGTTGGCCATACACCCTGGATGTAGAGCACTGGATCCTTGCTGGTAGAAGCACTCTTTACAGCCTTCTGCAGGTCATCAATCGTATTGATGTTGTTGTCGTTGATGCGCTGGATGATGAAACCGCGTGAAATGCCACCATCCTTCAGGGCGCCGCTGTTCACCTTCATCACCTCTACACCATACTTGATGTTGAGCTGGTTCTTCTGGCTCTCAGTAATAGGGCGGAAGCTGCCGCCGAGCACATCGAGGTCGGCACTCTTGATAACCGAAGTATTACCCTGGGCATTCTTCAGCGTAATGGTCTTGGTGCTTGCCTTCTTGTTGTGCAGGTAGGTGATGCTCATCTTGTCGCCAGGGCGCTTGCCGTTCAGGATTTCCTGCAGCTCAGCCATCTTGGTCACCTTCTTGCCGTCAACCTTGGTAATCACGTCACCTTCCTTCAGTCCTGCCTCAGCACCGTTGCCGTCTTCATCTACCTTGGCAATGTAAACACCCTCGTTGGTTCCCAGATCCACTTCCTTGCCGTTCTCCTTCTGGGCGTTGATATAGTTCAGCACATCGCTTCCCTGTATGCTCAGCATCACGCGCTGTACGCTGCCGTATTTCTTCAGGTCGTCTACCACCTTGTTCATGATAGAGGTAGGGATGGCGAAACCGTAGCCGGAGTAAGAACCGGTCTGTGAATAGAGCATGGCGTTGATGCCTACCAGTTCGCCCTGGGTGTTGACGAGTGCACCGCCCGAGTTACCTGCGTTGATGGCAGCATCGGTCTGGATGAAACTCTCTACACCGTTGGCACCGAGCGAACGTGCCTTGGCAGAGATAATGCCGGCTGTAACCGTATTGTTCAGTCCGAATGGGTTGCCCACGGCGATGACCCATTCACCCACCTTCACCTTGTCGCTGTCGGCGATAGGCAGGGTAGGCAGGTTCTTGCCGTCTATCTTGATGAGGGCGAGGTCGGTAGTCTTGTCGGTTCCGATGATGCGAGCCGAGAATTCACGGTTGTCGTTCAGTGTTACGGTCAGCTCGTCAGCACCTTCTACCACGTGGTTGTTGGTAACGATGTAACCGTCCTGGCTGATGATGACGCCCGAACCTGTAGCCTCTCTCTTCGGAGTCTGCACTTTCTGCTTGCGTGTACCTCCGTTGCCCTGTTCAGGGTTGCCGAAGAAGCCGAACGGGTCGAAGAAACCTCCGAATGGGTCGTCCTGCACATCTACCGTCTTCACCTTCGAGTTCTGTACGTATTTAATATGTACTACAGCAGGCAGCGCCTTCTCGGCAGCATAGGTTAAGTCTACAGGCTGACCTGCTGGCGCAGCGGTAACTGCAGGTGTAGCATTTACTTTCATGAAAGCACCGGCTGAAAATGCGAGCGAACCAACGCAGAGCACAGCCACAACATAATTACTTAATTTTTTCATGTCTCTTTATTTTTTATTGTTTACTTTTCTTTTCCTTGGAACTGCAGCAGCTAATATCATGCCAAAAGTCAGCTTGTCATGCATCGCTCTGTTTTCCGGTTGCAAATATAGGGTCATTTTTTGAGATACGCTTCATTCTCTGCATAAATTTATTCCGTTTTAACATTTCAAATTAACACTTTAACGGCTATTAAACAAGGAAAGCCCTAAATTCACAAATATTTGAATGTAAGCATGAAAAAGATAGTTCTGTATACGGAACTATCTTTTGTCTATTATTAAATATCTGTTAAAAGGTAGAGGCTCGAAAACTCGGTTTAACCGGGAAAAAGAGTGAAAAATAGCCTTGCGAATAACTAATGATGTATAAAAAAGTGAGGAATCGTGCGATAGTATCAAAAGTTTTTTGTACTTTTGCATGTCGAAAGCAGTGCTCCGGTCTGTCGCTGGCATCTTTCAGGTGCGAGAGGAAAGTCCGGGCAGCATAGAGCATCCCACTTCCGAAACTAGAAGCTATTGGTGACAGTAGGTGTCGGTAGAAGAAAATAACCGCTTTCACTTATCCCGTTTGTCCAGTCTGGGGTGGTGAGAGTAAGGGTGAGAAGGTGGTGTAAGAGACCACCAGCTGGCGGGTGATCGCCAGGCTGTGCCATCTGGGAGCTGTAAGCTCATGTATACCGCAGATTGAGGGCGGCTCGTCCGATTGCCTTAGGGCTGCTGTGGAGGGTAGAGTGCTTGAGCCCAAGGGTGACTTTGGGACTAGATAAATGACAGACGTTCTTATATCTGATATGAACACAGCATAACAGCATATCTGATATAGGAACACAGAACTCGGCTTACAGGGGCACTGCTTTCTTTTTTTCAGCATCGCAGCCTTTATATATAATAAGGTATAAGATGCATTCATTTTTAAACGATTTTAAAAACTAGCAAGATTATGAAACTCAGAGAACCGGAAAAGCAGATATTAGATGATTTCGAACATAAGGTAACGGGCAAGATAGCGAAATATGGCAATGAGCCCGATTTCCCGAAGTTGGAGAACTATGGCATTACCCGCATGGAGCTGGATGATTATCTTTTCGATAAGCAGGCTATACTCGATATGGGCGGTTCCAAGCGCAGCCAGCTCACCATTGGCGGTTTCATCACCGTCCTTCCCGTATTGGTGCTGTCCTGTTTTCCCGACAAGTCGCCTATCTATGAGAACGGCAAGATGCTCGCCACGGTCATCGCCGTCATCATCGGACTGTTGCTGGCGTGTTTTGTCAAGGCACTTCTCCAGATGATCATCGCCTATCGCGTGAACCATCATAAGGAGCCTAAGATGGAGACCTTCATCAAGGCAGTCCTCTTCTACGAGAAGCGGTCGTAACTATAAACTATAAATTATAAACTATAAACTATAAGTAGTATGACTTTACCAGACTTTATGGACTATAAGGACAAGTTCACCCAGCGTGCATTTGTCGAGAAGATTTCGCATGTTGCCAAACGTGCCGGTGCCAAGATGGTTTATACAGCGCTCATTCTCTATTATACGTTAGAGAGTGACAAGGTTTCGCTGAAGGACAAGGCTCTGATCGTAGGTGCCTTGGGTTATCTCATCAGTCCGCTCGATGTCATTCCAGATGCCATTCCTATTGCCGGTTTGGGCGATGACCTTGCCGTATTGCTGTTTGTGCTCAAGAAAGTTTGGGGCGAGGTTTCAGAAGATGTAAAAGCAAAGGCTCAGGACAAGTTGAAGAAGTGGTTTGATGAAGACGAGATTCCATCAGCCGATGACCTCTTCAAGGATTCAGCCACCGATACACCGGTTTGAAAATGATAATGACCGGAAATGACCATGACCGGAAATGACCGCTCTTTAGGGGTTTGAAAATGATAATGACCCTTAATGACTTTGACCCTTCATGACCGGCTGAACCCCCTTTCGCCCTGTTTTACTCTAATTGAGCAAGCTTTGAGCGTATTTTTTAACGTTAATT
>JAJXAL010000148.1:4642-6119 GCA_021628325.1 Segatella copri | reverse complement strand
GAAATAGCATATGAGTAGTATTCCTGCTACCACGTTTGTGGTATTCGGGCATTTTTTAGCTGCTTTGATGGGTTTACACCTTATTATATATAGGAGCATTTTTTATTATATATAGGATTTTAGAGTCTGTATCCCATCCCAAACTAGTCTTTCAAGCAGCCGATAGGTACCACATATACTCCGTCTTCTCTGCGGTAAGCATAGTCTCCTACGGCAGTGAGTACCATCATGAAAGATGGAGCTTTCATCTTGGTCGTGTCTATCTTATCTGCAAGAGCAGTTAGTGTAGAGACTCCTTTTTCGATGGCTTGTGCCCCACCCAGCTTGATTTCGATGAGGCCGTATGAGCCGTTGCGAAGATGGATAACTGCATCACATTCCAAACCGTTCTTATCGCGGTAATGATATACGTTGCCGTCGATGGCATCAGCATATACACGAAGATCACGGACGCATAGGGTCTCGAAAAGCAAACCGAAAGTCTCCAAGTCGTTGATGAGATCATCAGGACCTAGACCTAAAGCAGCCACCGCAATGGATGGATCAACGAAATATCGGGTTTCAGCCGAACGGATAGCAGTCTTGCTACGAAGGTTTGGATTCCAGGCAGGCATGTCTTCTATGACGAAGATTTTTTTGAGCGCACCGATGTAACTCTGTACAGTTTTGTCAGCCAGTGTTTCATCATCGTTTTCCATCATATCTTGTCTTATGGATCCGATACTTACTTGGCCACCTTGTGAACGGGCGTATGAACGCAGAAGCAGCTTGGTTCGTTCGCTGTTTCTGCTGATTTCATCCACTCTTGAAATATCAGTTTTTACCACCGCATCATAATAGTCGTATGCCTGTCGCAAAGCAGCTCTTGGGTTCTTGGTAGTGGCACTAGGCCATCCACCTCTGCAGACGAGATATGCGATGTCTTCCAGTTTCAATTTGTTGAAACCTTCCAGGTTTGCATTTCCCTTGAACAGTTCGCTGATGCTAACTTCGCCTGTAGATTCTCCTGATTCCCATAATGACATAGGTCGCATGGTAATCCAGGCGAAACGTCCTGTACCCGTGTGATGTATTTTTTCGGAAGATGCAGGCACGGCAGATCCGGTGAGGATAAACAAGCCTTCCTCACCCTGGTGGTCCACTTCAAATCGGATGGCATCCCAGATTTGCGGTATGATTTGCCATTCGTCAATGAGTCGTGGTTTTTCTCCTTTCAGGAGCATTTTTATCTTTAAATTTGCCATTTCCAGATAGTTGTTTTGGTTGTCTGGATCTGCCATATATAGCACGCTTTTGGCCTTTTGTTCTGCTGTGGTAGTTTTTCCACACCATTTTGGTCCTTCTATCAATACGGCTCCAACTTCTTCGAGTCTGTATTCCAATAGTTTATCTGCAATTCTTTTTTTGTATTCTTTCATATTGAATCTCCTTTGTTTCGGCTGCAAATATACGATAAAATCTTGGAATTACCAAATTT
>JAJXAL010000148.1:0-4542 GCA_021628325.1 Segatella copri | reverse complement strand
TCTCTTGTTCATTAGGTCTATTTTATTTTTATGTTTTTAACAAATTCTTATGCAGTCTTTTCGCTTTTTCACGTATCTTATATATATTGTGCACAATATCGCACACCCAACATGAAGATAGAAAAGCTGATAGAAAGAGTAAAGGCAGGTGATACTGACGCCTTGAAAACCGTTTATGATGCGTATTCTCAAAGGATGAGAAACGCTTGCATAAAAATTACCCAAGAGGACGAGGACACGGTGGATGACCTCGTCCAAGAATCGTTTATACGAGCTTATTATTCTTTGGAAAAGCTAAAGGATGCTTCAAAGTTTGGGGAATGGCTTGTTGCCATTACTAAAAATGTATCCTTGCGATATTTAGAGAGGAAGCGTAAGATACAAGTGCTATCTTTCTCGGAAATTGGGGATGGGTTTGATGTGGAAAGTTCTTATACTTCTGATTCCAAATTGGAAGAAAAAGAACTTTTTGAGCTTATCGACAAGTTGCCTTCCGGATACTGCAACGTGTTCAGAATGGCTGTCATTGACGGCTTTTCGCATAAAGAAATTGCAGAAAAGCTTGGTATTGAGCCACACAGTTCATCATCACAATTGACAAGAGCAAAGGGATTGTTGCGTAATATGATAAACAGGCGAATGCTGACTGTCATTTCCATATTGCTCGTCAGCATACCTATATATAAATATCTGTTTTGGAAGAGAAGTACGGAAAAGGAGCAACAACCTGTAGCCAATATAAATGATGCTGCCAAGGGAAAGCGTTCTGTTGATCGTGTAACTGTGCAACCAACTACCCAATCTCCTGTGGTTGACAAGAATATAATAGCAACGGCAAGTCCGAGCAAAATGAAATTGTCGGATTACATTGTTGTTGATTCTGTTGGCATTCAAACAGATCATGAAACTGATTTCAAAACTGATGTCGAAACTAATTATGAAAAGACTGATTCGACAATCAATGTTGTAATAGCAATAGAAAAAGATACCGTATCACTCGATACAATAAAACATGCTGTTCCTAAGTTAGAAGAATTTATAGCAAAGGAAGTTACTCCAAGTTACAAAAGCAAGTGGCAACTGCTTGCCATGGGTTCTGTGGGTTCTGCATTGGCTCAGAGTGCTTATAAGATGCTTGTGGGCAAGGGAGAAGATATAACCGATGGTCCTCAACCTTCAAGTCCACAAATGTTTTCAACTTGGGAGCAATATTCTCAGTATTTACAGCAGAATGCGCATGGCCATATGTCGGAGGCAGAAAAGGCTCTTATGGAAATCGCCATCAACAATACGAACAACATCAGTAACATTAAAAATGGTGGAAAAATCGTAGAGCATGAGTATCATGACAAACCAATCACATTTGGATTGTCCATGACTAAGACTATCAATAGAAAATGGAATGTAGAGACTGGCCTTCAATACTCCATACTGAAGTCTGAATTCATATTAGGTGAGGATGACTACTATGTACAAAAGCGACAGAAAATTCATTATTTGGGTATTCCTTTGCGTTTGTCATACAAGTGGTTTGGCGCAAACAGATGGACAGCATACACATCCGCAGGTATCATCCTGAACATACCTTTATCTGGCAAGACAGATGAACAATATGTAACAGGAACAGTAGTTCCATATTCAGATAGCTGGCATTTTACCCCACCATTCCAATGGACAGTTGGTACGGGTGTCGGATTACAATATAATTTTGCGAATAATTGGGGTGTTTATCTGGAACCAACATTCAGTTGGCACATACCTAATGGAAGTACGACGCGTACCATTTGGACAGAACATCCATTTACCATTACCGTTCCATTCGGAATCAGGTTTACATGGTAAAAACAATGTCCCATGCAGTCTTTAGAACTTTTGGTGTATCTTTAATAGTAGAAACACAAAAGTTTCTTAAGACGCATGTACAAAACAAAAGACTATATACGAAATGGGGTTATGTACCTCAACAATATGTTACGTCCTCGGCACAAGATGCTGAGTACACTAATGTTGTATTCCACAACAAAATGCCAATCCCGTTGCAAGCATTGCTCAATTTGGCAAAAGCCAGTAGAGCATCTTTCTTTTAAAGACATCAGGGAAATTATGCGCAGTAAATGCCTCTCTCAGCATACGGTTGTTGGATTAGAAGGTGGGGAGTTCCTGCTTCATCCTGAGGCAGATGTAATAATGGAGTGGTTTAAGGAGAACCATCCCAATTATACATTACTATCCAACTGCTTAAATCCCCAAAAAGTGATAGATGCCGTGAGAAAGTTTCATCCTGCTCATTTGTATGTATCTCTTGATGGTGATAAGGAAACATACAAGAGCATGAGAGGATGCAATGGGCATGATAAAGTAATAGAGGTTGTGAAAGCGGTGAGAGATGAGGTTCCTATCTCCCTCATGTTCTGCCTGTCACCCTGGAATTCCTTTTCTGATATGAGATATGTCATAGAGGTGGCAAAGGAATATGATATTGACGTGAGAATCGGAATTTTCGGAACGATGGATTTCTTTGATACTACGGCAGAGCTTCTTTCTGTAGATTTTGAAAATTACATTCAAGATATACCTCAGAACATACATGATACAGAAGAAAATTTTGATTTTGTAGCCTTGTATGAAGAATGGCGAAACGGCAATCTTAAACTGCGTTGCCAAAGTATCTTTAGCGAATTGGTGATTCACTCGAATGGTGATGTTCCACTATGCCAGAATCTCGATGTGAAGCTTGGCAACATCCATACACATTCGCTGGATGATATATTCAATTCGAGATTCGCACATAAGGAGCAATGCAGATACTCGAAGGAATGCAATGCCTGTTGGATCAACTTCCATCGAAAATATGATTTGATATTGCTGCGAAACCTTGAAAGATTTCTGCCAAAAAAGCTTATTCAAGTCGTTTATGGAAAATATCAATGGACAAACAACGTTAATGCAACATATAGGGAATACATAAATCGAATTAATAGCTAATGGAATATATAAAGAACATCATCGAATGTTATAAGCGGATAAGGAGCATGAGGCAGTTGAAGCAGATATATGGTGGCAATTATGCTTTTGTGGGCATTGGTAACCATAGTACAAATAATCTGTACCCTGTTCTGAACTATCTTCATGTTCCATTGAAATATATTTGCTGCAAGTCTGAAGACAAGTTACCGTTCATAGAAGCGGCTTATCCCAATGTCTGTGCGACAACATCTTTAGATGATATTTTGCATGATGATGACATTAAGGGCGTGTTTGTGTCGGTTTCTCCAAAATCTCATTTCACGATAGCTTCGGAGGTTATCAAGAGTGGCAAGGCTCTATTTATAGAAAAGCCTCCATGCCAGAGTGAAGACGAACTGTTGCAACTAATCGAAATGAGAAAAGCGGCCGGCTTTCCGCAAGTAACTGTTGGATTGCAAAAGCGGAATGCCCCCGTCATCCGTATCCTAAAAAAGGAATTACAGAAGAGCAAGGGAAGAATGAGCTACAATCTCAATTATCTCACAGGGTCATATCCTGAAGGTGATGCGATGCTGGATCTTTTCGTTCATCCATTGGATTACGTGACGTTCCTATTCGGAAAGGCAGAAGTTAAGTTTGCTGGCTGGATAGAGCATCATACACTTATGTTGGTACTCGAACACGAAAAAGCTACAGGTTTTTTAGAACTGTCAACTGGTTATTCCTGGAATGATGCAAAAGAGTGCATGACGGTTAACACTTCATCTGGTATCTTTGAAATGGAGCAGATGGAGAGTTTGATATATAAAGGTAAGCAATCTACGTTGATGGGTGTACCTGTCGAGAAAGTATATCAACGAAAGAGGGTCGATGTTCATTTGCTCGACAGAAATAACTTCGTGCCAACTATCCATAACAATCAGATAGTTACGCAAGGCTACTTTGATACCATCAAAAGTTTTGTCGATGCAGTAAAGAAACGAAAGAGTTCCTCAGAACAATCGTTAGAAGCAATAATCGATACTTATAAGTTGATTGAGTCAATTCGTTTAATTCAAAATTAAAAATAGATATAGTTATGGTTAAACAAGTTGTATTTTTAGTTATGGCTGCTATGGCAATGGGAGCTTGTTCTACGGAACAGAATATCATGGAGCAGGTAAGAATGAGTGATGTGGTAAATTCTGGCTGTATTTCTTCCTTCTCAGCAACAGAAAGTCGTCCTGAATATTATAAAGCAGAAAAAGAAAAGTCTGCAAAGATGTCGGTTTCTGTTGATGCAAAAGGTGTTGCTCATTTCGAAGTGACTGACCTTCAAGCAAATTGTGCAGTAAATGGATTTAACCCTCAAGTACATTCACAAGACGGAGAAATCCGTATTGTTTTGATTCCTTTGGGAGATTCCACGATTGAGGCAGACTGTATGTGCAACTATAATGTAGGTTTCAATCTGTCGAACTTATTTTCCGGCACTTATCGTGTGATGGTATTTCGTTCAGATTTCTCGGGCAAATATGATTCAGCCAAGCCATGTTATGAAGGAAACATGTCCTTTGTGCCAAATAAAAATATGGA
>JAJXAL010000147.1:0-6178 GCA_021628325.1 Segatella copri | reverse complement strand
TTTTTATTGCTTATTATCCGCACCCAAAAAGTTGCATTTATAAGTTGAACTCAAGATATATAATCATTTCAGCACCATCCTGAACGTGGTTCCTTTCCCAAGCTCCGATTCCTTCACAAAAATCTTTCCTTTGTGGTATTCCTCCACAATCCGCTTCACAAGCGACAGGCCAAGTCCCCAACCACGCTCCTTGGTGGTGAATCCGGGATAAAAAAGGGTTTTGAACTGTGATTTCGGGACACCTTTTCCAGTATCGGAAATATCCAAAAGCACCTTTCCCCGCCTTTCGGAAATATGGAACAAAACCGTTCCCTCGCCGCCCATGGCATCCACCGCATTTTTCAACAGGTTCTCGATCACCCAATCGAAAAGCGGCTCGCTCACGGTAACCGTCACCCCATGTTCGGGAAAATCCAGATCGATCCGCACTTTATCGGAAATCCGCTTTTCCATATAACCTAACGATCGGCGGACAACCTCGCGCAAATCTGCCTGCCGGAGATCCGTGGCGGAACCGATCTTCGAGAAACGCCGGGCAATCATCTCCAAGCGATGCACGTCCTTGTCGATTTCGGACAATAGAGCGGGATCGATATCTTTCAGCTTCAAAAACTCGATCCACGCGACCAACGATGAAATCGGCGTTCCCAACTGGTGTGCCGTCTCCTTGGACAATCCCACCCACACCCGGTTCTGCTGCGCTTTCAACGAATTGCGAAGGGCGAAGAACACCAGCGCGATGAAAAATGCTATCACCGCCAGCTGCACATAGGGAAAAACCTGCAACTGCTTGAGCGTGTAGGAATCATCGTAATAAAGAGATTGATTGAGTTCGGTGAGTTCAATGGCATTTCGTTTTTTGGAAAATGCCTCCATTTTCTTTTGAAGAAACCTGTCCCGCCCTTTGTCGGGAAGTTTGATGTTGTTGACAATGAAACTTCGGTTCGATTTGTCGTACAAAATAACCGGAATGGTGGTGTTGCCCTGCAAGATCCGCAACACAAGGTTCATGTCGCTGTTATCGGTTTCGGTGGCGAGATGCTCGGTGGCTTTTGCCCAGATTTCAATCTTGTTGCGCTCCTCGATGGTCAGTTCCCGCACCAATTTGTTGGAGAACAACAAAGAAGCCAATGCAATGGCCACTGCAAAAGCAACAAAACCGTACTTGATCCATTGATGAGAATTGAAATCAATCATGCCGACATATCCGTTTAATCCGCATGCAAAGTAACGAAAAAAGCGGGGATTTATTGAACAAAAGTGATTTTTAAATTTATTAAGGTAAATATCTATAACAAACATTTGATTCATTGCCTGCATATGATATTTAATCGTACATTTGTGTTCGTACACGTAAAAACATTTGCAAGTCATGAGAAAATTACTCCTCTTCTTATCCGCAATCGTCGTTTCGATGATGATCAGCGCGCAAGATCGACCCGATCCGCAACCGGCTGCCGACACCTACGAGAAATTCAAGGTGGGAATGGCGGGTTATACTTTCGTGAATTTCGATTTGGACAAGACCTTGCAGACATTGGAAAAATGCGATGTCCACTACCTCTGCATCAAGGATTTTCATCTGCCGTTCAACAGCACCGACCAACAGATTGCCGATTTCCACGAGAAATTGAAATCGAAGGGAGTTACCGGTTATGCCGTGGGACCGATTTACATGAAAACGGAGCAGGAAATCGACAACGCATTCGAGTATGCCAAACGGGTTGGAGTGAAGCTGATCGTCGGCGTTCCAAACTACGACCTGCTTCCTTATCTGGATAAAAAGGTGAAGGAATACGATTTCAATTACGCCATCCACCTGCACGGCCCCGACATGCCGCTCTATCCCGATGCCGACGACGTTTGGGAAAACGTGAAGGATTTGGACCCGCGCATCGGCATGTGCCTGGATATCGGTCATGACAGACGCAACGGAAAAGACCCGGTCGCCGATTTGGAGAAATACATCTCTCGCGTGTTCGACATTCACCTGAAAGATGTCACCGGAGCTTCAAAAGCGGGATATTCGGTTGAGGTCGGCCGGGGAATCCTTGATATCCCCGGATTCGTGAGGATGCTCCGAAAAACCGGCTACGACGGCGTCGTCAGTTTGGAGCACGAACGCAACATGAAGGATCCGTTCATCGGAATTGCCGAATCCATCGGTTATTTCAGGGGCGTGGTAGCCACAACGAGCGACAGACAAAAATAAAAGATAATTTCATTCTCTCTTTATCTCGAAAGGGTTTGTGTTCCGATGCGAATGCAATCCCTTTTTTTTATGACATTTGACTCGGATGCCCACTTGAGGTGGAGGTCGGGAGTTGAAAAATATTCAGAACGCATCCAGGCGTGACTCTCTTCCTGATTCCGGCTCTTGACGCGGCGTTCTTGACAACCATCTGCACGGACTTTGCCGAATATGGGCCGCCCCACTGCCCTTCAAACAGATATACATCGGGCTTATGCAGGATGTAACAGGTGCGAAGATCAGTCAGAATGGATTCCGGGAGCGTCACAACCCTGTCTTTGTTCCCCTTGGACTTGACGATGCGGATCAGCATCCTGGCAGAATCAATATCGGCTATCTCCAGATTGATCAGTTCGCTCAATCGCAGCCCCGATCCATAAAGCATTTTGATCATGCAACGGTGCTTGATGTTTTCGGTGCCGTCGATGATCCTTTTCACTTCATCTATATTCAGACAATTGGGCAACGCAAAGGTCCTCCTCGACGGATAAAGGTGTTTTATCTTTAACTCCCTGCCATAAATCGACTTGTAGAACTTGTCGATCGACGCCACTATCATGCGCTGGTGAGAACTGCCGATCCTGTGCCTCTCGATTTTCCACAGCACATATTTCTCAACCGCCAACTCGTCGATTTCAGCCGGATGCGAGAATTTCCTTTTCGCAAGATCAAGGAAGCTCCTCGCGCTGCTTTTGTAGTTAGCGATCGAGTTCGCACTGTAGCGCTGCAAGACGAGCTTCCGCTCAAATTCAAGTATCAATCTGTCAACATCCATGCCTCCGGTTATAAGTGTGAGTGGCAAAGATAACAAAACATTCGTAAATGCAAAATAATTCTATGTTTATTTTCGTGCTTATCCTTCTCTCTATCAATATCATATCAAGGAGTTCCACTTTTACTCACAAATCGGTTTACGAATGTTATATGGTTTGTATTTACGAATGTTGTATATTTGTTGCGTAAATAAGACGTTGTACGACATAGTAAAACCGAACCAAACAAAATGAAAGTCAGAGAAGAAAAGTTAAGAACAATTATAGAATGGTCGGAGAAAAACGAAGATGTAAGAGTTCTTCTTCTGACAAGTTCACTTGTAAATCCTTTAGCACTTGTTGACGAATTTAGTGATTTAGACATTGAATTTGTTTTTGAGGATAATACAAATTACATTTCAGACAAAAGCTGGACGCTTAAATTCGGAAATCCAATTGCTATGATTGAAGAAGACGAAAGTTGTTTTAACCATAAACACGCAATGAAAATGCTACTTTATGAAGACGGTGTGAAAGTAGATTTTAAACTTTACAGCAAATCAAAATTTATAAAGGAAACGCAAGAGAAAGAATTACCAGAAGATTGGGATATTGGTTATAAAATTTTAATTGATAAAGATGGTATTACAAAGCAAATGCTGAAACCAACTTATCAAATTTCCATTATCAAAAAACCGTCTGAAAAAGAGTTTCAAAATCTAATAAACGATTTTTGGTGGGACACAACTTACGTGGCAAAGTGTCTTGTGAGAGATGAAATATTCTATGCGAAATTTATGTCGGAAACCGTTATTCGCACAGAATATTTAATTCCTTTAATTGAATGGCACATTGCAAGTGAACACAATTGGAACATAACGACCAATAAATATGGACGGCTTTTCAAAAAGTATCTTAACCAGGAAATGTGGGCTAAAACAGAACAAACATTTTCAGGGAGCGATATAAAGGAAAATTGGACTGCTCTATTTTCAATGACTGATTTAGTTTCAGAAATAGGAACTGAATTGTCAAAAAAATTAGAGTACAAATACCCGGATAAATTAGAAAATGACATACGAAAATATTTAGCTGGACTAAAACCCAAAACATAACTACGTCGTACAACATCGTATTGGCAATAGGCGGGCTGAACGGCTTCGTATCAACGGAAGTGCAAAATTCAACTTCTGTTCTTCGATTAAAGTTCAGTGCTAAAAATCCCGCCCATCGCCAATACGCGGCACGTTACCTGCAAGCATAAAAAACCAAACCGTAAATTCAAGAAACTAATGAAATCAAAAAGTTTATTTTCTTTTATTGTAACACTTTTCCTTATTTATGGATGTTCGTCTAACAGACAAGCAGATGGAAAATCAAATATTTTGGCTAAGAACGACATAAATATACGGGGCGACTTCCAAAATTATTTTGACAGTTGCGGAGTTGAAGGCACAATTGCTATTTATGACATTAGAAATGATAAATGGATTGTATCGGACACAGTTGGATTAGAAATTGAAACGCTTCCAGCATCTACATTCAAGATTATAAATTTATTGATTGCTCTTGAAACTAATACTATCAAAGATGAAAACGAAATAATAAAATGGGTTGGTAGTACAGATACAGTTAAGTATGGTTATAGACCCGAAATTTATCACGATATGCCAGTCAAAGAAGCCTTTGAATTATCAGCAGGTTGGGTTTTTGTAGAACTTGCAAAGAAAATCGGAAAAGATACCTATAGAAAACACCTCGCAGAGAGCAAGTATGGAAACAATAATTTATCCCAAACTGAAGCCGATTTTTGGAATTTTGGAGACTTTGCAATTTCGCCTAAAAATCAGGTCGAATTTGTAAAATCTTTTTATGAAGAAAAATTACCCTTTTCTAAGCGAAATATTGACATTGTTAAAAACGTAATGATTACGGAACAAAATGAAGAATATACTATAAGGGCTAAGACAGGTTGGACAAGGGAAAATAACATCAATACAGGTTGGTGGACAGGGTACATTGAGACCAAAAATGGGACTTATATTTTTGCAACAAGACTTTTACAAGACAGAAAAATGAAAAGGTCTGATTTCGGAAGTTGCAGAAAAGAAATTACCAAAAAAGTATTTAAAGACTTGAATATAATTTAAAAGAATGCCAGCAGGTAACAGGCGTTTGGCTCAATGGCGGGTGACGTGGTTAATTGAACATTCTACCTCGCATCAACTTTTGTGGTGTATTGACAGTTTTGTGCTCCAAAATCCGCCACTGCGCCAAGCGCCAAACCGTTATGCGGCAGCTTAAAAAAAGACGACACCAAACCAAAAAAATCATCTTGACAACCACCCGACTTTGAACTACGAAGGATGAAATTTTTCAGGGACAACTTCCAGCATTTCCAAAAAACAGTTTAACCATTGACTTGGAGACAAACAAACAATTTGAGCATTAAGGTTTAAACCGAATTTTTCCGAAATTGACCTGACCTGACTTTTCCTGAAAATCGACTTTAAAGCTGTTTTTACAGATAAATCAGGTTTCTCTAACAGACAGGAAATAAATGCTAAGTATTTGGCTTTAAACTTAAAATCAAAAAATAAGTGTTTTCTTTTAATGTTTAACAGGGCTGATTTGACAGTTGGCGGTGGCAAGAAACTTTCAGGACCTACCTCATAGACAAGTTTCAAATCAAAAAAAGTATGATAGAAAACGGTATATGGATTGTAAAGCTTCCTCGAAAATAACTTTTGTGCAGGTTCTAATTGAAGGACAATGGAACCTCCCAGAAAATTTCCAAGACTCTCAAACATCAGGATTTTGAAAATATCGGAAGTAATGCCATAAGGAATATTTGACACCACTTTGAAAGGAAATTTCGGAACTGCAAAATTCCTAAAATCACAACCGACAACTTGAACATTTCGGGCATCAGAAAATAATTTTCGTAAATGTTCAACCAAAGCTGTGTCGTTTTCAATAGCAACAACATTGTTGGCGATTTTTAATAAATGAACAGTAAGAAACCCCTTGCCTGCCCCAATATCTAAAACCGTATCCTGATTACTTATATTTGCTTGTCTTATTGCATCTTTTATTAGCACTTTATCAATAGTAAAGTGCTGACCCGTAAAACGAACGGGCAATTTCTTTTTTGTCATTAGTAACTTCTTACAGG
>JAJXAL010000253.1:0-1341 GCA_021628325.1 Segatella copri | reverse complement strand
TTCCCGTGAGGCGCAATGTGTACCAAACCTGTTAATTATAAGTAATAAAAACAAAAAATCTATCGTTTTTGTTACTTATGTGAAACAAAAAGAGTATCTTTGCGAAAAGTTTTACTCGTATGAAACAAAAAATATTAGAAAGACTAGGGTATTCCAATCGTATCGAACGCATGTTTGGACGTGGAATGATGATTGCATTGACGGGCCAGAGGCGTGTCGGCAAGAGTTGTGTGATGCGGCGAATTTATAATCACATCGCTGAGAATGAAGAAAATCACGTTATCTATATAGATAAGGAGAAAACCTCATTTGATATGATAGCCAACTATCAGGATCTGGAGGCTTATGTAGCAGCCAACATCGTTGAGGGTAAGGAAAACTATCTGTTTATTGATGAGGTGCAGGAGATTTCTGATTTCGAGAAAGCACTCCTCAGTATCCAATCGGATGATACCTGCCAGATTATGATTACCGGCAGCAACGCCAAAATGCTTTCGGGCGAACTGGCAACTCGCCTGAGAGGCAGATATATTGCTTATCGCATTAGAGGACTCTGCTATGAAGAGTTCCTGACGTTCCATGAACTGAAGGATGATGATGCTTCCTTGAACCTGTATCTGCAGTATGGCGGGCTCCCTCAGTTGCGCAGTTTAGGATTGGAAAATACGGATTTGGTAGAAGATTATCTTGACAATGTGTATAATACGATAGTACTTCGTGATATCATAGAGCGAGAAAACATCAGAAACATACCATTGTTGCGAACGCTGCTGAAGTTTGTGAGCGATAATATCGGTAAACAATTCTCAGCAACGAGTATTGTAAAATTTCTGAAAAGCCAGAACACCGAAACGTCTGCCAAGATGATTCTCACGTATTTGGAGTATTTAAGCAATGCTTTTATTATCGATCGAGTTAACAGATACGACATTCATGGCAAGCGACTTTTCGAGTTAGGCGACAAGTTCTATTTCGAAGACCTGGGAATCAGGAATCATATTATAGGTGGCAACAGGCGTTTTGATATCGAAAAGGTGATGGAGAACGCTGTATATATCCATTTGTGCAGGATGGGTTATAAAGTATATGTTGGTCAGATGTATAAGGCCGAGATTGATTTTGTTGCCGAGAAAGCGGATAGTGTGGCGTATGTGCAAGTTACCTATCTGCTGGCTTCTGAGGAAACGGTAGAGCGTGAATTCGGCAATTTGAAATTGATAAAAGACAGTCATCCCAAATACGTGATTTCTATGGATAGGCTTTACAGTCAAACCAATATTGATGGCATTAAGCACATTCATCTGCGAGATTTTCTGAAAATGACTACTTTGGTTTGATGCC
>JAJXAL010000146.1:0-6228 GCA_021628325.1 Segatella copri | reverse complement strand
TTCTAAGAAGAAAGGGCGAAGTTTGTTAAAAATTTTACCCCATCATTCCGAAATGGGGTAAACATAACTATTTGTTTACAACTCTTTTGAGATTGTTTTTATAATCCGCTTGTTGGCTTCATTGATGGTTGCTACGTCTAATGACTGCAAGTAAATCTGTGTGGTTTTATAGGAGTTGTGTCCCATGCCCTGGCTGATAGTGGCTATTGGGATGTTCATGTGCAAGGCTACACTTGCCCATGTGTGGCGTGCCACATAGGTGGTGAGCGGTATCTTCAAGCCTACCTTCTCACCGATTTTCTTCAGGTTGTAGTTGGTGTTGTGCTCCACTTTGCGGTATGCAGTGTATGGAGAGGATTCCTTGCCTGTCAGGATGGGTAGCAGATAAGGGGAGTTCTTGGTTTGTTCGGCGTACTTGTCGATGATGGCTTGCATTGGCTTCATCCACTCGATATTGAGGTTTTGGTGGGTCTTGCGACGATTGTAGCTTACCAAGCCACATTTCAGGTCTGTCTTCTTCAGGAATGCCATATCTACGAATGCCATTCCACGCAGATAGAAGCTGAGCAGGAACAGGTCTCGTGCCTTGTCAAGGGAGGAACCTATTGGCAAGTCCAGGTTTTCTATCTTGCGAATATCCTTTACAGAGATGGCTCGTTTGGCAGTTCTCACATTAGCGGTCTGCACGTGAGCAAAGATGTCATTGGGTGGAGCTTGCCCTGCTTCCACCGCCTTATTGTAGAGTGTGCGCAGGGTTCGCAGATAGAAGGACACGGTGTTTTGTCCGACACCTCTATTCCATAGCCATGCCTGATACATTTCCATCATCTCGCTGGTCATCTGAGAGAAGGTGAGGTCTTCGTGATGACGAAACTCCATAAAGCGGTTGGCAGCACTGACATAGTTGCTCTTGGTGCCGATGCACTGCATCTGCTCCTTCTTGGCTATCTGTTGGCGGAAAAAGGTAAAGACGCTCTGACAGGGTGGCAGCTGCTGTATCTCTTTGTCTATGTCGTCAATGGTATAAGGGATGCCCTCGGCATCCTTATCATGGATGATACGTTGCATCTGTTTCATCTCCCAATCTATCTGTGACTGGATGAGCTGCAGATGTACCTGTCTGCTGTTGCGGTTAGAAACAATGATAGCCGACTTCTTGTCGTTCCACTCGTCCGGAAAGACATGATAGTCGGTGCTGATCCAGCGCAGGCAGCGCTGGTGGATGAGGTGATAATACAATGTGCCTTCCTTTCCCGGCACCGAGGATGCTCTGAATTTTACTTTTACTGTTGCCATAATACTTTAATTTAAATGGGTGAATTATTGTTTGCCATTTATTAAAGCATCGGCATAACCAAGTATATAATGTGTAAAAGTAGATAAAGTGAAGTGCTTTTGGTGATATTACCTATTATAGGTATAAACAATAAGAAGGGCTGAGTGTTTAGCTTTGCCCTTCTTCAATGTCTTATGGAGTATATTACACTTCTTGTGCAATAGGTACTCCTATACGATTGCTAATAGCTGTTTCTACAGCGTTGTATATGTCTGTCTCTTTGGTTTCTATTGAAACTATGAGAGAATAGGGAACAGAATTGCCCACATTGTCCAATTTTCTTTCTTTCCACCATCCTGGACCTGGAAATACTACTATCTTGTCCATTTCAGCCAAATCAGCTGCTGTACATTCAATCCAATCCGACTGAACAGTGCCTCTTTCTCTCCTTTGCTGTTTGATAGTCCATCTGCCAGGGTCGTTTTGGGTGGTCTTTTCTCCTTCTTGCTTGTTCCTACGACACAGAAACTCTTCTTCTGTTTCTGTTGCTGTCTTTAGGTCAAAGTGCAATGTTGCAGATGGGTAGCGGTACTTATTTGTCCTTCCGGCATAGCCAGGGGATGGCTTCACATAATATGATAATGTGATGCGGATTCTTACGTCTTCGTCTCCCATATCTTCCAACTGTTCTTTTGGCCATGGCAAGTCGTAGTAGTGCATCTTGCCATAAATGTTGCCGTAGTCTCCTTGTGTGTAGGGCTCCAGTTGGTTCTCGAAAATATAAGTGGCACATTTTTCGTTGCTATATATGGCTGCGTGCTCATCTGGAACGCCATATCCGCAGAGTGTCATACGCTCTTCAACGTTATTTATACGCATCATTTCAGCAGTCCATCGGGCAGAATGCACCATCAAGCCTCGGACGGAGAGCATTGACAGTTCCGGATTCTCCACTTTTATCTGTGCGGCAAGTCTTGCCGCCAACCCTGTTGCTGCACTGGTGGCAGTGAAAGGCTCCAATGGCTCTTTCTGCTCGTTGCTGGTGGTTACCAGACTCAATGCGTCGTGTGGCGTTTCTTTTAGCATGGCATGATAAGCTACATTTCCACCTTCCATCACAATTTCAGGCTTGTTGCGCTTCTCATTCCAAGGGTATGAGCTACAAGAATATGGCGAAATTCCACCAGGGGCTGCCAAAGGCTCATAACTCTCATCGCCTACAATAGTCTTTTCAGTATAGGCTCCTACAGTCAGTGCATTCCATGCCTGTGCCGGACTTTTTACGGCATTTGCCTTACAGGATTCTATATAGTTGTTATGATCTACATCGGGTGTCTGTATGTTTCCTGCTGAAATCAAAACCAATCTGTCACATTGCCCCTGATGGTAGATGCTTTCATCAAGTGCTGCTGAACTGGAGGTGGCTATGCCGTTGTAGGCGCTTTCGTCTGTAATGGCCATGCATTGAATGGATGCACCCATATCCGAAGCTTTGCCGATGGCTTCTTCTATGACTGCTCCATAAAATTCCTTTGGTGTTTCATACCCAGCCTCGTAAATTTTAACCGACGACAGTGCATGATGCACAGCTACTGGTGTTTCTCGTTGGTAGGCAATATTTGTCAAGTCACCAAGCAGGGCTAATCCTGCCATACCAGTACCGTGGTCTGTCTTGTCGGTTGCTTCCAGCACACCAATGGCTACATCCATTCGCTCGTCTGGCAGTGCTGGCTTTAATAGTTCGTGTGCATTGTTCACACCAGAATCCAATATGCCGACTTTTACATCCGCATCTTCGTCGTAGGTGATTTCTCCTTTGATGAGTTCACTCCATTCTCTTTTCTCAGTGTTACTGCTTGTCAGAATGGATGGCTTATGATAGGGACGGATGCCTTCAATATATCCCAGCGACAGGGGCAGGGTGCAGAGTTGTTGCTTGGTTGACTTAATCAGCCATACATCAACACCATCAAAAAGCAAAGGCTCTGCCATCTTCTCTATGCCCAGTTGATGCAAAGTGTTCTCTATGCGCTCTTGGCTGTTTTCTTTGCTATGGCTCATCCACAATTCGTAAATGTATGAACCTTCTTTTGGTATTGTTTCAAATTCTTCCGCTGACACGTAGAGTGTGCGAATGTCTGTTGCTACTACACCATTGATAGGGGCAATCAACCTTTCATTGCATGGCTTTCCCTTTGCTGTGTTCTTGGAAGAATAGTCGTCAACTTTATTTTTAAGCCAATCCTTCTTGTCCTTCTTTACATATACAGTAACGTCAACATCATTTTCGTCTCCGTTGTCAGTTACTTTCATGATGGTTGCTCCTTTTGGACTGTCTTGTTTACCCAAAGAATTTGGTATGAAACTTTTGTCCATTTTCAAATCGACATAGATTCCGTTAGCCACAGGCTGTCCCTGTTTTTCTCTTTCTTCCAAATGAGTAACAATCTGATTAACCACAGCTACGTATTGCTCCTTTACCATACTTGCTTGTGCAACTCTGTCTTTTGAAGGAAGGGTATGACCGTCAAAGCCCTGTTTCTGTGGTGAGAAACCACGGGCTTCGGCTATATTGTTGCTTAAAAAGAAATGTTTCTTATGCATATAGTTCCATTATTTAGCAGGTTTGACGATTTAACTGCTGACGCATATTTACTATGGTCTGAACCAGTGGAAGGTCTATCTTCCTGTCATTAAGTAGGGATTCCTTAAATATGTCTGAACAAACCATCTTGATTTCAGCATGGCTCATGCCATCAAACAAGGGTTCTGCAGATGAGAAATCCAAATCCTTTGCGGTATAGAGATATTCACGCAGCAATGCTAATCGCTGTTCTCTATCTGGCAATTTATACTCTATGACATCATCAAATCGCCTAAACATGGCTTTATCTATTGATTCTATGCTATTGGTGGCAGCTATGATAAAACTATCAGAATCATCTCGCTCCAACAGTTGTAGGAACGTGTTGAGTATTCTTCGTTGTTCGCCAACTTCGTTGTCCATTCCTCGCTGAGAACCGATGGCGTCAAATTCGTCAAACAGATATACAGCTGGTACTTCGTTGATAAAATCAAAGATTCTACCTAGTTTCTGACCTGTTTCTCCCATGAACTTGGTCACAACTTTTTCAGTTCGCACAACAAAGAATGGCAAATTGAATTCTTTTGCAAGGGCACTGGCTGTCATCGTCTTTCCTGTTCCCGATGCTCCATACAATAGGAGCTTTCGGCGATTTGCCAATCCGTACTTACTTAGGGTTTCTTTCTTTAGATATTCTTTGATGACTCTGTCCAGTTTCTCTTTCAACTCCTGACTGAGTACCAGACTTGTCCTGTCATCATAGGTATCTACTTGCAGCAGCAAGTCATCTATATCCTTGTTTTTAGACACCAAACGTACCGTACCCAAGGATGTTTTCTTTTGGTTGAGCAATTCTTGTATGGTACGTGCTACTATGGCATGACCACTCCTTGCCTCCACAGCGGAAATCTGCAGGGCAACCTTTCTGAATTGCGTATCATCGTTGTTCAGATGATTTCGTATCAGAGATAATATTTGATCAGCTGTAGCCATTTTTCTGTTTATTTACATTTTTTGCTATGCAAAAATATGATTTTTTTTCCAGATTCACGAATTTTCACCCTGCAATAGACGTATATTTACGTTTTTTTATTACGTTTGTCGCAATTTTATTACAAATATGCGTATTTTTGCTATATTGGCATTGTTTTATATCTGGCGATGACTAATATAGCAACGTTAGCACCAAGCATACCACAACTATTCTATTTTTCATCTGCCACACTCATATTCCTGGCAGTTTTTTTTCTTTTTCTAATAATTTGTGAGTACTTTTGCAGAAGATTTACAAGTGGGATCCTCAATTACAGGCAAGACGAATCTACAAACATAAATAAGAGAGATGGGAAAAAGAAGATTACACACATTTCTCCATCAGCACAAAGGTGATGAAGCCCAGGAGAAGGGCATAGGTGGCTTGCTTCTGGAAACCGTGGGCATGGGTTTCGGGAATCATCTCATCGCTCGTTACATAGAGCATGGCACCACCGGCAAAGCCCAGCATCACGGGGAGGAAGGTGGAAGAGGCTGAACCCAAGCCGAAACCCAACAGAATGCCTATCACTTCGAGCAGGGCGATGAAGATGGAAATAAAAAAGGTGCGGACTGCTGTAACACCAGCCATCATCAAAGGAGCGATGATGACCATTCCCTCTGGGATGTTCTGCAGGGCGATACCGAAGGATACCCCCCACTCCGTTGCTCCCTCTGCCGAACAGACACTCACTCCAGCAGCCATGCCTTCGGGCAGTTTATGCAGGGCTATCGCCATCACGAAAAGCATCACATGACTGAGCCTGGCATTGTTGCGATGCTCCTCGGGGTCTAGTCCCGTGATGTGATGAAGATGGGGAGTTACCAGATCTAGCACATTCAGAAACAGGGCTCCTGCCATCACGCCGATTACTACCAGCCACCAAAGACTGGTCTGTTCGAAGGCTGGCACTATCAGTCCCAACGTGGAAGCCGCCAGCATGATTCCGGCACAATATCCCAATACGGCGTCGTTCCATTTGTGAGGCAACTCCTTGACGAAGAATCCCAAAATGGCACCTATAATCGTGGCACCGCAAAGTCCGGCAGCACTAATCAATACGTTTGTCATAATCAATATATATATTGAAGTTATCCAGTAAAACACATGAAGATGCAGATACATCATAGAAGAAAAAAAGCATGGACAACCCTCACAGTCATCCATGCCCATCTATTTCGTATCTGATCTATTCAGTTATTACTAATTATGTTTTGTTATGGTGAAATTGGTGTTTTCCAATTTCATATCATCGCTTCTATTTCAACTTCGTATAACCATAAGCTGCGTTATTGCCCAACTGCTCTTCGATGCGGATAAGCTGGTTGTACTTAG
>JAJXAL010000025.1:0-38564 GCA_021628325.1 Segatella copri | reverse complement strand
CAGCTGTTACTGCTTTTTTTGAATTATGCAAGGTATAAACGCGGAGCCGCTTACTCGTAAAAGGTGAAGAGTGGTGAAGAGTGGGTGAAGAGTGCCGAATATCTCTTCACCTATGTAATACGTTGTGCTTCAGTTGTTTATATAGGAAAGGTGAAGAGTGAAGAGTAGAGTGCGATATTCCTGCCAACTATGCTTCTCTTGAAATAAGAGAAAGGATGTTTGGCAAACTGTTATACAGGAACAGCCGACTAGCCTCTGTTGCGCTAGTCGGCTGTTTGCCTTTTGCCAGTATGCTGTTTTTCTTCTGCCAGCCTTCTGTTTTTCCTAGTCAGTTGTTCTATCTCCGATAGTTATGTTTTTATTTACGCCTGTTTTGGTCATCATATTGCCTTGTAAAGGGTAGATTATAGCCGAGAGCATCCTGTTTTTGGTGCATCCCAACATAAATTATCAGATATTCTGAGAAATATTTTGTAATCTCATCAGAATATCGTAATTTTGCGGTTATTAAGAATAAGTAATTTAATGACGAATCACTCAACAGAAATCATGAACCAAGCAACGCTCGATTTTATCCGCCAGCATCAGGACGATGATGTTCGCCAGTTGGCTTTCCTCGGCAGCAAGTATCCCGAGGTAGATATGCCTTTCGCTCTCGACCAGATTCGCGGGCGAAAGATGGCTCGTGTGAAACTGCCTCGTTGGGCAAGCATCGATGGCATTATCTATCCCCCTCATATTTCGATGGAGCAATGTTCGTCAGAGCAAACGGCACTTTATAAGGCTGAACTCGCTGCCCGTTTGCTCGGTTTGTCTCCTTCATCATCCGAAAACGGAGAAGAAAAGGATAAGGAGAGCGAAAACGCCTCAAATCTTCATCTTTCAGAAAATAGCGAATTTGCGGGCAAAGGGGCAGTTGATTCAGAATTCGCCAAAAATGAAGCCACTTACGAAAAGCAACAGATATTAACAGAATCAAAAGAGAATGTTAATGAAACAAAAGAAGAACCTCATGAAGGAGATTTTTCTGAAGAAACCGGGTTTGTTGACCTGACCGGCGGCTTCGGAGTAGACTTCTCTTACATCGCTTCCCGATTGGGCGTGAAGTCGATGTATGTGGAGCGTCAGGCTCATCTCTGTGAAGCAGCGAAGGAAAACTTCGGGCGGTTGGGTTTGAAGAATGCCATCGTGAAGAATGGAGACGGAATAGAGGTTCTGCATTCTTTTGCTTCAAAGAAAGATGATGCTGCATCAGCTGATGATTCTTTAGGCATCATTTATGACCACCCCCTGTCATTACTTAAGACCAAGCTTGGTCTTAAGCTAATCTTCATAGATCCTGCCCGTAGAGACGATGCGGGTAACAAGGTAGTATCCTTGAAAGATTGTACGCCCGATGTAACCCTTTTGCAGGAAGAAATGCTTTCGAAGGCAGATTACGTCATCATCAAACTCTCTCCGATGCTTGACTGGCATCGTGCGGTAAGTGAATTAAACTGCGTACAAGAGGTTCATATCATCTCCGTGAATAATGAGTGCAAGGAACTCCTTTTAGTGCTCTCAGCGCGAAATATGGGCGAAATGGAGGCTTCATCGGCAGATGGAGATAGTGGAGAAGATGAAATAGATGGAGCAGATGGAGCAGCTGGAGAAGTAAAACATGCCGGGAATCTCCGTATTTATTGTGTCAATGATGCCCAGTCCTTCGTCTGCGAAGAGTCGGATATGGAGGCTTCTTCCGTCAAGATTGCCCCATCCACGCTTGAAGAGATGCAGTATCTTTACGAGCCGAATGCGTCGTTGATGAAAGCCGGCTGTTTCGGTGTTCTTTCCGGGCGCTATGATGCAAGAATGCTTTCCAAGAACAGCCATCTCTTCGTGAGCCAGGCATCTATCGAAGCATTCCCAGGCAGAAGTTTTCGCATCATCGCCATCTCTTCCTTTAATAAGAAGGAGTTGAAGCGCCATCTCTCAGGCATCACCAAGGCGAACATCGCCACCCGCAACTTCCCCCTTTCCGTGGCAGAATTGCGCAAGCGCCTGAAACTGAAAGATGGTGGTGAAACTTATATTTTTGCCACCACACTGAGCGATGAAAGCCATGTGCTGGTAATAACGGAGAAAGCTTAGAATTAGGTATAGTATTGGGCCTTTATGATGTTTTTACTCAAGTTTCGCATGTAAACTCCACACGCCCTGAAAGGGCAGAAGCTCCTAGCCCAGGGAGGGCACTGAAAAAGTTCCAAGTGGAAGAAATGCCACTTGGAACTTGACGTATTATTTTCTTTTTTCCTTGAAGAACTTCTCGAAGAAGTCCATTTGCTTTTGATTTTGAACAGGACCCAAATGCAGTCCTTCCTTCATAATCATCACCGTTGGTTTACCTTCCTGGTAGGTAGTCCAGAAAGGAAGGCTATTCCCATTTGGATTGCCAGTCTTGGTAAAGTTAATCCAATAGCGTGACATGATTTGTTCCATGTGCTGCTCCGTCTCGGTCATCTTTCCAGAGCCAAAATTATAACCATAGATGAATGGCATCTCTGCCACATGGCTGGCTCCTCCCTTGCGGCTTTTCACGATGGTGTTCTCTGAGTCTTGGTCAAAGTAATACATATACACCTTGCCCTTGCCGGTCTTGCTCTGCAGGTTAGCCCAGGCATACGTTCCCCATGCAAAGGAGCCATCACGGAAAATGTCGGATTGGGCGAAGTAGGTTTCTTCCTCTGTCTTGGCAGGATAGAGACTGAGAACCTGGTCTGCCCAGCTTCCATATATCTCATGGATTCTTTTCTCATAGTCACTTACACTGACAGGGCGGCTAAACATACTTCCTTCGTCACTGTTGGTTCCTATGATGACATTTACATCATTGTAGTTTCCCTTTTCATAGAGCTTATACTGGTCATCGGTGATGGAGTAGCCGTCAACGTTCGGCCAGAAGGATTCCATGGCGGTATTCTTCACGATGTCCATGAAAGGAACTTTTCTGAGTTGCTTAATGTTCTTTACTTTAAGTTTCTTTTGAAGTGCCAGTCCGCTTGCCTCTGCTGCTTTAGTTGTGAGCATGGCTGTGTTACCATTTCTGCTTTCACCCACAGGCCAGAAGGAGCTACCACTTTCGCTGATGGCTCCTCGGAAGAGTCCCTTGGCAAGGGGAGAGGCGCATAGTATACTTACCGAGATACCACCGGCAGATTCTCCTGCAATGGTAATCTTGTCAGGGTCTCCACCGAAGGCAGCGATATTGTCGTGAATCCATTTTAAGGCCATCACTTGGTCAAGGATGCCATAGTTGCCTGATATGTTCTTGCCAGATTCCTTGCTAAGTTCAGGATGTGCCATGAATCCCAAGGCTCCCAAGCGGTATTCTATGCTACAATAGATGATGCCTTCCTTGACAAAGCTTTCCTGAGTTCCACTGTAGGAGCCCGTAAGAAAGGCTCCTCCATGAATCATCACAAATACAGGGAGTTTGTCATTCTTACTCTTGGCTGGCGTTTCCACACTGAGGTATAGGCAGTCCTCGCTCATGCCCAGCTCTCCACCATTTTGGTTAGGGTCGATGGGCTGTGGTGGACGGTCTCCCCATTTGTCTGCTTTGAATACTCCCTTCCAAGGCTTCTTGCTCACTGGGGCTTTCCATCTAAGGTTGCCCACTGGTGCTTCTGCGTATGGGATTCCCTTGTATAGGGCGAATCCTTCATGTTCCACACCTTCAATTTCTCCTTGCTCCACTGTTGTTCTTAGCAGTTGGGCGTTAGCTGCCGATAGGCAAAAGAGTGTCAGGGCGGCTGTCAGTAGATGTCTTTTCAATTTCATTTCTGGTTATTCTATTAATTCCGCAACACTATTATTAATTAAACGTTTTAAGAACCTGAGCAGTAGAAAGTTACTCCGGATTTTGCCATGTCAGAATTTTCACTTATCTTAGTGTTGCGAAAAGAAAACAAGCAAAACTCTGATATGACATGGCAAAGATACAAATTAAATCTGAGAAACTCACTCCTTTTGGAGGAATATTTTCGGGTCATGGAGCAATTTGACTCCACATTGTCATCTGTAATCGACTCAACCCTCAGAATTTCACTACTCATTTGATGAACCATCTCTCGCTTCATCCGACACTTCGCACTTCTCGCCAGTGTTGGAGAGAAAAGATGATCGAGCTTTTTCTTATTGTGATTCCTTGGAGAATGTTGGTTTTCCGCCAGCGCTTAAAACTATCGGGAAGGATATTCCGCCAAAACCACCACTAAATGGGTGATATAGGCTAGTTTGGGAGCTGTAATTGAAAATTAACCCCTAAAAAACTGCAAAAAAAGTAGCAATATTTGGTAATTTGCCAAAATATTGCTACTTTTGCATTTATAATATTGCAAACTAGTTTGAAAATCATGTCATTAATAGAAATTAAAAAGGTCGAAACAAAGAAGGACTTGAAGACGTTCATCGACTTCCATTACGACCTCTACGAAGGCAACGAATATGATGTGCCTAATCTTTTCAGCGACGACATGAATACTCTGAGCAAGGACAAGAACGCAGCGTTCGAGTTCTGCGAGGCAGAGTATTTTCTTGCCTATAAGGACGGCAAGCTGGCAGGTCGCGTCGCTGCCATTATCAATCATAAGGCAAACAACAAATGGGGCAGGAAATCGGTCCGTTTCGGCTGGATTGATTTCATTGACGACCGCGAGGTTTCCAGGGCTCTTCTCGATGCTGTAGAGAAATACGGTAAGGAGAAGGGAATGGAAGATATTGTAGGTCCGTTGGGTTTTACCGATATGGATCCGGAAGGCATGCTTACCTGGGGCTTTGACCAGCTAGGCACCATGCCTACCATTTATAATTATTCATATTATCCGGAGCACATTGAGGCTCTGGAGGGTTTTACCGTAGATAATAAGTATGTAGAGTATAAACTGATGGTGCCAGATACCATCCCGGAGAAATATTCCAAGATAGCGGCAATGATAGAGAAAAGATACAATCTCCATGTCCGCAAACTTACCCGTAAGGATATTTATCAGGGCGGATACGGACAGAAGATTTTCGACCTCATCAATGATACATACAAGCATCTCTATGGTTATTCCGAACTTTCACAGAAGCAGATAGACCAGTACATCAAGATGTATCTGTCTTTGCTCGACCTGAACTTTGTAACAGCCATAGAAGACTGGACTACTGAGGATCATAAGATGATAGGTATCGGTATTACGATGCCTTCCCTTTCCAGAGCTCTGCAGAAGTGTCATAGGGGCAGGCTGCTTCCTTTTGGCTGGTGGCATCTGCTGCGCGCCATCAAGTTCCATAAAACCAAGATTGTCGACCTTCTGCTCATCGGTATCCAGCCGGAATACCGTGCTAAGGGTGCCAATGCGCTGCTCTTTGCCGACCTGATTCCTATCTATCAGAAGTATGGAATCGAGTGGGGAGAAACACAGGTGGAAATGGAAGAAAATGCTGCCGTGCAGGGACAATGGGGCGTCTTGGATCCAATCCTTCACAAGCGCCGCAACTGCTATATTAAGAGTATCAAGTAAATAGTAATTGTTGTATTGGCAATTATCTGATAAACAGAATATTGCAACATCATTTGCTATGTTATAAGAAAATAAATAAGAATAACTAAGGAGGAAATCATGTCTGAAGATAAAAACTTAGGTAACAGCGAATTGAATGCCGCTGATGAGCTTACTAATGCCCCTCAGGAGCAGCAGCCGGTAGAATATACCGATGATAACATCCGCCACTTGAGCGATATGGAGCATGTGCGTACCCGTCCGGGTATGTACATCGGCCGTCTGGGAGATGGAAATCTGCCGGAAGATGGTATTTATGTGCTCTTGAAGGAGGTGGTAGACAACTCTATCGATGAATTCAAGATGGGTGCAGGTGCCCGTCTGGAAATCGATATCGAGGACAATCTGCGTGTCAGCGTGCGCGACTATGGCCGTGGTATTCCTCAGGGCAAGCTCGTTGAGGCTGTAAGTGTGCTGAATACCGGCGGTAAGTACGACAGCAAGGCGTTCAAGAAGAGCGTCGGTCTGAACGGTGTGGGTGTGAAGGCGGTCAATGCCCTCAGTTCCCACTTCGAAGTAAAGTCGTACCGCGACGGAAAGGTGCGCCATCTGAAGTTTGAGAAAGGTATTCTGAAGAGCGACACGATGGAAGATACTGAGGACGAGAACGGTACCTTTATCTTCTTCGAGCCGGATAATACACTCTTCAAAAACTATTCCTTCCACGATGATTTCGTGGAAACGATGCTCCGCAACTATACTTATCTGAACACCGGACTCACCATCATGCACAATGGCCGCCGCATCTTGAGCCGCCATGGTCTGCAGGATTTGCTGAGCGATAATATGACCAACGAAGGTCTCTACGACATCGTCCACATGAAGGGCGAGGACATCGAGATTGCCTTCACCCATACCAACCAGTATGGCGAGGAGTATTATTCCTTCGTCAACGGTCAGCACACCACCCAGGGAGGTACGCATCAGAGTGCCTTCAAGGAGCATATTGCCAAGACTATCAAGGAGTTCTACGGCAAGTATGAGTATGCTGACATCCGAAACGGACTGGTGGCTGCCATTGCCATCAACGTAGAAGAACCGGTCTTCGAGAGTCAGACCAAGATTAAGCTCGGAAGTACTACGATGACGCCGAACGGTGGCGAAACCATCAATAAGTATGTAGGCGATTTCCTGAAGAAGGAAGTAGACAACTATCTCCATATCCACAAGGATGTGGCTGAGATTCTGGAGAACAAGATTAAGGAGAGCGAACGTGAGCGCAAGGCGATGGCGGGCGTTACCAAACTCGCCCGTGAGCGTGCCAAGAAGGCGAATCTCCACAACCGCAAGCTCCGCGACTGCCGCATCCATTTCAGCGATGCCAAGAACGAGCGCAAGGAGGAGAGTTCCATCTTCATTACCGAGGGTGATTCTGCTAGCGGAAGCATCACCAAGAGTCGCGATGTGAATACCCAGGCGGTGTTCTCTCTGCGTGGTAAACCGCTCAACAGCTTCGGTCTGACCAAGAAGGTGGTTTATGAGAACGAGGAGTTCAACCTGCTTCAGGCGGCTCTCGATATAGAGGACGGCTTGGATTCATTGCGTTACAACAAGGTGATTGTGGCAACCGATGCGGATGTCGACGGAATGCACATCCGCCTGCTCATCATTACCTTCTTCCTTCAGTTCTTCCCGGATCTCATCAAGAAGGGTCACGTCTACGTGCTTCAGACCCCATTGTTCCGTGTGCGCAACAAGCGAACCAAGATCAAGAACAAGCAGGCGGTGGCTGATGCCGATGCAAAACTGGGAAGTAAGGAGAAAAAGAGCGATTTCATCACGCATTACTGTTACAGCGATGAGGAGCGCCAGCAGGCGATTCGCGATTTAGGTCCTGACCCGGAAATCACCCGATTCAAAGGTTTGGGAGAGATTTCACCTGATGAATTCGCCCATTTCATCGGTCCCGACATGCGATTGGAGCAGGTTACGCTGCATAAAACCGATCAGGTGCAGAAGCTGCTGGAATATTATATGGGTAAGAACACGATGGAGCGCCAGAACTTCATCATCGAAAATCTGGTGATAGAAGAGGATATTCCGGAGGAAGACTCTGAGCCGCTGGATTAAATGAAGTGAAGAGTGAAGAACGAAGAGTGAAGAATTCAAGTGCTTTCGGGGGGTAACATTGAAAAAAGCGCTGTTAACTGTTAACCTGTTAACTCTTGAAGGATTTCTCTCTTTCATAAACTTTAAGTTTTAAGAAATGAAGAAATATCTATTCATAGCACTGGTAGCATTCCTGGCAGTAACTTCTGCCAGTGCCCAGTTGCGTATCAAGATGGGCAAGAACAGCCCGATAGAGAAGTTGGGAAGAGCGGAAATCGCCATTACCAACCTTTATGTGGATAGTGTGGATGAGAATAAGCTCGTAGAGGACGCCATCCGAGGCATGCTCGAAAAGCTCGACCCTCATTCTTCTTACGCTACAGCCAAGGAAACCAAGGCGATGAACGAGCCGCTGAACGGCAGTTTTGATGGCATTGGCGTGCAGTTTAACATGGTAGATGATACGCTGCTCGTTATCCAGCCGGTTACGAACGGACCTTCCGAGAAGGTGGGAATCATTGCCGGCGACCGCATTGTGGCTGTAAACGATACTGCCATTTCGGGCGTCAAGATGAGCAAGGAGGAAATCATGAAGCGCCTTCGCGGTCCTAAGGGAACAACGGTGAACCTTACCATCGTGCGCCGTGGCATCAAGGATAAGCTCATCTTCAAGGTAAAGCGCGATAAAATTCCGGTAACTACGATGGATGCGGCTTATATGATTCGTCCGGGCATCGGATACATCCGATTGGGAAGTTTCGGTCTTACCAGTCATAAAGAGGTAACAATAGCGATGGATTCGCTGAAAAAGAAGGGAATGAAAGACCTTATCTTCGACCTCGAGGATAATGGTGGCGGTTACTTGCAGGCTGCGGCTCAGATAGCCAATGAATTCCTTCAGAAGGGCGATCTCATCGTTTATACCAGCGGTCGTGCTGCGCCTCGCCAGGAATACAAGGCGCAGGCTAACGGCAGATGGCGCAAGGGCAAGGTGGTGGTGCTCACCAATGAGTTTACCGCTTCTGCCGCCGAGATTGTTTCCGGAGCCATCCAGGATCAGGACCGTGGCGTAGTGGTTGGTCGCAGAACCTTCGGAAAGGGATTGGTGCAGCGTCCGCTGACCTTCGATGATGGCAGCGAGATTCGTCTCACCATCGCCCATTACTATACGCCTAGCGGCAGATGCATCCAGAAGCCATATAAGAAAGGTGACAGATTGGATTATGCGATGGATCTGGACAAGCGTTACAAACATGGCGAGTTCACCAATCAGGACAGCATCCATCTTTCAGACAGTCTGAAGTATTATACCTTGCGCAAGCATCGTGTAGTTTATGGTGGTGGTGGAATCATGCCAGATTATTTCGTTCCGCTGGATACAACCAAGTACACCAAGATGCACCGTCAGTTGGCTGCCAAGAGTATCGTCATCAACCACAGTCTGAAGTTCATCGATGCGCATCGTAAGGAACTCAAGAGCCAGTATAAGGATTTCGATAAGTTCCTCGCCACCTACGAGGTTCCTTCTTCGCTGATAGATGGCATTATCGCCGAGGGCAAGAAGGAGAAGATAGAGCCGAAGGATGAGGCTGAATTAATTCAGACGAAGAAATACCTCGCCCTGCAGCTGAAAGCCCTTGTAGCGCGAGATATCTGGGATATGAGTCAATACTTCCAGGTTTGGAACGAGACAAACGAGATAGTTCAGCGAGCCGTGCAGCTGCTGACTATGGGGAAGTAACTATAGAAAAAACGGCTGTTAACTGTTAACCTGTTAACCCCGTGAGGTAATGATATAAGAAAAGGTCGTGAGGTTCAATCAGAAATCTCACGACCTTTTTTGTATTTATCTTTTTCAGAAGTCATTTACTTCTTCTCATGCATGCGATCCCATTTCAGATAGATTCCTGCAAGGATGGTGCCCGAAATACTGTGCCAGGCGCAGCTGATGGCGCAAGGCAATACGGCGAGGGGCTGGGCTGCGAAGAAGTTGCCCGCAAGTACCGTAGCAAGACCGGCGTTCTGCATTCCTACCTCAATACTGATGGTACGCTTCTTGGCAGTATTGAATCCGGCACATTTCCCGGCAAGCCAACCGAGACAGTAACCCAGGGTGTTGTGGCAGAAAACCACGGCGAAAGTCCAGAGGAAGAGCGATAAGCCGCGGGCTACGAGGTCATCATGAACCGTAGAAATCACACCGCCTACGATGATTGCCAGACACGTAACGCTGATGCCCGGCATCAGACTCTGGATGGTAGGGAAGCAGTCTTTCTTGCCGTAAATATAGTTGAGGGCGCAGCCGATGGCTACAGGAATAATCGTTACGATGAGGATGTTGATGAACATTCCCACAGCATCTACATGGATAATCTCGCCTGCCGTAATCTTCATCAGCAGCGGAGTCATCACCGGTGCAAGAATGGTAGAGGCGCAGGTCATTCCTACGGAGAAAGCTACGTCGCCATGACACAGATAACTCATGATGTTGCTCGAAACGCCGCCCGGACAGCAACCTACCAGCAGGATTCCGAGTGCCAGGGCTGGGTCAAGATGCCACACATGAACCAGGGTGTAAGCCACACCCGGCATGATGATAAACTGGGCACAGGCTCCGATGAAGACATCCAGCGGGCGCTGAGCCAGAATCTTGAAGTCGTTGGTGGTCAAGGTCAGACCCATGGTGAGCATGATGATGCCGAGAATGACGGTTTGAGTAGTTCCGCGCACCCAGTCGAAGGTATGTGGGAAGAAGAATGTGAACACTGCAACACCTATCACGAAGATAGATGTGTAATTGGCCAGCAGCTTGCTGAGCCCTTGAAATAACTTAAGCATAATTCTATTTCTTTTAAAATCCTGATATTTCTCTCTTATTTATTTCTTTCCTCGCTTTCAATATCGAGTGCAAAAGTACGTCTTTTCTTTCGGATAAACAAATTATTCTGCAAGAAAATGATAAATTATAACATTTTTGTAGGGTAGCGCTTGCAAATCTGCACGAATCTTTTGGGATTGTGCAAAATCATGGGCAAAATAATTCGGCTTTTCTTCTTTAATTCCGCAACAAATGTGTAACTTTGCACCCATATTATCGATAATAGTCATAGAATGAACGAAGATTTTGATATAAGACAAGAAATGGTTTCGCCTGCCGAAAAGGAATTCGAGAAGGCGCTGCGCCCGCTGAAGTTTTCTGATTTCAGTGGACAGAATGGCGTGGTAGAAAATCTCGAGGTCTTTGTTGAGGCTGCCAAATATCGTGGCGAACCGCTCGACCATACGCTCCTCCATGGTCCGCCGGGATTGGGTAAGACCACGCTGAGCAACATCATCGCCAACGAACTGGGCGTAGGATTCAAGATTACATCGGGTCCTGTGCTTGATAAGCCGGGTGATTTGGCGGGAATCCTTACCTCGCTGGAGCCCAACGATGTGCTCTTTATCGATGAAATCCACCGTCTTTCGCCTGTGGTAGAGGAGTATCTCTATTCGGCGATGGAGGATTACCGCATCGACATCATGATAGATAAGGGGCCTTCGGCTCGCAGCATCCAGATAGATTTGAATCCGTTTACCCTCGTGGGAGCAACAACGAGAAGCGGTCTGCTTACAGCTCCTCTGCGTGCCCGTTTCGGAATCAATCTGCATCTGGAATATTACGACCCGGCTACGCTTCAGAAGATCATCAAGCGAAGTGCGATGCTCCTGAAGGTGCCGATAGAGGATGAGGCGGCAGTGGAAATCTCCCGCCGTTCGCGCGGAACTCCTCGTATCGCCAACTCTCTGCTCAGAAGAGTGCGTGATTTCGCCCAGGTAAAGGGCAACGGAACCATCACTTACGATATTGCCCAGATGGCGCTCAAGGCGCTCAACATCGACCAGTATGGCTTGGATGAAATTGATAATAAGATTCTCACCACCATCATCGACAAGTTCCGTGGCGGTCCGGTAGGCGTAAGCACCATTGCCACGGCAATAGGCGAGGATGGCGGCACCGTAGAGGAGGTTTATGAGCCGTTCCTCATCATGGAGGGTTTCATCAAGCGCACGCCGCGAGGCAGAATGGCAACGCCGCTTGCCTACGAGCATCTCGGCAGAAATCCGTATACAAGCAATATTATGCAGGGAGACTTGTTTGAGTAATGTTGAATGTTAAATGTTGAATGTTGAATTAGGGCTAGCGCCGTAAAAGGATAAACATTTATGAAGATTGGGATTTTTACGGGTACATTCGACCCATTTACGATAGGACATCAGAACATTGCCGAGCGTGCCTTGCCGATGTTCGACAAGCTCGTGATTGCAGTGGCGGTGAGCAAGCTGAAGCACGCCAGCGAGGAAATCTCGAAGCGTGTGGAGGATATTAAGGCTGTTTTTCCGAAGGAATGTTCGGAGTTGGTGGATGTGGAGGATGCATCTAAGGGTTATCGCCTGGAGGTGGTTTCTTACGATGATCTCACCATCGATTTGGCGCATCGCCTGGGAGCCAGGTTTCTGGTTCGTGGCGTCCGTTCTGCCAAGGATTTCGAGTACGAGCGAGAGCAGGCTGATATCAACAAGCAGTTGGGCGGCGTAGAAACCATCCTGCTGTTTTCTGACCCAAGATACAGCAGCATCAGCTCAACGCTGGTCAGGGAGCTGAGGTTCTTCGGAAGAGAAGTAGATGAATTTTTACCAAAAATAAAATAATAGGAGGAAAAAGCGTATGATAACATACAATGTAGACGGCGTGAAAATGCCAAAGATTAAGAAGCGTGATACGAGTGCCTGGATTCGTAAGGTAGCTGCCTCTCATGGCCGCAAGGTGGGTGAGATTGGCTATATGTTTGTAGATGACGAGAAGATTCTCGAAGTGAACAACGAGTATCTGGGTCATGATTACTATACCGATGTCATCACCTTCGATTATGATGAGGATGATGTGATTAACGGCGACATCGTGATTTCGCTCGATACCGTCCGCACCAATGCCGAGCAGTTTGGCAAGACCTACGATGATGAGCTTCACCGCGTCATCATCCACGGCATCCTGCACCTCTGCGGAATCAACGACAAGGGTCCGGGAGAGCGTGAAATCATGGAGGAGAACGAGAACAAGGCACTCGCCCTGCTCGAAGGTGCTTCAATATTGAAGAAGTAATATCCTCCAGTTTTAAGGGAAAAGTATAAAAAAACAGCTGTTAACTGTTAACCTGTTAACTGCGAATAAAAAAGGGAGATTCCAACCATCATTGTTGGAGTCTCCCTTTACTTATCTTATGGTTTCGGCGGTTTGCCATCCGCCGCAAGCAAGTCTAGATTTCTATCGCCTTGATTCTCTCCCTACATTCTTTCAGAATCCCAGTTAGTTCCTCCACGGTCGTGGCTCTCAGCATGGCGATTCTCGTCTGGCGAAAATCGGGAATGCCCTTGAAGATTGGGGAGGCGGCCAGGTGGCGACGGGTGTGGAGAATGCCTCTGTACTCGTCGATGCGCTCCACGTTGATGCGCAGCTGCTCCTCCAGGAGGTCAATTTTCTCATCCACGGTTAATGGAGTTGCGCCTGTATTGTCTAAGTAATCGCGTATTTCCTTGAAAATCCATGGTCTTCCGAAGGTGGCTCTGCCAATCATCACCGCATCTACGCCGTAACGCTCAAAAGCAAGCTTGGCTTCTTCCGGGGTCGTAATGTCGCCGTTGCCGATGATAGGAATATGGATGCGGGGATTGTTCTTCACCTCTCCTATGAGGCTCCAGTCAGCTTCTCCGGTGTACATCTGACTACGGGTTCTGCCGTGGATGGTGAGCGCCTGGATTCCGCAATCCTGTAGCTGCTCGGCAAGGTCGGTGATGATGAGGTTCTCGCAATCCCATCCCAATCGGGTTTTCACAGTTACCGGCACGTTTACCGCCTTCACCACCTCTCTTGTAATATCCAGCATTAATGGGATATTTCGGAGCATTCCGGCTCCTGCACCCTTTCCGGCAACCTTCTTCACCGGGCAACCGAAGTTAATATCAATCACATCCGGCTTCGCCTGTTCTACGATTTTTGCAGCTTCCACCATGTCCTCGGTGGTTCTGCCATAAATCTGAATGCCCACAGGGCGCTCTTCATCGCTTATCGTAAGCTTGCTGACTGTACTCTTGATGCTTCTCACCAAGGCTTCCGCCGATACGAACTCAGTATAAACCATGGCGGCTCCGAATCGCTTGCAGAGCATGCGAAAGCCAATATCCGTTACGTCTTCCATCGGAGCGAGGAAGAGGGGCTGAGGCCCAAATTCTATATTACCTATTTTCATGAGTTTCGAGTGAAATCTTCTTATTCCTATGATGTATATCTTCTTTTTTGCGGCTGCAAAGTTACTGCTTTTTTCTGAAAATAAAGAAAATACTACTTCAAAAGATGATACATTCCCCCTGCAAAGGTCTTGATGACTCCCTTCATCTCCAATGTGAAGAGGAGGGAAGTGAGGCGAGAAATGTCGATATTCGTCTTTATGGAGATGAGATTCACTTGCAGGTCGTTGGTCTTGGAGAGGACATCTACGATGAGTTGCTCCTCTGGAGATAATTCCGGAAAGAGACTGCGCTCGATGCCTTGCTGCTTAGCTCGCATCAGGGTTGTATCATCCTGCCAGCCCATATCCTTCACGAAGTCCTCGGCACTGGTGATGAGCGTGGCGCCGTTGTTGCGTATCAGGTTGTTGCAGCCCTCGCTGTAGTGGTCGCCTATCCTGCCCGGGAAGGTGAAGACGTCCCTACCGTAGGATTGCGAAATATCGCAGGTGATGAGGCCGCCGCCATGAACTGCGCTCTCTATCAGGATGCAGGCATCCGACATTCCCGCTACGATGCGGTTGCGGCGCACGAAGTTTATCTTATCCGCATTTGTACGGGTAAGGAATTCGGTGAGCAGTCCGCCCTGTTCTATCATTCTCGCTGCCGTTTCCCGGTGCTGACGGGGATAGAGGTCATCCAGACCGTGAGCCAGCACACCTATGGTTTCGTAGCCGCTGGCGAGTGCCTGACGGTGCGCCACGATATCCACTCCGTAGGCAAGTCCGCTCATGATAAGCACGTTGGGTGAGAGCTGCTTCAGGTCGGTGATGAAGCGGCGGATGAGGTCTTCGCCGTAAGGCGTGCAGTGGCGGGTTCCTACGATGTTGATGACGCGCTGCTGGTTGAGGTTGGCGTTGCCTTTATAGAAGAGGATGAGGGGTGCGTCATCGCAGTCTTTGAGGCGTTGCGGATAGCGGTCGTCGTTCATCGGAATGGGTTCTATTCCGTAGCGTATGTCGTACTCCAGTTCTTCCTCAGCGCGTTTTCGGGCTTCTTCGCAGTTCTGGATAGCGCTCACGAGTTTATCCGAGGCATCGGGGAGGATGTCTCTGAGGTTGTTCTTATGCTCCAGGATGAGCGTAGCGGAGCCTACCTTTCTGTATAGCTCCAGCATTCCTGCCAGGCTGAAGTAATTGAGCCTTGTCAGGAGAATGGTGTTCAGTATTTCCTGTTGATCAGCCATAATCTTTATCTTTTATCTCTTCAAGTATTCGTAACCTATCCTGCACCTCAGGCATTCCTTCCTGTCGCAGTATTCCTTCTTCAGCTGTATGAGCGCCTGGCTATCCCCGGCGTTCTCTACCGGCAGACCGCATTCCTTCCACATCCTTACTATGTGGTTATTCTCGGCCTTCAGCTCCTCCAGGAAGTCGAAGGCGCGGTCGCAGTATTTCTCCTCGCCCCGGTGCCTTCCATAGGCAAAGAGGATGGGAACCACGGTGTTGATGATGAGCAGATTGAGCGAGAAAGGGGAGAGGTGCTTCTCGTTCCGGATGCTCGTGCTGCCGAAGGTATAATGGGTTTCCCAATACTCCGTAACGCTGGTTGAGAGCACCTGCTTCGCCTCCTTCACCGTGCTTGCCTCGAGCAGCTGGCTCAGCCCCGCACGGCGGTTATAATAAAGATTGGCTAACTGCGAGATGCGGATGTGAGGGAAGTTCTGCGGACGCAGGCGCAGGAAGCGCCACTGCTTGTAATCCATCGGCTGCAGCGAGAATTTATGCGAGAGATAGAGATATTCGTTCCTCAATCGGGAGAAATACCCGTCGTTCAGTGCGTCTTTCTGATATCTTTCGGGAATGGTGTTCAGCTCCAGCAGTCCGGCTTGCCCCAGAAAGAGGGCTTCTATCTGGAAGAGGTCGTCGCGGTGATGGTCTACGGCCCTCAGTGGCAGATGATAAGCCCATTGCTCGAAGGCGTCGCCGTTGATTCCGAACCCGTAGTTGCGCGCCAGGGTCACGAAGTAGGCGTTCTCCCAATCGCCGTTACATTGCTTTACGCGTGCCTCTATCGCATCGGTTTTCTGCGATAAGCGCTCGGTTTGCAGGGCGCTCATCCAACTGTGCACGGTGAGGCGGGTGAGCGAAGGGATAATCTGGTAGCAGGGAGGATACTGGTCGATGCTCAGCAGCTCCTGATAATGTTTCGATACGTTTTCGGGGATGTCGAGCTGCAACTGCACGAGGGGCTCGCCTTTCGAGTTCTTTGCCTCTACATCGATGGTTCCGCAAACGTGCAGGATAACGTTGTCGTAGCGTTCATCCTTATCATGTCCGTGCACATACCAGTCGCTTGCCTTGTCATGAATCTCCACGTTTCCCACCCATAGGGTTCCGTTGAGTTTGATTTTGGCATTGAAGAAATCGGGCCCTGCATTGCGGTTGTGCAGTCCGGGGTCAATTACTTCCACAGCCTGGTGCCAGGTGGTGGTGAGTGGAGAGAGTGGGAAGAGTTTGTGCTTCCACACATAATGAAGGAGTTGCTCCATATTGTTTCGGCTTTTATGGTTTATAGGATTGCCTCTTTCGGAACGCAAGTTCTTCGCTCGTGTGCGGAAGGGGTATTGAAAAATCAGCTGTTAACTGTTAACCTGTTAACCTTGGGATGAGAAATATTTCTCGAATGCCTTGTCGTAGTCCTCGCTGTTGCCCAGCTTTCCGTTGATGAGGCAGACGAGTTCTACGGTTGCCTTGAGGCAGAGTTTCTCGTCCTTGGCACGGAAGATGTCCTGATGGAAAACATATCTCACGCCCTGCTTCTCCAGCCACAGACGCGAGAAGAATTCATCATCGCATTGCAGCGGAACCTTGTACTGCAGGTTCATTCTCGCCACCACTGCATCCACGCCTTTGTTGTGCATTTCGGCAAAGCTGAGGCCGCATTCCTTCAGAAAGAGATGGCGGGTATGTTCCATGTAGTGCAGATAGTTGGCATTGTTCACGATGCCCTCAATATCGCACTCATAATCTCTTACTTCCATCTTCGTCTCAAAAATATATCTGCTCATAATTTTCTCTTTTTTAGTTACTAAATGAGGCTAAAAGCCTTAAATCACTGCAAAAATAACCAAAATTTTCTATTTATTATTATAATAACAAGGATTTTTCAAGGTTTTTTGAAGAAAAATGTGTATTTTTGCATAAAAAAAGCAGCACTCGGCAATTTGAAAGCAAGCTTTCATTGCGCTCATTTGCATTTTTTTTGCCGAAAGGTTTAGAAATAAGAACAAAAATAAAAATAGATAAAGATGAAAATTGCTTTGATCGGCTACGGAAAGATGGGACACATGATCGAGGAGATCGCCCTGCAGCGTGGCCACGAAATCGTTTGTAAGATTGACGTGAATAACCCTCAAGACATCGACAGCCCGGAGTTCTGCTCTGCCGATGTTGCCATTGAGTTTACCAACCCTACTGCCGCCTACGGCAACTATCTGAAGGCTTTCTCTCACAACGTGAAGGTGGTTTCAGGTTCTACAGGTTGGATGAAAGACCATAAGGAAGACGTGGAGAAACTCTGCGCCGACGGTAAGCAGACCCTCTTCTGGGCCTCTAACTTCAGCATCGGTGTGGCTATCTTCTCAGCCGTAAACCGCTATCTGGCTAAAATCATGAATGGTTTCCCACAGTACTCTGTATGCATGCAGGAAACCCACCACGTGCACAAACTTGATGCGCCATCAGGTACAGCCATCACCCTTGCCGAGGAAATCATCGACAACATCGACAGAAAGAAGGACTGGAAGCGTGGCGTTACTTACTGGACTGAGGATGGTCATCACGATGAGGGCGATGCAAACATCACCGATGAGGATTTGGTCATCAACTGCGTACGTGATGGCGAGGTTCCGGGAATCCACGCCGTAATGTACGACAGCGATGCTGATATGATTACCATCGAGCACAGTGCCCATTCTCGCAAGGGTTTCGCCCTGGGAGCCGTTCTCGCAGCTGAGTTCACAGCCAACCATTCCGGCTTGCTCACTACATCAGATTTATTTAAGTTCTAAGCAGAAGTTATGATAGACAAGCAGAAACAAAAACTCAATATGAAGGTACAGTGGGCGAAGTTCGCAGTGGTTCTCGCCCTCTATCTTCTCTTTCTGGTTTGGGTAGAAAGCTGGCTGGGACTCATTGTGGTTCCGTTCATCTTCGATGTTTACATCACCAAGAAGATTCACTGGCAGTGGTGGAAGGATGAGGAAGGCCCTATCCGTTTCATCATGAGCTGGGTAGATGCGCTCGTGTTCGCACTCGTAGCGGTTTATTTCATCAACCTCTTCTTCTTCCAGAACTATGTGATTCCGTCTTCCTCTCTCGAAAAGAGTCTCCTCACGGGCGATTATCTCTTCGTGAGCAAGGTAAGCTACGGTCCTCGCATTCCTGAAACTCCGCTCACCATGCCGCTCACCCAGCACACCATGCCGCTGGTCAACGTGAAGAGCTACATTGAGTGGCCTCACTGGGATTACCGCCGCGTGAAGGGTTTGGGCAACGTGAAGCTCAACGACATCGTGGTATTCAATTATCCTGCAGGCGATACGCTCGTCAATGAGGAGCGCTATCAGGCATGCGACTACTATCACGATCTCGTCTATCCTTTCGGAGAACAGATTCTGGAGCAGAACGGCCTGGCTAAGGACGTGGCTCACCTCACTCCTCTGCAGCGTTATCGCTACTTCGAGCAGGTGTACGCCACAGGACGCCACTACATCGAGAGTATGCCGGGCGAATATGGCGACATCATCAGCCGTCCTACCGACCGCCGCGAGAACTATGTAAAGCGCTGCGTAGGCTTGCCTGGTCAGACCCTGCAGATCAAGAACCGCATCGTTTATCTGAACGGAAAGGCGAATAAGGAGCCTGATAACGTGCAGTATACTTATAAGATGAAGCTCAAGGGCGAGTTCCCTATCGACCTTGCCGATGAACTGGGAATCACCAACGAAGACCTGCTGATGTATAATCAGAGTGGCGTGATTCCGCTCACCAAGAAGGCTTATCTGGCGCTGAAGGCGAACAGAAACCTCGTAGAGAGCATCTCTATCAATACGGATGCAACCTATGGCGACCTCTATCCGCTCAACGCCTATACCGGCTGGACAAGAGATAATTACGGTCCGGTTTGGATTCCGAAGAAGGGCGAGAGCATCGCTCTGACGCTGAAGAACCTGCCTGTATACGAGCGCTGCATCAAGGTTTACGAGGGCAACGACCTGAAGGTAGACAACGCCGGCCGCATCTTCATCAACGGCAAGCAGGCGAAGAGCTACACCTTCAAGCTCGACTACTACTGGATGATGGGTGACAACCGCCACAACTCAGCCGACAGCCGCTACTGGGGCTTCGTGCCTGAGGACCACATCGTGGGCAAGCCTATCTTCATCTGGTGGAGCCACAGCCCAGATCATCCGGGCTTCTCAGGCATTCGTTGGAACCGCCTCTTCACTTTTGTAGACAATATTAAGTAAGAAAAAAAGAAATAAGAATTGAAGACTGCCGTCAAATTCCTAATAGCATTGGTGTTGTCGCTGCTCCTGGCTTGGGCAGTGCGCACCTATGTTTTCACTATCTTCTCGGTGCCTCAGGGCGGGCTTCCGCCCCAGCTGAAGGCAGGCAACCGGGTGATAGTGAACAGGATTGACTGCGAAAATTTCGGGCGTGGCGATGTGGTTGTATTCACCGATACGGTGGTTTACCAGCCCAAGAACCAGCATCGCAAGCGCGTCTTCGAGTCTCATTTCATAGGCAGGATAGAGAAGCTTCCGGGCGATACGCTGCGCATCGACACCGTGCAGTTCGTCATCCCAACCGTATGCTGCAAGCGCTGCGGCTGCAAGGATTGCCGCTTCTATCTCTTGAAGACGCCAACCGGCCAGCAGCTCGTCCACAAGCACCAGATGATAGGCAAAGCCCATAAGCTGTTCTAGCTCCCTCGCGCTGCCGCTCCTCGCTCTCTCGTGCTCCTCGCCGCTGCTTAGAGCCCCGCCGGAAGCTTGTCCCCCGTCTGCCCCCGTTCCGAGCGATTCCATCGCTCGTCCCCCTCTTCATCATTAACCCTTCATAACAAAGCAGAAATTGAAAGCCCTTCTTTCTTCCACATATTTCGGCCCCATCCAGTGGTACCAGAAGCTGAACCGCTACGATGAATGCCTGATAGAGCGCCACGAGAGCTTTATCAAGCAAACCTATCGTAACCGCATGCTCATCCCTACCACCAACGGCCCTCTTGCGCTCACCATCCCCACCAATCACGACATCTCCCTGTCGATGAAGGACATCCGCATCTCCGACCACGCCAACTGGCGCCACGTCCACTGGAATGCGCTCCTTTCAGCCTACGGCGAGAGCCCTTTCTTCGAGTATTACCAGGACGACATCCGCCCCTTCTACGAGAAGAAATACGAGTTCCTCTTCGATTTCAACATGGAGACAACCGCGAAGATGATAGAGCTCCTCGACATCCGTCCGAAGATTTCGATTACCGACGAGTACTTTTTAAGTGAAGAACGAAGAGTGAAGAGCGAAGAAAGTGAAGAACGAAGAGTGAAGAGTGAAGAATTCAACAGCCCAGAGGCGCAAGCCCAATTCAACATTCAACATTCAACATTCAACACTCACATAGTTGATTTCCGCGATGCGATTCGCCCCAAGAAACCCCTTCCAGACCCCGAATTCGAGTCGAAGCGCTATTACCAGGTTTACGAGCAGAAACACGGTTTTCAGCCCAATATGAGCATCCTTGACCTCCTTTTCAATGAAGGCAACGAGGCGATATTCTTCCTATAAATAATAAGGTAGAGTATCGCCTCATTTCTTTATTCTTATCTGATGAAGTATGCAAAAATGGGCTGTTAACTGTTAACCTGTTAACCCCAATGCAAAAAAAACTCAGTGGCTCATGTTTTTTTTTAAAACGTATCCCGTTCCTCTTCCGCTTCCCACTTTCTCAATTTCCTCCGCAACGAGCATTTCCTTGAGCGTGCGCTCAATGGTGCTGATGCTGATGTCAGGGCAGAGGTTGGCGATGTCTGCCTTGGTGATTTTCCCCAACTTCTTGTGGAAGACGGCCTTGATGCGCTCAGCTTTCGAAAGCGTTTTGCCGTGCAGATGTTCCACCCTGTCCTGGAATTCCTGGTAAGCCTTGATGAATATCCCCAGATAGTAGCTTACGAATGGAAGATAAGAGTTCTGGCTGTCGTGCCAATCGATGGAACTTGATTTCAGGGCATCGTAGTAGGTCTCCTTCGATTTCTCTATGAGCATCTCGATGCTGATATATTTGCCCACGATGTACCCGCTGCGATAAAGCAGAAGAAGGGTAAGAAGACGGCTCATCCTGCCATTGCCATCGTTGAAAGGATGGATTGAGAGGAAGTCGAGCACGAACATCGGAATAAGCAAGAGTGCATCATGTTTGCCTTCATCTATAGCTTCGTCGAATGCACAGCAGAGGTCTTCCATTGCTTCGGGAGTTTGGAAGGCTGGCATCGGCGTGAACCTGATGTGCTCCTTCCCTTCACTGTCGGTCTCAGCGATGATGTTGTCGGTGTTTTTGAATCGTCCTCCAATCTCCTTCCCGCCGTAAGAATAGAGGTCTCGGTGCAGTTGGAGAATGTTGTTGGGGCGAATAGGAATGTACACATAGTTCTCGTGTATGGTGGTCAGTACCTCCCGATAACCTGCAATCTCCTCTTCTGAGCGGCTTTGAGGCTCGGCATTCTTCATGACGAGTGCATGGATGCGCTCATCTGAGGTGTAGATTCCCTCAATGCGGTTGGAAGAGCGGGTACTCTGTATCTTGGCGATATTGAGCAAGGCAGTGAGGGTGTCGGCTTTTGCCGATACGTAAAGGTCTTGCTTGCCCTTGTATTCGTGCAAGATAGCGAGCTGTCTCACGATGGATGGCGTGAGCAGTTGCTCGGGTGTATTTTTGTAGTCGAATTGATGCATAGTCTTTTGTTTATTTGTTCTGCTGCAAATTTACAAAGAATATTCCAATTATCTGCCCTAAAACAAAAATATCTGCATCATTTTACGCTTAAATGATGCAGATAAAATAAAAAATGAGGTAGAAAAGGAAAAATTATTCATATTTTAAGCGTAAAATTTCGGATTTTGTGTATCTTTGCATTGAGCACATTAAGCTTGCACCGATAAGAGGGCAGTTTTTACTTATCAGAAAGTATTTCTGTCCAACTAGTGGGGGCAGTATGTGTTTGCGACATAATGGAAAAGCGTTTACTAGACGCTCTGAACTTGACTCTTAGGAACTTCGCAAACTCCAAATCTTGTCAAAGACAGTGCAACGGTAGATGCTCTCGGGATGTGTTTATCCACATTCCTTACTATGGGTATGGCATATTGCGTATAGCGAGATGTCAAATATCTGTATAGGGGATAGTATATTCATATCGGCGTGGGCTTCGACGTTGTTCGTTTCGACAAGATGGGCAATGCGAAGGCCTCTAAGAGTGGGACGGACAACTGGTAAGGTTCCCACGCTTTTTTGTTTTGGCGGAGCAAGGATAATCATTTAATTTCTAGTGAAGGGGACGTTGCTAGGTAATTCAAAAAGCTAATTATGAAACATTTTTTTATTCTAATGTTGCTTCTGCTTGGATGTTATAATTCATTCGCTTTTGAATATAAGGGCGTGTATTATCGGGAGTCTGATGGTGGCGCTATTGTATCAAAACCGGAAACTGGTGGAACTTATTCTGGTGAAATCGTTATTCCTGAAGAGGTAGTGTGTAAAGAATATGCTTATGAACCAAGTGTAACCTATCACGTTGTGGGGATTGACGAGAATGCATTTGAAGAAAGTTATGGACTTACAAAAATAACGATAAATGCGCCTATCAAAGATTTGAAAATAAATAAATGCTATGCGCAAGAAATAGTTCTTCCACAACTGAAGTCCATTGAGTTGGAAAATGCTTATATCTCGACTTTGGATATTCCAAGTACTGCTGATGATGTCAAGCTTTATGGATGTCCTTCATTGTATACACTGGTAGTCCCAGGTACCGTTTCACATTTAGGATTATCAAATTGTAGCGTATTGGGAGACCTAGTAATACAGGAAAGCAAGGAGAAGTTATACTTAGGTATTAGTGATGATACGCCGGTAACCGATTTAACAATAAGTCGTGTTGTTAACGATAATAATGATTACTTAAGTTCCTTACAAAATCTTGTAAATTTGCACCTTGGTGACAATATAACACATTTACCATCTTTGGATGGTAAAACTAAGTTGAAAACAGTAGAAGGCAATGGTATAACAATTATTGAAAGAGAAACTTTTAATGGAACTACATCGCTAAAAACTGTGTCTTTTCCCAATTTGAAGACTATACGAGATTGGGCGTTTAAGGATTCTGGTATTAAAAGCATAGAGCTTCCTAATACTCTTGATAGTATAGGTAGTAGTGCATTTTGTGGTGCGAAATTGACAAATATTGTTTTGCCTAGTTCATTGAAAAATGTTGGGGAAAATGCTTTTGAGAATTGTGAAGATTTGACTTCTTTGACCATAAAAGGGAATACCTCGTTTGAAAGAAATGTTTTTGAAAATTGTTCCTCTCTTTCATCGGTGTCCCTCCCCAATGATTTAGAATCTTTGGGTGAGGAAATGTTTTGCGGTTGTTCCAGTCTTGTGGAGATTAGTCTTCCTCACGACCTGAAGGTAATACCTAAGTCGGCTTTTCGAAACTGCAAGGCATTGCAAAGGGCTTATTTTAACGGAAATGTAGAGGCGATTGAAGATCATGCTTTTGAGGGTTGCTCGAATTTACAAAGTTTGACGCTGCCAACTCCTTTGAAAAGTATTGGAATACATGCTTTTGATGATTGTGAAAGCATGGCAGAATTGGTACTCCCTAACTCTTTGGAATATGTGGGAGGTGGAGCCTTTTGCGGGGTTAATCTTACAAAATTGACTTTTTCTGGTAGCCTTAAGGAATGGTTGGGCATTAATTTTGACTATCTGATAATAGACCATGATAGCCCTGAAGATGCGGGAACTGGTTATCCTACTGATACGAATCCGATTACCCATGCTCAAAAATTCTATATAGGAGCAGGACTTGTTACGGACTTGGAGATACCTGCTAATGTAAATGCTGTTAACGCATGGTCTTTTACAGGGTATAGAGGATTGAAAACAGTAACGATTCCTTCTTGGGTAAAACGTGTTGGCGAAGGAGCTTTTCTTGGATGTTTGCTTGATAAAGTAACGATACAGGCAGAGAATCTGCAAATCGACAAATATGGATTTTATGTGAGCGGCTGGATCCAAGAGGAGGGAATTCATAATGTTGTAATCTCTAAGAACTTAAAGCAGGTTACAGGTGAGGGTGATGTTCCTACGGCAAATGCGATTGATTATGATGGCACAATAGAAGAGTGGCTTAATATCAAGTTCAATTTAAAGAAAGAAATGTTTGCCATAGACGGACAGGGCATTTTGCGAATCAATGGAAAACAAGTGAATGAGATAATTATTCCGGAAGATATGACAGAGATACATGGCTACCAGTTTGCAGGTATGGCTCTTTCTACAGTGTACGTACCCAAGTCTTTAAAGCGAATTGGTAAATATGCATTCGCTTGGTGCCATGACTTGGAAAGGGTACAATACTCGTCTGTAAAAACGCCTGTAAGTGCTAAGAAATGTCAGTCAAAGACAGATGCTCGCCAATTCATCACTATCGGCGATTGTGCTTTCTTCATGAATAAAAAACTTACGGATATAAGTTTTGCAGAAGTTGTTGACTCTATTGGAAATAGAGCCTTCTATTCAACTGCATGGTTGGATAAACAACCAGATGGCATGGTTATTATCGGAAAGAGTCTCTATGAATACAAGGGAGAAGTTCCTGCTTCTGTCGCAATACCAGAGGGCATAATTTGTGTTTGTTCAGAGGCTTTTAAGGGACAGAGCAAACTGACGGATGTTACTTTCCCTGAAAGTTTAGAATACATCTCAGATAGCGCATTTGAAGGTTGTATAGGAATAACATCCGTCGAATTTCCAGAAAAACTTCAAAGCATTGGAGATTATGCTTTCAGCCAGACTGGTTTGACGCAGATAAATATATCTAGTAATGTAATGCGAATCAAAGGCGATGGTGCATTCAGCAAGACTCCGATAAAGAGCGTTATACTTGAAGATGGAGAAAACGAGTTGGATATGAATTGGGGTATGTTTGGCAGTGCGGAAATAGCTTATATAGGTCGTCCAGGTTTCTTTGCCTTAAGTGGTTCCGGATTAAAGGAAGTAACTTTGGGTAAATACGTGAAAGAGATTCCGCTCGACTTTGTTTGTAGTCATTACATTGAGAAATTTACCATCCTGTCGTCAATTCCACCAGTTGTTGGCAGGGAAGGTCATGACTATTTCTCAGAAGACACCTACGACAATTGTAAACTGATTGTTCCTAAGGAAAGTTTGGAGGCGTATAAGACAGCTCCAATTTGGAAATATTTTACCAATGTAGAGGAAAGTGAAGTTTCTGGTATCAAGAATGTCTTGACTAGTAAGGATTCTAAATCTTTAACATATGGTATTAATGGCTGCATAGCTACTAGTAACGGCATTGTCATCGAGAAAAAATCCGATGGTTCCGTTCGTAAGTATGTGAGAAAATAATAAGCCCGATATGATAATGCCTGCTAGAGAGAAATTTGCTCTAGCAGGCATTTTTAGTTTCTTTATTCGAAAAGCTTTCTGAGATCCATGCTGAGGAACAGCTCAGGCTGAATGCCATTCTCGCCCACAACTATGGTGGCTAGCGGATTGAAGAGCTTGTGGAAGCGTTCCATGCCGGTTGTCTTGGTTTCGCCATTGCTCTTCACCTCTATGGCTACAATCTTTTGGTTCTTCTTGAGAACGAAATCAACCTCATCATTGCCTTCGCGCCAATAATAAACCTCGAAACGATGGACGAAGGCTTCGCTGATGATATAAGCTCCTATGGCTGATTCGAAAAACTGTCCCCATCGCTTGCTGTCAGTTACGGCTTCCTTAAACGACAATCCGCTCAGAACGCTTAGCAGGGCATTGTTGTAAACCTGATATTTCGGGATGCTGGCACGCTTGCGGGCCATATCTACAGAAAATTTCTGAAGTCCTGTTACAAGTCCGCTGTCGCCTAGCAGGTTCTGATATCCAGCCAACGTCACCGTGTTGCCTGCATCCTGCAGGGCTCCCAGCATCTTGGTGAGCGAGAGTATCTTGCCCGAATAAGCTACGCTCAACTCAAATGTCTGGCGCAGCAGGGCAGGCTTGCTGATTGGCGAATCCATCAGGATGTCTTTGTTGATGGTTGCATCGATGATGGCTCCGTTCATGTAGTTTCCCCATCTTTCTTCGTCTTCTATGAGCTGTGCGGCACCCGGATAGCCACCATAATATATATACTGTTCTAGCGACATGTTGAAGGCTTCTCTCATTTCCGGATAGCTCCAGTGGCTCATCCTGATTTCCTCGTATCTTCCCATGAGCGATTCTGCCAGACCTTTCTCCAGCAAAACTCTTGAAGAACCGAGCAGTACTACCTTGAGGTTGATATGATTGAGCGAGTCTGCATCCCATTCTTTCTTTACATATTCGCTCCAGTTTTTCAGTTTCTGCACCTCATCAATCACCAGAATCATTTCTTCCAGCTGCTGCGCGCGCATCTGTAACCGGGCATTTGCCCAACATTCACTTATCCATTTTGGTGATGTGTTGGGGATGGTGTCGGCAGAATAGAGGAGATAAGGCTTCCCGAGGTCGTCGAGCACCTGCTTAACGACGGTAGATTTGCCTATCTGTCGGGGTCCCATCACTACCTGGATGAACATTCTGTGCTCTTCCAGTCGCTTGATAATCGTGTGGTAAATGCTTCTTTTATACATAATTCCGGTCTCCTTTCTGATGTTATAATTGTTGTTTTGCTTTATTTTTTCTTTTTTTTGTTATCAATTTACTCAGTGCATTGAGTAATTTTACTCAGTCGATTGAGTAATTTCTACTTTCGGTACTGAAAGATGCTGCAAAGATAGGAAATATTCTGTATAAATAGCGATTTTAAGGCTTTAATAATCTTAAATCATCTGTTTTTCTTTTTTTTTATCCTGTTGTTGAGCTGAATTTACTCAGTGCATTGAGTAAAATTACTCAGTACGTTGAGTAAAAACGCTTAATGGAGGGTGCAAAACCATCATTTTATGAAAGCCTCGCCTTCCCCCGTTAACAAAACTTACTCATAGTTTTCTGCCCCGCAACTCATGGTTTTCCGCTCTAAAAAGCCCTTTTTTCTGCATCGCGATGCATTCCCCGTTCCGTCGCGACGCAATATTTCTTCCCTCGCGATGCATGATCCATCCCCTTCGTGAGCCATCATTTATGCCCTCTTTCTGCCATCATTTATGCCTCTCGCCAGTCATCATTTATGCCTCGTTCCAGCCTTCATATAAGCCCGTAAAACGGGCTGTAGCAGGGAGTTTGAGCTTTTTTCTGCCAAGGCTCAGCCAGCCATCTTTAGCAGGCATCGGGAGAGAGCGCATTTTCTGATGGAAGAGGGGCGCTCTGAGAGCAAAAGGTTAACAGGTTAACAGTTAACACCCCAAAAATGCATACTTCCATCCACACACTTATATAAAAATAAGTATATATATATTATTATATAATAAGGTACGCGAGGGGGACCATGCAAAAAACAGCTGTTAACTGTTAACCCTGTTAACCCCCTCCGTCTTCTCCGTCCCCTCTTTTAGGAAATTTAAACAAGAATGCTTGGTGGTTTCACCGAAAAACCTTACTTTTGTAACCTGACTGCAAACAAACGTAAAAACAATATTAACAACATAAAATGAAGAATCTCACATTCCATATCGTAGGACTCACCCATAATGACGTGAAAGGCCATGAGGTAGAGTATGCTAAAGAAGCAGAGGGAAGAACCATCTGCCTCGTGCCCGATGACGCCAACACCTTCGACATGCTGGCGGTGAAAGCTTATGACAAACAGCAGCTCATAGGCTATGTTTCAGCTCTGGAAGGCGAGGACGTACGCGCCCTCATCATCGCCCGTAAGGAGCGGAACCTGCGGGCGATAGAGGATTTCATCGTATGGAGCGTGAAGTATGATTTGTGGTGCAAGATGCGTTTCTTCGGCAATCAGATGCAGGAGGCGATAGATGCAGACAGCCGCTCTGTGTGTCATACTCCCGGTGTGAGCAATCTTCTTCTCTACGTTCATGACACCTTTGACAAGACTGAGATTCAGAACATCTGTCAGGTTCATGGCACCAAGACGAAGCTTGCCATCCTGCTGTGCAACTGGAAGAAGCGTGGCTTCATCATGAAGAACGAGGACGGCACCTTCACCAAGACCGCCCGTTTCATCGCCAAGTATGGGCACTACGGAACGCCAGGAATGGCTGCGTAGAATAGATTAGGCACGGATTATGCGGATTACACGGATGTTCTATGAGATTATGAATGTGTTTTAATTGACATGAGAGTCTTAAATCGGTGTAATTCTTGTAATTCATGCCTGATTTTGTAATGAGAATGTAAATGTTCTTGACCTTAATCAAGAAAAAAGGGCTTTTTGAAACTTTTCTCCTAAAATGTTTGTGTGCGCACACAAAAAGTTATACCTTTGCACCAGAAAAAGAAAAAAGGATAAAAGATTATGGTAATGTTCGGGATAATGACAGTAGCAGTAGTAGCATTCGCAGTAGTTGCTTGCGCAGGTATGAACCTCGGAATGAACTGCGGCAAATAAGCTACGAAGCTAAGAGAGCATAGAAATCCTCCTCCGGGAGGTAAGAAATAAAGAGAGTTAAGATTTTGTTAGGTAAAACTACAAGATTGTATATTTAAGATAACAAATTTAAGAAAGGAAAAGATTATGTTAGTATTAGGAATGATTATCGCAGTAGTTGTTGCATGTGTAGCTGAAGTTGGTGCTATTAACAACAAGTTGGCTTAATCGGAGATTAGCCATGCGAAGGGCTCCAAAAGAGCCGAGATTAAAAAATGGCTGGCAGCAATGCACAGCTGAGTAACAGTAGGGAGCCAAAGGGGCTTCCGAAACCAAAGAGGAGAGTAAAAACTCCTTTTCATTTGAAATTCATACTGTCCCCTGAGAGTTTTCGTGATAAATTCTGATTGGGGATTTCATATATAGATTGTTAAGAATTCGTTTTAGGTTTTATAGATTTTCATTTTAGGTTTTTAGGTTTAAGTTTTTAGGTTAATTGTTAGTTGTTTTTAAGAAAAAAGCAGTTTTTAATTCATTAAATTACGAAGGCAACAACGAGGGAAGTCGCATGACGACCCAAGTTGTTGCCTTCTTTGTTTCTTATTTATCTGAAAATCAGCGTGGTGAGCCTGTCTTTATCAAACAACTCCTGAGCCACGGCCTGTATCTGTTCGGCAGTAATCTCATCCACCTGCTCGTAGAGTCGGTCTACGTTCTTCTCCCAGCCATAGTGAAGGAAGCTCTTGCCGAAGTCGAGGGCAAAGTTCTCGCGGTTGTCGCAAGCCACGCCTACCTGTCCCTTTATCTGCTTCTTGGCGGCCTTGAACTGCGCCTCGCTCAGCGGTTTCTGCATGAATTTATCCAGTTCCTTGCGAACCAGTCTGAGGCAGCGCTTCACGTCGTGCTCATCGCAGCCGAAATAAATGCTCCAAATGCCCGTATCGCCATAAGCCGCCATCGTGCTCTCTACGGTGTAAACCAGTCCGTTGTGCTCGCGCAGGGCTAGGTTCAGCTTGGCATTCATTCCCGGTCCGCCCAGCATATTGTTGAGCAGATAGAGCGGCATTCTGCGGCTGTCGTTCACATCGTAGGCGCGGGTTCCAATCATCACATGAGCCTGATGCGTATTCTTCTGCATCACAATCGTCTGCCCCTCGACTTTACTTTGAACTTCTTTACTTTGAACTTTGAACTTTGAGCTTTGAACTTTATGATTTGCATCGCCTGCTTCCATTTCTGCTGTTGGCGTTTCGGAAGTTTTGCTATTCATAAAGTTCAAAGTTCCATGTTCCATGTTCAAAGTCTTCAAAAGCTTCACCAGCTTCTTGAAGTCAATGTCTCCGTAAGCGAAGAATATCGCATTATCCGGCCGGTAAAGCTTTCTTGTAAAGCGCAGCGCATCTTCTGTCTTGAACGAGCGAACCTGCTCGGCTGTGCCCAGAATATTGTGGCCCAGCGGCGAACCCTTGAAGATGATATTTTCGAATTCATCATAAATCAGTTCGGCAGGAGAATCGTTGTAACTCTCTATCTCATCGCAGATTACCTCAACCTCCTTGTCGATTTCCGCTTGCGGATAAACCGAATGGAAAACGATGTCGGTGAGCAGATCTACGGCTCTTGCGATGTGCTCCTTGAGGATGGCGGAGTAATAAACCGTGCCCTCCTTGTTGGTGTAGGCATTCAGGTCGCCTCCCACGCTCTCCAGAGAGTTGAGAATGTGCCACGCCTTGCGGCGCTCTGTGCCCTTGAAAGTAACGTGCTCGCAGAAGTGGGCAAGTCCTTCTTCGCCCGGCTCCTCGTTTCGGGTGCCGGCGTTAATCTGGTAACCGCAATACACCACCTTGCTGTCTGAAGGCAGGTGGATGATGCGGAGTCCATTATCGAGTGTATAAGTATTGTATTTCATTTCAAGGTGCAAAGTTACACTGAAAATGTAATTTATCCAAAAAAATAGTCATTTATTTTGCATTATCGTCAAAAAGACTTATCTTTGCCACCAAAAAATAAATATAGACATCAAAAAACAATGCGCAAAGTAATAGGAATAGGAGAAACCGTGCTTGACATCATCTTCAAGGGCGGCAAGCCGATAGAGGCAGTACCGGGTGGCTCATCATTCAATGCAGTCATCTCGTTGGGCCGTGCGGGCGTAAATGCTTCGTTTATCAGCGAGGCGGGCAACGACCGCATAGGAGAGTATGTGATTCAGTTTTTGAGAGATAATGGAGTGAATGCTGACAATGTGAGCATCTTTCCGGAATCGAAGTCGCCGCTCTCGCTGGCTTTCCTCGACGAGAACAACAATGCCGACTACATCTTCTACAAGGATCATCCTCACGACCAGCTGGAGTTTGCCACACCGGAAATCAATCCTGGCGACATCGTGCTCTTCGGTTCGTTCTTCGCCCTGAATCCTGTGGTCCGTCCTCAGGTTGCCGGCTTCCTGGAGTATGCGAAGGAGCACGGTGCCATTCTTTATTACGACATCAACTTCCGTGCTTCTCATCAGAACGAAATCATGAAGATTACACCTAATCTGATAGAGAATCTGGAGATGGCTGATTTCGTACGCGGAAGCCATGAGGACTTTGGAATCCTCTACAAGAAACCGGAGGCTGATAAGGTTTATAATGCCGAAATCAGTTTCTACTGCAAGAAGTTTATCTGCACCCAGGGCGCTGAGCCTGTAGAGGTTCGTGCCGAGAACGGCTTTGCCAAGAGTTATCCTTCGGAGAAGATGAAACCGGTGAGCACTATCGGAGCCGGCGATAATTTCAACGCAGGCTTCGTGTTCGGACTGATCAAGGATGGAATCACCCGCGAGGACATCGACCGTGGATTGTCTGAGGCGCAATGGGACAGTCTCCTTGTTTCGGCTCAAGAATTCTCCACCGAATGCTGCAAGGACATCTACAATTATGTTTCCAAGGAATTCGGAGAAGAAAAGAAGAAGGAATTATAAAAATATAAAAGATATGACAGAAATTACAAACAAGATTTATTACGTAGGCGTAAACGACCGCAACAAGCATCGTTTTGAGGGCCTCTGGCCTTTGCCTAATGGAGTGAGCTACAACTCTTATATCATTGACGATGAGAAGGTAGCGCTGGTAGATACTGTAGAGGTTGATTTCTTCACCCAGTTCCTCGAGAATATCCACGAGGTGATTGGCGACCGCGAAATCGATTATCTTATCATCAACCACATGGAACCTGACCACAGCGGCTCCATCGCCCTCATCAAGAAATATTACCCTAACATCAAGATTGTGGGCAACAAGAAGACCCTGGGAATGCTGGAAGGCTTCTACGGCGTAACTGATGACGTGGTAGAGGTGAAGAATGGCGGAACCCTTTCATTGGGCAACCACGAGCTGAGTTTCGTTCTCATCCCTATGGTTCACTGGCCAGAAACGATGGTTACCCTGGATGCGAAGAACAAGGTGCTCTTCTCAGGTGATGCGTTCGGTTGCTTCGGTGCGCTGAACGGCGGAATCATCGATACGGAAATCAACTGCGAGACATTCTGGCTGGAGATGGTTCGCTACTACTCAAATATTGTGGGTAAGTATGGAATCCCTGTTCAGAATGCGTTGAAGAAGTTGGCTGGCGTGGAGCTGGATTACATCTGCTCAACCCATGGTCCGGTTTGGCACGAGCATATAGAGAAGGTAATCGGCATGTATGATAAGATGTCGAAGTACGAGACGGAGCCAGGCCTCGTTATCTGCTACGGCACCATGTACGGCAACACCGAGCGCATGGCTGAAATCATCGCCCGTGCAGCAAGCAAGGCAGGCGTGAAGAACATCGTGATGTATAATATCTCGAAGACTCACCACAGCTACATCCTGCGCGACATCTTCCGCTACAAGGGTCTCATCGTGGGTGCTCCAACCTACAATGCCGGTCTTTATCACGAGATGGAGGTTCTCCTCTCCGAGCTTGCCAATAAGGACGTCAAGAACCACCTCCTTGGTTGGTATGGTTCTCATTGCTGGGCAAGCAAGGCGGTGGCTAAGATTCAGGAGTGGAACGATACCAAGCTCCACTACGAGGCTGTAGGCGAGCCTGTAGATATGAAGCAGGCGATTACTCCAGAGGTAAAGGCGCAGTGCGAGGCTCTGGGTAAGGCTATGGCAGAGAAGCTGCTGGCAGAATAAAGTTTAAGGGCGGAAGAACAACTGGGGTTAACAGAGTTAACAGTTAACAGTTGTTTTTCCGCTCTTTCTTTTGTTTCTGAGTATTTCGTTTATAGGTTTCTATTCCTTCCTTAATATCAAAAATGTGCAAGTTTGCCACTTTTTGATATGAGAAATGTGCAAGTTTGCCGAAAAATCATATTAATGGGAATTTTCAACTATCGCCTTTAATTCTTCCAGGTTATCCACTACTTCTATCACATCTCGCCAATCGCCACGAATCATGCTTTTCTCTGCCATGTCATCCAATAGGGCGATGGTGGAGTTCCAGAAGCCTTTCATGTTGTAGAGAATCACCATCTTGTGATGGTAGCCGATGGTGTGGGCGGCAGCGATGGTGAAGATTTCATCCAGGGTGCCGACGCCGCCAGGAAGGGCTACGAAGATGTCGCTCTGGGCAAGCATCAGGTCCTTGCGGTCGCTGAGATTATCACACGGAATCTCGATGTCGAGGTCTGGGAAGGTTCTTCCTCCTCGCTCTACAAGCGTAGGAACCACACCGATGGTTCTGCCGCCATTCGCCTTTACTGCCTTGCCGATGCAATCCATCAGACCAGAGTTGCAGCCGCCGAAAACCAGGTCGTGGCCGTTCTCAGCCATCCACTTTCCCATCTCTTCAGTCAATGTGAAGAAGTCGGGGTCGATATTCTTATTTGCTGAACAAAAAACTGCTATTTTCATATTGCTTTATCTTCTATTTGATGATGTTTTATCTGTTGTTTATGAATGTTTTATCCGTTATTTATGAATGTTTTAGGCAAAGGTACGCAAAAATATCGAGATTATTGGGCTCTTTTTGAGGATAATTTCTTAATTTTGCAAACAATAACTAATCTTATAAACAGGAAGAAAGATTTCTAACAAAACAAGACAAGAGAATGAAAAGGATTATCACATATAGTATCATTGCATTGTTGCAGGCGTCGGTGGCGCTTGCACAGACCTCTGTGTCGCTTGCAAAAACCTCTTCGAAGCCGAAGCTTCAGAAGCGGGAGAAGTATGAATGGCAGGGAGAGATTCCTACCTATGTAGAAACGCTGAAGAAGGAACTGACCTATCCGATGGCTTGGGGCAACAGTCCGATTAAGAACTTCAAGAAGTGGAAGAAGGCGGCAAGGGCGAAGGTGTTTGAATGCATGATGACGCCTCCGAAGGCGGCTGCGGCTTGGAATATGGAAGTTTTGGGCGAGGAGCAGAGAGACGGATATAAGGCGCAGAAAATCGCCTTCAATATCAACGCCTATTCCCGTATTACGGCTTATCTCCTGATTCCGGATGGCAAGGGCCCATTCCCAACAGTCAATGCGCTTCATGATCATGGCGCTCATCTCTTTATCGGAAAGGAGAAGATGATTCGTCCTTTCTTTACTCCGGAAGAAAAAGATTCCCCTACGAAGCAGGCGCTCTGTCAGGAGATTCTGGATGATGCGGATGCGTGGGCAAAGCAACTTTACGATAATCAGTACGTGGGTGATTATCTGGCGAAACATGGCTACGTAGTCTTTTCGGCAGATGCTCCGATGTGGGGAGAACGAGGCCGAAAGGAGGGCGTAGATAGAAACAAATACGACCTGATAGCCGGCAACATGATGATGCTGGGTAGAGACCTCTCTGCCTTCATGACTTACGATGATATCGCCAGCACCGAGTTCCTGGCTTCGCTGCCGATGGTAGATGCGAAGCGTATTGGTTGCGTGGGCTGTTCGATGGGAGCCTATCGCTCGTGGATGCTTTCTGCCTTATCGGATAGAATCAAGGCGGGTGCTTCCATCTGCTGGATGATTACCACCGATGCGCAGCTTACCCGGAGATTCGGAAGAAAGGAGAATGGCGGTTTTGCGAATTGCATCCCCGGTCTTCGCCAATATCTCGACTATCCTCACATCGCCTCCCTTGCCTGTCCGAAGCCGATGCTCTTCATTAATGGAACAAAAGACAAGCTCTTCCCGGTGCCTGGCGTAAAGGATGCTTTCGCCGAAATGCACAAGGTTTGGAAGAGTCAGGGAGCAGATAATCTGCTGGATACGGAGCTTTGGGACATTCCTCATTCCTGCGGTTTGAAGGCACAGGAGAAAATGCTGGAGTTCTTGGATAAGAATCTGAAATAAGAAGTAGGTAGTTCTTTGGTTGAAGAACAGAGGAAGATATATTCTTAAAAGAGCAGAAAGTAACTGGATTCCAGTTTGCTTTCTGCTCTTTTCATGTTGTCTATTGCTTTTGAAGTGTCATAGTGTAAAGGGTATTATTTTATTGGAATCCATGAATGTGCTGACAATGTGGCTGTTCCATCTTTATGAAAAGTAATGTTTTCATTGTTTTATTATTTTACGAATTATACTTTATAATCAGAAAGACATACAGACATTTACGCCAACTTTACCATCTGCATAGAAAGGTGTGCTTATCGTATGAAAGTTAGAGTGATGGCATTTGGATTTAGTGAATACTTTCGGATAAAGCCAATATGCAAACTTTGTACTGATAATACCAATACAAGCTCCTGCAACAACATCATTGAGATAGTGGCGATTATTGTAGATTCTTAAATATCCAGTAGTAGCTGCAATCAAATAGCCAGAATATCCTATCCACGGCGAAATATCTTTGTACTCTTGGTATAGAAATTCAGCTCCCATGAAGGCTGTTGCTGTATGTCCAGATGGGAATGAATTACGGGCATTGTTGTCAGGACGCTTTTCTTTAAAAGCATATTTCATACTATTTACGATTATTCCCATGGTGGCATACGAAAAGGCAAGAATACCGGTTCTGTCCCAAAATTTATGCTTTCCGTCAATACCTAATAAGTTGAGACCATAGACGGCAAGCATGGGGGAGTACTGCATGTAATTGTCGATTTTTACCTTATGTTTCCCCTTGGCTGATAAATTGTCTTGTATGTTCTCACGTTGTTTGGTCAACCATCCGTTATGAACATAGAAGGCTGAGGTTCCAGTGAGGACAATGGGTACAACTAATGTTTTCAACTTGAGACGATGAGTGTTGTCTGAGACAACAGAATCTGATAGTGTTGTATGGTACAAGCTATCTTGTGCATGTACGGATACAACACCACCAAAGAGGAAGAGTATGGATACAACTCTCCCATCTAATGAATGGAGTCTTTTCATTTTGAAGCGCTAATTGGGCGAAAAACTATCTTAGCGGTGGAATCGTGGGATTTCTTAGGTGGACTATGGAAAAGATAAAATGGCGTGAACGGCAAATTATCTGATTCCAAGGCCCTGAGAAAGCCCACACATACCGATAAGTCCCGTCCACACCAAAGCGCAGACGTTTACAGACTTATTCTTTCGGTAGGTGTTTCTATGAAATTTCTCAGGTTTCAGGAATCAACCGAATAAATAGCAAACGCGATTTCTTATTATGTTATTAAAATGTATTTTCTTATGCTCTTTTATTTTTTAATATTTAATGTCTTGTAAGAAAGGATAGATGCATAGTCTTCCAATCTGTTGCAAAGATACAAAAACTTTTTGAATATCAAGAATGTTTTCTAAAAAAAAATATTCTCAAGGAACCATATTGCCTAAACTTATTGTTGAATATGTGCGATAGATACTGATTAATTTATCTTAGATTTTTACTTTTTGCCTTTAAATCCCCCAAAAGTGTGTTTTTTTTTTTGAGATTGGGGGATTTTGACGACAAAATATTGTATCTTTGCACAGTTTATTTAACACACATTAATTTAACGGCTGTTACATTATGAAGTTTTATGATCGGAAAAAGGAGATAGAGATACTGCGCAGGAACTGGGAAAAATCGGCTAAGCATTCCCTTTTCACTGTGATGATAGGCAGAAGGCGTATCGGAAAGACGCTTCTCTTGCTCAAGACTGAGCAAGAGCAGAAGTGTTTTGCTTGTGTCTTTATTCCATTACTCCCGATTATGCAGCTTGGATAATCAAGCGCAGGGATTTTTTTAATTAGTGATTTTGAAATAACTAACTGAGAAAATACTAAACTAAAAAAGAGCGGAAGAAAAGCTGGGGTTAACAGAGTTAACAGTTAACAGCTGATTTTCCGCTCTTTCTTCTATAAATCTGTAAAAGTTTACTACGCTAACCCCTTAAAAAATGGCGTTAGCGTAGTAAACTTTTTGCGTGTGCTGAATGCGTCTTTACCACAACTCCTTAGGCGACAGGTCTTTATCCTTTCTACCCATCAGGTAGTAATCGGCAAGGAACTGGAGGTTTGCCTGCGTAATCTTCAAACCCTCTTCCTTTACATACTGGCTTGTAAAGATGTTTGCATCAGGAATCAGGTTGTTTTCTATCAGTTTGCAGACAATTTCGTAAGGGAATGGGAGACCATTGCCGCTGATAATGCCAAAGCTGTCGGTCTCTGCACGCTCCTGAACATAGTATGGGTTCTCAGGCGATGCGATGCAATGAGCCAGACCGAAACTGATGTTGATGCCTGTGTATGGACTTCCGCTTAAGATGATGCCTTTCTCGTATTTCTGAGGGAATCGGATGTCCTTTGGCAACTCGAATTCAATCTCCTTGAGGAATTCCTTCAGCGTCTTCACATCTTCCAGGAAGATGAACTTGTCTTCGTATCCCTTCGCCTTGAGCAGATTGTAGTCGTGAATCGCCTTCTCATGATCTGCCTTTTCATGTAGCTCTATAGCCTTCTTCCTGAACTCTTCATCCTCCCAGAGCTTGTGGGTAGGCATGTTCCTGCAAATCTTGCGGAGCCATTCGTAAGAAGTGAGCGCCAGGAGATTGTTTCTGCCGGCGATGGTCATTTCCATCTGCACAGAATAAGCGAGCGGTTCGGTGAGACCCTGAGGTGAGTTTGCCATCTGCTGGAGGGTAAACTGCAGGCGCTTCTGGTTGCCCACGTTGAAATAGCAACCATAATGGAACCACGCCAGGGTGTCGCGACGGTGAATCTCATCCAACTCCTTGTTCTTCTCGATTTCCTCTTCGGTTGTTTCAGCGTTGCCCTCTATCTCAGGCATTTCGCTGAGATAAGTCAGAAGACGCTCGTTTTCCGGAGCCGTTTCATATTCTCTGTCGAGAATGTTGTAGGCAAGTTTGGCAGCCAGTTCCAGGGTTCCGAAGAGGAAAGGAACGGCTTCCTGTACGAAACTGCTCTGCTGGTAATGGTGCCAGAGCAGGAACTTGACATCAGCGATGTTGATTTCCTCAGGGTCGTAAGCCGGGTCATCTTCGTTGAGCGTACTCTTGATGAATTCGCTTTCTTTCTCATAGAAAGGAATGTAGGTGCCGTAGCGCTGCTTGCATTCTTCCGTGAAAGTTTTCCAAATGCCTGTGCCCGAAATCACATCTTCGAAATAACCGGCAATGCTGAGTGCCAGCTGCTTGGCTTCATCCATATTCTTGAAGTTATGGGTGTAGCACGCCTCGTCAAGAGCGTGGTATATTTCGTTGGCGAGTTCTGTATAATACAGATCTGTTTCGTCTGCTTTTTCGTATGGATGCAAAGCAATCCATTCTTGGGTGAAAATAACTTTTTTCATATATTTCAAGTTTTCTTGGTTATCTGTTTGTTGTAACTTTCATGCAAAGGTAATAAAATATTGCAGAAATCTGCAAGAAACTCACATTTTTTTCGTATCTTTGCACCCGAATTTAGGCAATCTTAA